>JAHLLQ010000001.1:315930-631860 GCA_020444065.1 bacterium | reverse complement strand
AATCCTGATGCTCGATGATCTCATCGAAGACATCGCGCCGGCGCACAATCCCGACAATGTTTTCGGGGCTGTCCTGCCAGATAGGGACGCGGCTCTTCGTCCAATTGGTTCGATTGCGAGCGACCTCTCCCAATGTCGTCGCGGCATCGAAGCTCTCGACGACGATCCGCGGCGTCATCAGATCGTGTGCGGTGACGGAATGCAGCAGAAGCGCGTTCTGACTCCAGATCAGTTCGTCTTTGCGTAGGTGCCCGGCCTCTGCGGCCAGTCGCGCCATGGCATGCAGATCGGCGCGCGTCGGGCCGGATTCCTTGTCGCCGAAGCGGGCGGTGAGGATTTTCGTAAGTCCCTGGCTGGTCTTCACGAGCGGCCAGAGCATCCAGATCGTGATCTGAATTGGAAATGCAAAGAGCGGCGCCAGTTTCTCCGCCATTACAACACCAAGGGTCTTCGGGATGATCTCCGTCACGATCAGGATATGGATCGAGAATGAAATCGAGAAGAGCGTCAGTGCGAACGGATACTGAGCGCCGAAGCGCCCTTCGACCAGCGCACCAGCTACCGTGGCGCCAATGGTGTGCGCCAAAGTGTTCAGCGTGAGAATGGCGGCGATCGGTTCATCGATATTCTCGCGCAGCCGCGCCAGGCGCCTTGCTCCACTGGAGCCTGCCTCGCGCAGTGCCTCGATTCGGCTTTGCGGGATCGAATACAGAGCCGCCTCCCACAGCGAACAGAGGAAGCTGACAATCGTCACAAACCCAACGGCGAGAAGAATCCCGAGCATGCGAGGATCAGAAGGGTCGTCCGGGAGTGCGTCAAGACCAGTGCAGACACCCGGCTCACAGGAAAAGGCAATGACAACGGCCGTCTACTCGTTCTACGTTCTTCAAGAGAACTTAGGGAACACAAGGCAGGAGAAGACGATGTTGGTTCGGTTGAAAGTCGCCATACTCATCGCAGTTTTGACGGCAAGTATCGCCTTCGGGCAGACGCTGGAGCCCGTCCGCGTTGTCGCCTTCGGTTCGCCCAGCGTAGACATCGTGAACGAACTGGCTTATTCGCCGACGACCGACGAGTTGTATGTCGGTGGGACGATCAGCGGACCCGTTACTTTGCCCGCGGCCGGTGCCACGACGATCTCCGTCGGGCACGACGGTGACTACGATGCGCTGGTCGGCGTCTTCGATCCGAACAAGTCGGTGTTCTCGGATCACCTGCGGATCGGTGGGATTCTCGACCAGTACCTGAGCATTCTCCTTCCGCGCGACAATGGCGACCTGATGATCGGCGGCGCCTACAAAGAGCTGACCGATTTCGACGCGGACGGCACGGACGGATTCACATCTGCGTCCCTCGAGGCTTCGTTCGATCCATACCTGATGCTGACAAGCAGCACGCTCGAGCAGCGCTGGATCAAGCTGCCGTTCGGAGAGCTTTCCGACTACGCGCACAGCCTTCAGCCGATGCCGGACGGCGGCACATTGTACTCCGGGATGTTCCGCATCAGTCTTACCTGGGAAATCGGCGAGCCGGACGAGACACGGCTGGAATCCTACGACATCCGATTCGACACGGCCGTCGTGCGTTTCGATTCGAACGGCGATATTGTCTGGAGCAAGGTCCTGGGGCGCACCGAGGACGATGCGTACACATTCTCGACTCTGCTGCCGGACAACAGCGTAGTGCTGTGCGGGTTCTTCGAGGAAACGACTCTCGTTCCCGGCGGGACCGCACCGGATGCGGAATTCAGCGCCGCCGGCGATCGCGACATCGTGGCGTGCAGGTTGGACGCCGATGGAAACCTGATCTGGGCGCGTGGATTTGGTGGCCCGGGGCAAGATGAAGCATTCGACGTCCTGGAGCACCAATCCGGCGCGTTGCTGATGGGCGGAGTCTACTCCGACGATGCTGTGTTCGACCTGGCGATGGGGGGGACGCAGACGCTGACTTCGGCCGGCGGCCTGGACTGCTTCATCGCGTCGCTGGACCCCGCGACGGGACTCGTATTCTGGGTCGGAGGGTTCGGGGGGACTGCGGATGATACACTCTACGAGATGGCTGAATACTCAGATGGAGCAATCCTGGGTGGCGGATTCTTCGGAAATGGCGGGGATTTGCCGGGGCTGAACGGTCTGATCACGGGGCGCGGTGGACGCGACGGCTACATCGGTCTATTCTCACCCTACACAGGCGAGTTTTATGCCTTTCAATTGATTGGCGGAGCAGCGCGGGACGAGGTCATCTCAGTCGAGGTGGGCCCGGCCGGACGGATTTATGCCGGCGGCGTCTACTCCGGCAGTTGCTTCTTCGGGAATTCGGCCTCTGCGCCAATCGCCACAAGTTCCGGGGTCGAAGACGCCTATGTCCTTGAATTGCAGGCGGATCTGCCCGCCGATGCCTGGGGGTCATGGCACGCCTACTGGTAGCCGAAAGCGGGCCTAAGAGCGTGACTTCCGCGCCACAAACCCCTGTCGCGTTTCAGGTTGACTTACTCGGGAGCCGAGCCGAGACTCGGATGAATCAAAGGATTGGGTTGAGAGCTGGTCTGGTGTAGTTGCCCTCGACCACATTTGCTTTGGTGCGAGTCCACCTGGGGGAATGTGCGCATGGCGTCCGCAATGGAGCGCAAACTCGGCGAGATGCTCGTTAAAGACAACGTCATCTCGGCGGAAGACCTGGAAGCCGCGCTTCAGCGGCAAGAGGATTCCGGGGACAGTCTTGGCCGTGTTCTGGTGGAGATGGGCTTCGCGTCGGAGTGGGAAATGGCCGCCGCGCTGGGCAAGCAGCTCAACGTCCCATTTATCACACTATCGCACTATGATATCGACCGCGGCGTGTTGGAGTGCATTCCCTCCAGCATCGTCCGCAAGTACAAGATTGTGCCGGTCGACAAGACCGGCGATACGTTGACGATTGCCCTTTCCGATCCCTCCAACATTTATCTGCTGGACGAACTCCGGATCCTGACCAAGAGCCAGATTATCCCCGTGATTTCCTTCGAGTCGGACATCAACGAGGCGATTTCCCGGTACTACCCCGAGGAAGTCGACGCGGGGAATATCGACGAGGCCCTGAAGGAGATCACCGACGACGATATTCGCGCCGTCCGAGACGATCTCGAGTCCGAGTCCATGGAGATGATGGATGACGACGAGGAACAGGGGGATGACGACGACGATTCGGAAATCAACGACGCGCCCGTTATCCAGCTCGTGAATACGATCGTTACCGAAGCCATCAAGTCGGAAGCCTCCGATATTCACATCGAGCCCTATGAGAAGGTCTTGAGGCTCCGGTACCGCATCGACGGTGTGCTGCACGAAATGTCGCCGCCGCCCAAGAAATTCCAGAACGCGATCATCTCCCGCATCAAGATTCTCTCCGACCTCGACATCGCGGAGAAACGCCTTCCCCAGGACGGGCGTTTCCGCATCAAGATGAAGAACCGCGCGATTGACTTCCGTGTTTCGACCTGCCCGATGATTCACGGAGAGAAGGTCGTTATTCGTATTCTCGACCAGGGCAGCCTGATGCTGAACCTGGCGGATCTCGGCTTCGATCCAGAGGAATTGGACAAGCTCGAGGAAGCCATCCACAAGCCCTGGGGCATGGCACTAATCACTGGCCCGACGGGTTCCGGTAAATCCACGACGCTGTACTCGGCTCTCTCGACCATCAATGATCCGAGAAAAAACATCTCCACGATCGAGGACCCGGTCGAATACAACCTGAAGGGCATCAACCAGGTTGCCGCGAAACAGGACATCGGGCTGACGTTCGCCGCTGGGCTGAAGTCCTTCCTTCGCCAGGACCCCGACATCATCATGATTGGTGAGATTCGTGACCTGGAGACGGGCGAGATTGCCATTAAGGCCGCTCTCACGGGTCACTTGGTGCTTTCCACGATCCATACGAACGACGCTCCGAGTACCCCCCAGCGTATGATCAACATGGGCGTCGAACCCTTCCTCGTCAGCGCGTCTCTCGTGCTGATCGAGGCGCAGCGCCTCGTGCGCCGCGTATGCAAGAACTGCAAGGAAGAGTACAAGCCGGAAGCGGATATCGTGGCAGCCCTCGGGATCGACGATGAGGATGTCATGTTCGCCAAGGGCCGGGGATGCGACACATGTCGCGGGATTGGAACAAAGGGACGTGTCGGCCTCTATGAGATTATGTCCGTAGACGATGATCTGCGCGATGCAATCACATCGGAATTGCCGACCAACAAGTTGAAGAAACTCGCCGTCGAACACGGCATGCGGACACTTCGCATGGCCGGCGTCCGCAAGGCCATCCAGGGCACTGCTCCCATCGAGGAAGTCCTTGCGGCCACGATGGCGGACGAGGATTGAGGTAACAGTACCTCCGGCAGTGCATGACGAGACGCCTTAACAATTGAGGAGTTTGCTTAGCGATGCCGATTTATCAGTATGTTGCGCGAGCATCCGACGGTCGAACCGTCAGCGGAACCGCAGAAGCCAGCGACCAGAATACCGTCGTTCGGATGCTGCGCGAAAAGGGGCTGATGCCCACTCAGATCAAGGTGGGTGCTGCGGCTGCAGCGCGGACCAAGAAGCGGAAAGGCAAACGCGGGCGGACGAAGCTGGACGACCTCGTTGTGCTTTCCCAGCAGATGGCCGTTATGATCCGCGCCGGTCTGCCGCTGATCGAGGTGCTCGATATTCTTGCCGAACAGACCGAGCGCATCTCGCTCGCGAACGTCGTCCGCCAGGTCGAGCGGGACGTTGAAGCCGGCGAGTCCCTGACCGAGGCCATGGTCAAACACGCCAACATCTTCAATATGTTCTTCCTCTCCATGATCCGAGCCGGTGAGGCCTCCGGTATGCTCGACTCGATCCTGGAGCAGGTGGCGGTTTACCTGGAACGTACGGCCAGCCTGCAGCGCAAGATCAAGACTGCTATTATGTACCCGGCCACCGTGTCGATCGTCGCGACCGGTATTACGATCTTCCTGTTGGTAAAGGTCGTCCCCGTGTTCGCCAACATCTTCTCCGACCTGGGCGGTCAGCTTCCGTTACCCACCCGAATAACCGTGGCCCTTTCGAACTTAATTAAGGACAAGTGGTGGTTGATCATCATTCTGCTGATCGGCCTGTGGATATTCGTCTGGCAGTACGGCAAGACGAAGTCCGGCCGATACAACCTCGACTCGCTGAAACTCAAGATACCCATCTTCGGTCCGCTTCTGTTGAAATCGGCGGTCGCGAAGTTCACTCGAACTCTCGGTACGCTGATCCGATCCGGTGTGAACATTTTGTATGCGCTGGACATCGTGGCCAAGACGGCCGGCAATGCGAAGATCGAGCGAGCCGTCTACAAGACGAGAGCCAGCATCCAGAGCGGTGAATCGCTCACGAAGCCTCTCGTCGAAGCGGACGTGTTCCCGCCGATGGTGACTCGTATGATCGACGTCGGCGAGCGCACCGGTGCGCTGGAAAGCATGCTGACGAAGATCGCCGACTTCTACGAGGACCAGGTCAGCACGGCGGTCGCCGGACTGACATCCCTGATCGAGCCCTTGCTGATCATCTTCCTCGGTGTCGTCGTCGGTTTCATCGTCATCTCGATGTTCCTGCCGATGTTCAAGATGATCGACCTGATCTCGCACTGAGATCGCCGACAAACGAAACAAACATGGCGCCGTCCGATTGGGCGGCGCCTCTTCATTTGGTGGACTGTCAGGGGGAAGTCAGCCGCCGATCGCCTGCATACTGCGGCCGACGTTGCCGTTCAGAGCCTCGATCGCATCGTAGCGTTCGGCACGCTTCAGGAACTGATACCGCATTGCCGCCGCAACGGCTCCGCGATCGCGACGATGGATCAGCGGCACAAGGTCGATTTCTTCGGGCATCAGGAGGCAGGGCTTGAGGGCACCATCGCTCGTCAGGCGGAGCTTGTTACACTTCAGACATTTGGTGTTCGACATCTGCGAGATGAATCCCAGCCGCGCACGCGTCCCTTCGACGCGATACGTTGTGGCTGGTCCGTAGCCGGATCGATTGCCGGCTGCGGGTCCGTCGCCTTCCGGAGTCAGCACAAATCCGAGCCCGCGCAAGTGCGCTTTCAGATCCTCGACGCTGATGAAGTTGTGGTGGAAGAAATCCTTCTCGTCGAAGATCGGCATCAGCTCGATGAAGCGAACCTCCAGGCCGCTTTCATCCGAGAATCGGACGAAACGATCCATCTCCTTGAAGACAATATCCTTCATGGCTACGGAGTTGATCTTTACCTGTCGGAAGAGGCCTCGGGCCGTTTCAATTCCCCGCAAGACACGCTTAAGCGAACCGCCGCGTGTGAGTTCACGGAATCGATCCGAATCGAACGTATCCAGTGACACGTTCACGCGATCGAGACCCGCATCGGCCAGGTCTTCACCCAGGCGGTCCAGCATCACGCCATTGGTTGTCATGGCGATGTCGACGAGATCCTCGTTTCGGCGAATCCCGCGGATCCAATCCACGATTCCCGGCCGCAGCAAGGGCTCTCCGCCAGTGATACGGATGGCCTCTGCGCCCAGGTCGTTCACCGAGACATCGACCAGGAAATCGAGATCTTCCCAGCTCAGCTTGTGCTTGTGCGTCAAAGCACAGCCCTGGACCGGGTTGCAGTACGTACACGAGAGATTGCAGAGGTCCGTGACGCTGACACGCACGTATCGAAACTGCCGGCCATACTGGTCGACAACTCGGGGAACGACGATGGGATTCAGGTCTGTGAGGGCTGCCATGAGGTGCGGGCCAAGCGGTGGATTCGAGCGTTATGTTCCGCCAGACATAACGTTAGCAGAATCCATGTCAGCGGCTCGCTGTCAACGATGGAAATCCGGGATCGCAAATGCCGAAGACGGGCCAACGGGAGCCTAGATCGCTGGCTCTCCAGCAGTTGCGGCCGGCGTGGGCTTCAGCTTCAGCGCTGCCAGCAAGAGACACCCACCGGCCAGACAAGTAGCAGCGACGGTGAAAGGCACCCAATGAGCCACCCGAACGAACAGGACGCTGCCGATTACGAAGCCGGCCGAGCGCCCGATTCCCATCAGTGCCTGGTTCATTCCCAGGATCGTTCCCTGGTCCCCTGAACTGCCGGTTCGCGAAAGCAGGCCGGTAATCGACGGCGTGGCAAGACCGCCACCCAATCCGATCAGAATGGATGAGATCCAAAAGCCTCCCAAGCCTGGGCCGGCTGCCATCCAGACGTACCCCGCGGCGACGAGCATCAGGCCTCCGATTGCGACGGCGCGTTCGCCGATGCGCTTGACCAGCGGGCGGATCAAGCCACCTTGCGCGATCGCTCCGACCAGACCCAGCACGGCAAACACCTTTCCGACAGCCATGACATCGTAGTCGAACCACTCGCCGGCGGCCAGAGGCATCGCCGTAAAGAACTCGCTGTAGCCGAGCGTGGCGATGACGCTGGCGCCGAGCAAACCGGCGACGGCCGATTGGCCCAGGACGCTTCGCCAGACCTCGCCGGAGAGGATGGGGATTCGAATCCGGGCGTGCTCCTCGCGGCGGGGAAGAGTCTCCGGGAGGGCGAAGATGATCAGAAGCAAAGCGATTCCCTGCAACCCCGCCATGATGTAGCCGAGCGCGTGGAAACTCCAGTATTTCGCAATCAAGGCTCCACCCAGCGGGCCGATCGTGAAACCGACGCTAAAGACGGCCCCGAGCAGACCCATCCCGGCCGCGCGTTTGTCTTCGGGCGTGGCGTCGGCCACAACCGCATGGGCAAGCGCCGCCTGAGAGGAGAGAAGTCCGATCGCAAGTCGGCCGGCGAGAACGATTCCGACATGACGGCCAATGCCCCACATGAGAGACCCGAGGATCGTTCCGATGGTTCCGATCACCAGGACGGGTCTGCGTCCCCAGCGATCGGAGAGGCTCGCCCAGAGCGGGGTAGAGATTGCTTTCGGCCCGGATGTCGCCGCCCAAAGCAGTCCCAGCATGAGCGCCGTGCCGCCGAGGAAGTCCGAATACTCCTCGATGGTACTGACGGTTGCGCCCAGGCAGAGGATTTCCAGGAAGACGATGAGACTGATGACAATCAGAACGCGTTTTGTGGGCATAGTTGACCGATTGGTACAAATTCGTCGGGCGATCCAGGCGGATGCAATTCTTCGGCCTGCTGTTAAATCACTGTCGGTACGGCGCTTGCATCCAGGCGTGCGTTGTGCGTGGAATGGTCGAGATACACCCATACGCCACCTTGTGATTTTTTTCACGAAAGTGGACTTGAGCTGTCCACTTTCGGGTGTCCGGAGCGGTCTCGTTGGGGAGGTTGAGCAGGCTTCCTCGCGTGACGTTGCCTCCGGGCTGCAGAGTGTTGAAAAAAGGGGCTTTGCCTCTCTTCTCTTGAACGGAGTTCTGACCGAATGAAAGCCATGACCCAGGCGATCCTGGCCCGTTGGAGGATCCTGTTCCTCGTGCTGGTCCTGGCCATCGCGGGAGCAATTCAGGCACTGACCCTTCGCAACAACAAGGGCTATGAGCCCACACAGCCGATCGCTTTCAGCCACAAGCTGCATGCCGGCAAGTTGGGCATGGACTGTCTGTATTGCCATTCGAATGCCGATAAATCCGCGCACGCCACAATTCCGGCGGTGGACGCCTGCATGGGTTGCCACTCGGTCGTCCGCACCGATCGTCCCGAAATCCAGAAACTGACCAAGTACTTCGAAGACGGCAAGCCGGTCCCCTGGGATCGGATCCACCGAGTTCCCGATCACGTCCACTTCTCTCACAAGGCTCACGTCGCGGCCGGCGTCGCTTGCCAGACTTGCCACGGCCCTGTGGAGACGATGGAAACCCTTCGCCAATTCGCTCCGCTCAACATGGGCTGGTGCGTTTCCTGTCACCGCAACGATGACTACCTTCGAACCGGCGCCAAGCAGGATGCATGGGAAGCCGAGGGACTTGAGATCGCCGGAGAAGAAACGGAATTCAAGAGTCTGAAGTCCAACATGTGGGATGGCCGCGAGTTGGATCAGTTGGCTTCCAAGGCCAAGACGGATGAGGAGGCAGCGGCGGAACTGAAGACGCAGATTCTCGCGGCTCTCGGTTACGACAGCCTCGCCCCGCAGGCAGGCCCCGGCGCGATCGACCATGTGAAGGCCTTCCAGAACGCTTCGATCGACTGCAACACGTGCCACCAATGAGCGAATTCGAACCCGAGCAGGAGACGTTGATGGGCGAAAATACGAAACCGCCGGCCATGTGGTCCACCCTCGATGAGTACGAGGGCGATCCGGACGTACTGGCCCGGAAGGGCGGCGGCGATTGGAACACAAAGCCGAAAGGTTTTGCTGATCGGCTGGAGAATCTGAGTGTGCCGGAGTGGAATCTTCGCCGACGCGACTTCCTGAAGCTCAGTGGATTCGCCGCAGTGCTGGCGGCGGTCGGCTGCGGCGAACGTCCGGCCCAGAAGATTCTCCCTTACGTCACTGCTCCCGAAGAAATCACGCCCGGCGTCGCGAACTACTACGCCTCGACCTGCAAGGGCTGTGAAGCCGGGTGCGGTCTGCTGGTCAAGACCCGTGAGGCACGCCCGATCAAGCTCGAAGGCAACCCCGAACACCCCCTCAACAAGGGAGCGCTTTGCTCGCGCGGCCAGGTCCAGGTTGTTGGGCTCTACGATCCCGATCGTTTGCGCCACCCGATTGCCGTTGTTTCTGCCTCGCCCGATTCGAAGGGCGATACTAAGGCCGATTGGGACAAGAGCTATGATCGCGTCGCGAAGGCCTTGCGTGCCGCGGGTAGAAAAGCAGTGCTGCTGACCGGAACGATCCACGGACCGGCGCGACGTGCTCTTCTGGACGATTTTAAGAAGTCGTTCCCCAGCCTTCGTCACGTAACGTACGACGCGTTCGCGGACGAGGCTCGTCGCGAGGCCGCTGTGCTGGCGTATGGCCAGCCGGTCGTGCCGCGGTATCACTTCGACAAGTCTGAAGTCACTGTGCTTCTCGGCGCGGACCCGATGTCGGAGAGCCATTCACCTGTCGAGCACATGGCCGGCATCGGGGCCTCCCGCCGAGTGACCGGCGAGGACGGCCACAAGAGGATGGGTCGCCTGTATGCGTTCGAGCCTGTGATGTCGATGAGCGGCATGAATGCCGACTATCGCTTCTCGGTACGGCCCCAACACTTCGCTTCGCTGGCATTGGCCATTGCAGCGCAACTTGCCGCCGATGGGCACACGGAGATTTCCGGCCTGTCCTTCGGGAATGTGAAGCCGAGCGTGTTGGAGAAGGCCGTCGGCCTTCCCTCCGGCACCGTGAAGCGCGTGGCCGACGACCTTTGGGCGGCCCGCGGCAAGAGCCTCGTTTACGCCGGCGGCATGATGAGCAGCACCGAATCGCTCACCGATCTGCACCTGACGGTCAATTTGCTGAATTCGATGCTCGGCAATGAAGGTCACACGGTCGATGCGTCCCGTCCCAGCAACCAGTCGCAGGGTTCCACGAAAGAGATGACCCAACTCGTCGCCGACATGAAGAATGGCGACGTGGATGTACTTCTGATCGAAGGCACGAACCCGGCGCACACGTTGCCCGTGGCTGCGGGCTTCGATGACGCGATGAAGCGCGTCGGCCTGAAGGTTTCCTTCGGAACTCACAAGGATGAAACGGGCGCACTGTGCGATCTGATTCTGCCCGGGCTCCACTTCCTGGAAGGATGGGGCGATGCGGAGCCGTACGAAGGACTTCTCAGCATCCAGCAGCCCACGATTCGTCCGATCTGGGAGAATCGTTCGTTTGAAGACTCGCTCATCGCACTGGCTTCACGCCAGGATGGGCGCCGTTTCCTGAAGCCCATCACCGAAGAGGAGTCGGAAACGCAGACCCTCTCCTGGTACGAGTATCTGATGCGGCACTGGGAGACCGAGGTGTTTGCAAAAGGCAAGTACCCCGGCTCGTTCGAAGACTTCTGGTTCGCAACGCTTCGGCGCGGCGTTCTGGAGACGCAGCCGAAGACCAAGTCCACGGGTCGTCGTTTCCAGGCAGATGCCGCCTATCGCGTGCTGCGTCGCGCAGAGGCGAAGTCGGCCACGGGTTACACGCTGGCCGTATTCACATCGGCGAATACGTACGACGGTCGGGATCAGAACAATCCCTTCCTCCTCGAACTTCCCGATCCTGTTGCGAAGGTCAGTTGGGACAACTTCGTTGCCGTGGCTCCGCAAACGGCTCGTAAGATGAAGCTGAAAGACGGCGATATCGTTCGTTTGAAGGCAAACAACGCAATCGTCGAAGGTCCGGTTCGCATTCACCCCGGCGCTCATCCGGAAGTGCTTTCCATCGGCGGTGGATGGGGACGCACTCACGCCGGCGCAGTCGGAAGCAACGAGGGCTTCAATGCCTTCCGCCTCGGTTCCGTTGGCGACTTCGGCGCGGCCTACTCCGGCGCTTCAGTGACGATCGAGAAGACCGGCGATCGCATCAAGCTCGCGGATGTCCAGGGCCACAACTACATGGAAGATCGGCCCATCGTTCAGGAGACGAACCTCGAGTACCTGAACAAGGACCCGAAGGCCCCGCAGCCGCCGCATCACGTTCCCGAATGGGAGCCTGGCCAGCCGCTGCATGACATCTGGAAAGCCGATCACAAGTACAAGCAACACAAGTGGGTTATGTCGATCGACCTGAACTCCTGCACGGGATGCAACGCGTGCATGGTCGCCTGCCAGATGGAGAACAACGTTCCCATCGTCGGCAAGCGCGAGATTCTCGTCGGCCGCGAGATGCACTGGATTCGTATCGACCGCTACTACAAGGGAGATCCGGACAATCCGGAAGTCGTGAAGCAGCCGATGCTCTGCCAGCATTGCGACAACGCGCCCTGCGAAACCGTCTGTCCGGTGCTTGCCACGGTGCATAGCCATGAAGGGCTCAACCAGCAGGTTTACAATCGCTGCGTCGGCACGCGTTACTGCGCAAACAACTGCCCGTACAAGGTCCGGCGCTTCAATTTCTACGAGTACTCGAAGTTCCGCAAGGGGCCGCACAACCCGGATCAGAAGGTTCCCGAGACGCCTCTCGAGTTGCACCTGAATCCGGATATCACCGTACGCACCAAGGGCATTATGGAGAAGTGCTCCTTCTGTTCGCAGCGCATTCGCACGGCAAAGGAAGAAGCTCGCGAGAAGGGTCGCGACATCCCCCCCGGTTCGCTCCTGACGGCATGTCAGCAGACGTGCCCCACCAAGGCGATTACATTCGGCGATGCACTGAACCCGGATCACGAAGTGAATCAGGTGCGCGACGAAAATGGCGGCAAGCGCGGCTATGGCGTTCTCCACGACTTCAATGTTCAGCCAAACATCATGTACCTGGCCAGTGTGCGCAATCGCGAGCCACGCGAATACGATGTGCAGCAGGCGGCCGGCCATCACGGCGGCGGTCATGGTGAGGAACACGGTGCCGATCACGGCGAGGACCACGGAGGCGGTCACGAGGAAGCTCCCGCTATCGAGCAGCACGGCGGGGGAGAAGAGCAACACAGCAGCCTGATCGATTCCGCTAGAGGAGTGATCTCTTGAGCCAGTTGGAAACAGCCCCTCGCGAAGAGCCGATCCTGGTCCCCAGCCAGCACGATCACGGCGGCCACGAGCACTCGCACGGCGGCATGACGCCGGATGGCACGGCGCCGCTTGTCGATCCGAAGTACTCCATGCGCGACGTCACAAAGGACGTTCTCGCGCCGATGTTCAAATTCCCGCCGCTTGGGTGGCACCTTGCCTTTGGTTTTGCCCAGATGGTCTTCATGATCGGCCTCATCGTCGTCGTTATTCAGATGCGGCGAGGCCTTGGTATTCTCGGCATCAATAACCCCGTCGGTTGGGGTATCTACATCACCGACTTCGTTTTCTGGGTCGGTATCGGTCACGCCGGAACGCTAATCTCGGCGATTCTGTTCCTGTTCCGCCAGAAGTGGCGTACGGCGATCAACCGTTCCGCCGAAGCCATGACGATTTTTGCGGTCATGTGCGCGGGCCTCTTTCCACTCCTGCACGTCGGCCGTACGTGGAAGGCCTTCTGGCTGATCCCGTATCCGAACGAACGTCTGCTCTGGGTAAACTTCCGGTCACCGCTTGTCTGGGACGTGTTCGCGGTTTCGACTTACGCGACGATTTCGATGCTGTTCTGGTACACGGGATTGATTCCCGATCTGGCGACGGCTCGCGATCAGGCGAAGAACAAAATCCAAAAGGTGCTCTACGGCACGTTCGCGATGGGATGGACGGGTTCGACACGCGACTGGGCGCACTATGAACGCGCCTATGCACAGTTCGCGTGGTTGGCGACGCCGCTGGTGCTCTCGGTGCACTCGGTCGTTTCGTTCGACTTCGCGACCTCGATGATTCCCGGCTGGCACACGACGATTTTCCCACCGTACTTCGTTGCGGGCGCGATCTTCTCCGGTTTCGGCATGGTGATCACGCTGCTGGTCCCGATGCGCAAGCTCCTCAAACTGGAGCACTACATCACAATGAACCACCTGGATATCTGTAACAAGGTCATCCTGACAACCAGTTGCCTCGTCGGGTATGCCTATATCAGCGAGTTCTTCATCGCATGGTATTCGGAAAACCCCTACGAGCAGGCCCAGTTCCTGTACCGAGCCTTTGGAGCCCACGCCTGGGCGTTCTGGATCATGTTCAGCTGCAATGTCTTCATTCCACAGCTCTTCTGGTCGAGGCGAATTCGACGGAGTCTGGTGGCCATGTTCATCATCTCGATTTTCGTAAACGTCGGGATGTGGTTCGAACGTTTCAATATCTTCATCCTTTCGCTCGAGAAGGACTTCCTGCCGGTCAGTTGGGCCTACTTCAAGCCGACGATGTTCGACATCGGCATGACGCTTGGCTCCTTTGGCTTGTTCTTCACGCTCTTCCTGGCCTTCAGCCGCACGTTGCCGACTCTGGCGATGGCCGAGTTGAAGACCGTTCTTCATAAACCGAATGCAGGCGGTGCCGACCGACGCTTCCAGGTTCTGTCCTGGCCGCGACGCACCGAGCCGGGCAACAAGGAGGGCAGTTGATCATGGCAAAGCTGGTCCTTCCCGCAATTGTTGGATTCTTCGACGATCCGGACAGCCTGATGGAGGCGGCGGCCGAGTGCTCTGGCAACGGCTGGCGCAACCTGGATGCCTACACGCCGTACCCGGTGCATGGACTCGAAGAAGTCATGGGCATTCGTCGCTCGTGGATTCCGAAGGTGGCGCTGGGGGCGTTGTTCACTGGCGCAACGCTGGGTTTCCTGCTGCAGTACTGGACCCATTCGATCGATTGGCCGATCAATGTTGGCGGCAAGCCCTACAACGCCTGGCCCGCATACGTGCCTGTGACCTTTGAAAGTGCCGTGCTCGTGGCCGGCCTGACAACCTTTGCGTGTATCTTCATCTCGTGCCGTCTTTTTCCGAATCCCTTTGTGAAGACGCTTTGCGAAGAGATCACCAACGACCGGTTTGCGCTGGTCGTACCAACGAAGAAAATCGCAAACGACGATGAAGTCGTCAAACTCCTGCAGAGAATGGGTGCCGATGAAATTCGGAAACTACATTAATGGGCTGGCGCTGGCCGCGCTTGTGTTGCTGGTCGTCGGTTGCGACGGACGTCGGGAGACCCGCGAGGTTCTCTTCACGCCCGACATGCATTTCTCGCCCGCGATGAAGGCGCAGGAAGCGGATCCCTTCTCGCCGACCGGCAGTTCCATGCGGATGCCGCCGGAAGGCACTGTGCCCCAGGGCTTCGAGCCCTACACGATCACTGACGCAGAGGCCGATGAACTTGCTTCGAAGTTGCAGAATCCGCTGCCGCGCACATGGGAAGTCATGAAGGCCGGCGAGAAGTACTTCAACATCTACTGCACGCCCTGCCACGGCGAAACGGGCGACGGCATGGGCACCGTGATTACGGCCCAGGCCGGCATGCCAATGCCGCCGTCGCTGTTCAGCGATAAGCTCGTCGACGAGTGGACCGATGGCCGCATCTTCCACGTGATTACGCGCGGACAGGGCAACATGCCTCCGTACGCGTCGCGACTCTCTGCGGATCGCCGATGGGCAGTGATTCACTATGTGCGGGCTCTGCAGCGTGCGGCCCATCCGACGGAAGAAGATCTGGCCCAGGCGGAAGCCCTTGAACCGAAAGAGCCGGCGGGCGGCACCGAGCCGGCCGCGGCAGCTCACTGAGTAAGGATACAGCGAAACGACCCATGCAAGCACACAGTCGCTACATCGCACACGTTGAAGATCCGGGCCCGGTCGGGTTGCCGGCAGGGCTTCGTATGGGGCTCCTGGTGGTTTCGATTCTTGGTGCGCTCGGATGGCTGGCTTCGGCCGCCTCGAACGCGTCGCAGGCCTGGCAGGCGCTTCTTCTCAATTACCTTTTCTTCCTGATGCTTGGCCTCGGCGGGATTGTCTTCACGGCGATTCAATACGTTGCCAGCGCCCGCTGGTCCGTGGCGGTCCGTCGCATCGCGGAGGGAATGTCAGTCTTCGTTCCGGTCGCCTTCGCGTTCTTCCTGATCATCGTACTGTTCGGTTGGGGCGACTTGTACGGCGGCATGCGCGAGGGCGTTCACCTCAGCGCCGCCAAGGCCGTTTACATCAGCCAAGGTGGCGTGATCGTGAAGGGACTGCTCTTCTTCGCCGCTTGGTGCGTGTTCATTTATGTGATTATGAAGAACTCGCTGACGCAGGACAAGAATCGCGATGCAGAGCTCTCCCAGAAGAACATCCGCCTCTCGATCCTCTTCCTGATCGTCTTCGCAGCCTCATTCTCGCTGCACGTCGTTGATCTGCTGATGGCGCTGGAGCCGAAGTGGTTCTCGACCATGTTCGGTGTCTACTGCTTCGCTGGCCTGTTCCTGTCGACCATGTGCGTGATTACGCTGATCACGTTGGCCATGCGTCGGCGCGATACGGTCCGAGGCGCGATCCAATCCCGCCAGCTCTACGACCTTGGCACCTGGATCATGGCGTTCTCCTGTTTCATGGTCTACATCGGCTTTTCGCAGTACATGCTGATCTGGTACGCAAACCTGCCGGAAGAAACCTTCTACATGATCGCCCGCACGCAGAACGGCTGGGAGTTCGTGACGATTCTCCTGCCGCTGCTGAAGTGGATCATCCCTTTCCTCGTTCTGATGCCCCAGCCCTTCCGCGGCAATCCGGTCGTGCTGACGCTCGTCTGCATTGCTGTCCTGGTGGGCCAGTGGATCGACATCTACTGGATGATCTACCCGGTGTTCTCGCGTGAGTCGCCCGTGATTCCGGGCGTCGCCGAGATCGGAGCCTTCCTGGCGATCCTGGGCGTATTCGGCTGGAGCATCGACTGGTTCTATCGCCGCCACTCGGTGCTGCCGATTGGCGATCCGAATCTCGTCTCCAGCGTCAATGGGAGTTACCTGTAATGGCTCACGGAAACGGCAAGCCTGAGAAAACAAATCCCTTTGCCTATTGGCCGGTTCTGCTGATCGGCGTCTTCCTGGTCGCTTACATCTTTGTCTCCGGTCTGATGCGTGGCAGCTACTCCGCCAAGACGACGGACCTCGTCAAAGAAGCCGAGCCGGTGGAGAAGGAAGCCGTCAACGTTCAGGCGTTGGCCGAGCCGACAAAGGAACTGATCGCAATCGGTCGCCAGAAGTTCCAGGTCAACTGCGCCTCCTGCCACGGCGCCGAAGGTCTCGGCGATGGCGACAAGGGCAAGAGCCTGAACCCGCCGCCACGGAACTTCCATGATGCCGACGGTTGGACGAACGGCAAGTCGGTTCTGGATATGTGGCACACGCTCGAGAAGGGCGTACCCGGTACGTCGATGTCCTCATACCAGCTTCTTCCCGCCGAAGATCGGATGGCGATGATCCACTACGTCTCTCAGTGGGTGCCCGATCAGCCGGAGATGACCCCTGAGATGATCGCCGAGCTCCCTGGTGGGAACTCCGGTGGAGGCGGCGGCACGATCCAGCCCGTCCAGACGGCCGACTCCGGGAATCGCATTCCGATTGAACTGGCCATGCGCCAGCTCGTCCAGCCCCCGGCACCTCGCGTCGAGAGCGTCTCAGCGCACGCCGCTGAGAGCAAATCCGCCGGTGCCGAGATTTTTGCAGCAAATTGCGCTTCATGCCATGGAGTGCATGGAGAAGGCGGCAAAGCTGTCGAAGTTCTCACCACCGCGCCGTTTGTTCGCCTGGATGCCCCCGCAATTGCCGGATCAGACGCCTCCTGGACTGAAAATGCGCAGGAATTCGAGGAAATCGTGACGAATGCCGAGCCCGGGAACGTCTGGCACGGTTTCGGTACTCTTTCCGACGAGGATATCGAAATGTTGCACGATTTTTGCCGAAAGATGACTGACGGGAGCTGGTGAGGAGCTTATGAAGAACCGATCCGTGAAAATCTTGTTGGCCGTGGCGCTCATGGCGCTGGCCGGGGGAGCCTACGCCGAGATCAGCGGCGACAATCCCCCGATCACGAACTGGATGACGAATCCGGCCACACCGCTTGCCCGAGAGATCCGCGGCAACGCGCTCTACATCCTCGGGATGACGCTCCCGTATCTCCTGCTTCCGCAGATTCTGTTGGTCTACGCGATCGTGAAGTTCCGCGCTCGCCCGGGCCGGCAGCCGGCGACTTTCCACGACAATGTGAAGCTGGAGGTCTTCTGGACGGTCGTCCCGGCGCTGACGCTCGTGGCGCTGGCGATTCCCTCGTATAAAGTTATCAAGAACATCGAGAATCCGCCCCCTGCTGATCTTCGGATTGAGATCATCGGCCACCAATTCTTCTGGGAGTACCGATATCCCGAGTATGGCGTCGTGATCTCCGACGAGCCGCTGTACGTCCCGGCCGGCAAGAACATTACCGCAGACGTGACCAGCGTGGACGTGAACCACGCGTGGTGGGTCCCGGCTTTTGGCGTGAAGATCGACGCCGTTCCGGGGCGCCTGACCCAGCTCTGGTTCCACATCGATGAGCCGGGCTGGTACGAAGGCCAGTGTGCTGAGCTTTGCGGGTCGTTGCACTCGCAGATGCTGATCGATGTTGAGGCCGTTTCCGAGAAAGAGTTCAACTTCTGGTTGGGTGAGAAGATGAAGGAACTGGAAATCCCGGCGGACGATGAGGCCGAGGAGGCTGAAGTCGCATCCGCCGAGTGAGTGCAGGAGTTACTGAGGAGTTCAAGAGGGTGAGATGAGCAAGGAGCCAGTGCGCGAATGAGCGTAACGATCGATTCACCGCAACAAAACGAAGAGCGCAAACCGACTCGTCATTTCCCCGATGAGCCGCAGCTTCCCGTCACGCGGCCGACCGGGATCCTGAACGTCCTTGGTTCCACGGATCACAAAGTGATCGGCATGATGTATCTGATTCTCGCTCTGGCTTCCGCCTTCATCGGTGGGTCCTTTGCCGGGGCGATTCGCGCGCAGCTCTCCGCCGCGAATCTTGAACTCCTCAAGCCAGAGCTCTTCAATCAGCTCATCACGATGCACGGCTCCGTGATGATCTTCTTCGTGATCATTCCGGCTCTGGCCGGTTTTGGCAATTACCTGGTTCCAATTATGATCGGCGCCCGCGATATGGCTTTCCCGCGACTGAATGCGTTCAGTTTCTGGGTTCTGATTCCTGCGGCTGTTTTGATGTTCACCAGCTTCGCCGTCGACGGCGGAGCCAACGCCGCGGGCTGGACGGCCTATCCGCCGCTCTCGCTGAAGGAATACTCCGGCACGGCCGGCGTCGACATGTGGATCCTCGGCGTGCACCTGGCAGGTCTTTCGTCCATCACCGGTGCGATCAACTTCATCGTGACGATCCTGAACATGCGCGCCCCCGGCATGAACATGATGAAGATGCCACTGTTCTGCTGGGCCTGGCTGGTAAACGCGTGGCTGATCCTGGTCGGTACGCCGGTTCTCTCCGGTGCTGTGACCATGGTTCTGACCGATCGCGCTTTCGGAACGGGATTCTTCAAGCCCGGTCTTGAGGGCGATCCCGTTCTCTACCAGCACCTCTTCTGGTTCTATTCGCACCCCGCCGTGTACATCATGGTTCTGCCCGGCTTCGGCATTATCAGCCATGTGCTGGCGAGTTTCTCTCGCAAGCAGATCTTTGGCTACACCGGCATGGTCTGGGCGCTTGGCGCGATCGGGATCATCGGTTTCCTGGTCTGGGGACATCACATGTTCACGGCCGGCATCTCTCCCGAGATCCGTTTGTACTTCTCCTTCATGACGATGCTGATCGCGTTACCCACAGGCGTGAAGATCTGGTCCTGGCTGGCGACTATCTGGGGCGGAACCATCCGGTTCACGACCGCGATGAAGTTCGCCCTCGGGTTCATCAGTCTCTTCGTGATTGGCGGTATCAGCGGTGTCTTCCTCGCCAACGTTCCGTTCGACGTTCAGGTGCACGACACCTACTTCGTCGTCGCGCACTTCCATTACGTCCTGGTCGGCGGAGCCACGATGGCCCTGTTCGCCGGGTCGTACTTCTGGTTCCCGAAGATGAGCGGTCGCATGCTGAGTGAGAAACTCGGCACGGCCATCTTCTGGCTGTTCTTCTTCGGCATGAACATCACGTTCCTGCCTCTTCACCTGGTTGGTTTGCAGGGCATGGCACGCCGCATCTGGCAGTACCGCCCCGAATTCGAGACGATCAACATGATCTCCTCCATGGGCTACTTGCTGATGCTGGCGGCGGGCATGCTTTTCCTATATTCCATCTTCGAAGCGCTGCGCCGGCCGCGCGACTGCTCGAACGATCCCTGGAACATCAACGACATTCAGAAGTCGCTGGTGTGGGATATCGAGAGTCCGCCGCCTCCGTATAACTTCGCGAAGATTCCCGAGGTACACTGAAGTGACAAACGAAGCACCCCTCAACAGCACCAAATCTCAGGCCTCTCCCGATGGAGGGGCCTCAGGCGTTCCCTCGAAAGCGGAGCGGCGCCTGACCTATGCTTTGTGGGGGCTTCTTGCCTTGCTCTTCCTGTTGGTCCTGGCCGGCGGCACCGTTCGCCTGACCGGCTCCGGACTGTCCATCCCCGAATGGCCGATTATCTACTACGGTGAGAACAAGACGGACGGCAGCGTCTTACCGCCGCATAGCGACGCTGCCTGGCAGACCGCCTACGAGACGTACCATCACGAGGTCATTCACAAGCACCGCCCCGGGGAATGGATCTCCATGGGGCAGTTCAAGCGTGAGTTCTGGACCGAGTACACGCATCGCGCCATCGCCGCGTTCTTTGGATTCCTGTTCCTGGGCACGTTGATCTGGACGTTTACCAATCCAACGCTGCGCCATCGAGTGGGTGGTTTGTTCATCGGGGCGATTGTCGTGCTGATCCTCCAGATCATTCTCGGCGGGACCGTCGTGAGGACGCACACGCCGGCGCTAATGGTGGCGTTCCACCTCAGCACGGCATTTGTCTTTGTGGCCTTGATCCTTTGGGCACAGCTTCGTCTGCACTTGGCGCCGGGGGAGAAGAAACCCGCCGTGGCGCCACGACTGACCAAACTGGCGTGGATCGTCCTTGCACTTGCCTTCCTGCAGATATTCTCCGGCGGCATCGTTGCGAAGACTCATGCCGGAAAGCACTACAACACGTGGCCTATGATGGGTGAGCAGCTTGTGCCGGTGCACGCACTGTGGGACACGGAATTCGATCAACCCATCCGAAATCTCACCGAGAACATCGTCCTCATTCAGTTTTTCCACCGCTGGTTCGCATTCCTGGTGCTTATCGGTGTGGCTGTGCTCGTAACGAAGTCGCTTGGCCAGCCGCTGACTAGAAGCGGCCGATGGGTCACCAGGGCTCTCGCGACGGTCACCGTACTGCAGATCTTGATCGGAATCTTCACTTTGTTGGAGGCCGTTCCCTATAGGCTCGGCATCCTTCATTTAGGGACCGGACTGGTACTCTTCCTGCTCCTTGTAGTCATGGTCTTCGAAATTCGGCACAACCACGCCATTCTGGCGTTTGAAACGGAGAAGGCTCAGGAGACCGGGAAGGCAGGAGTAAACATTGAGCAGCCTGCGTGATTATCTGAAGCTGACCAAGCCCACGATTGTGCTCTTGGTTCTGATCACCGGCGCGACGGGTCTGGTGATGGAGGGTTCCCTCGTCTCTCAGCCCATCCCGTTCCTGATCGTCATGGTGGCGTTGTTCGCAACAGCGGGCTGCGCCAACGCCTTGAACCAGTACTTCGAGCGCGAGATCGACGCGCAGATGCCGCGGACCGCAAAGAAGCGCCCGCTGCCATCGGGACGACTGAAACCCGGCCAGGCGCTGGCCTTCGCCGTTGGCATTGGCATCCTGGGCGTGGCGCTCTTCGCGATTTTCTTCAACTGGCTCAGCGCCGCCCTCGCCCTGGCGACGATCCTTTTCTACGGCCTCTTCTACACGCTCTACCTCAAGCCTCGCACGCACTTGAACATCGTTATCGGCGGAGCCGCCGGAGCCATGGGGCCCGTGATTGCATGGGCCGCCGCGACGGATGGACTGCACCTGACACCCTGGCTTCTGTTCCTCGTGATCTTCTTCTGGACACCGCCGCATTTCTGGGCGCTGGCCTATTGCCTGAAGGAAGAGTACACTAAGGTCCAGTACCCAATGTTGCCGAACGTGAAAGGCGACACGGAGACTCTTCGTCAAATCTTCATCTACACCGTTCTGATGATTGGGATCACGCTGCTGCTGTGGTTCAGCGGCGTTGGTTTGCTCTACATCGGCGCAGCGATTGTACTCGGCGGCTTCTTCCTGTGGAAGGCAGTCCGGGTGATGCGCCGCCGCGAGCGTCGCGAAGCCTGGGGCCTGTTCGGCTACTCGATCGTCTATCTGCTGCTGCTGTTTGTGGTCATGATGGTCGATGCCGCGTGGACCGTTCGCCCGTGGATGAATCAGTAGGAGACTGCGATGAGCGTTCATGACAGATCAGAAGAGCGCGTCGAATCCTACAACTGGGATGAGGCCGAAGCGCGCGCTGAACGCATGCGTTCGATGAGCAATGGCAAGATGTTGCTCATTCTGGCCGTACTGGGCATTGGAATGTTCGGATTCGCCTTCGCGAATATCCCGCTGTTCGGATTGGTTTGCGAGAAACTGGGATTCTCGCAGAACCCCAACTCGGCGGCCGTCGGAATGGAAGAAGGCACCTCGGACCGCGACGTTCAAGTGCTCTTCATGGGGAATGTGATGGGGACGTTGCCAGTGACTTTCCGCCCGGACAGCCGAACCATGAAGGTCCAACTGGGCGAGCAGAGTCTGAACGATTATTACTTCACCAACATGGCGGACCGCACGGTATACTTCCGCCCGGTTCACAGCATTCGACCTACCGAGGCCGCGGTGAAGTTCAGCCTGAGCAAGTGCTTCTGCTTCGACGATCAGAAGCTGGAACCGCGGCAGCGAGTTTCGCTGCCGGTAGTCTTCAAGCTTTCGACTGAACTGCCGGAGGACGTCGACACAGTGACGCTGAATTACACGCTCTTCGAGATCGACGAGAAGGACTACAACCCCGGCGGGGGGAGTAAAGAATGACTTACCTGGAGGGAGAAAAGGGAAACGCGCCGGAGCAGGATCGGCGCACGGCGGAAATCGAGGAGCGCCAGCGCAGGCGCAACCGGATCTTCTTGATCGGTCTTGTTGTGCTCGTGCTGGTCCTGGCGATTTCTTCTTACTGGCTGATGAACAACTATTACGATCCCTACCTTGCGTCGCGCTCGCGCGTACATTGAGCAGGGACGGAGCAAACACGATCCAGGACTGAATGATGACGATTGATACCGCACATGCCCCGGTTATCGGCGATGTTCCGAAGAATGAGAAGCTGACCCCGAGCGAACTGCATCACGTCGAGGCTCACCACGACGTGCCACCGGAAGCGCACTCGCCGGCTCCCAGCTACTGGCCGATCTTCCTGGCTCTTGCGATGGGACTCCTGCCGGGCAGTGCCGTCCTTTTCCTGTGGGGCGGTCCGGGAACGCAGATGATCGCCTGGGCGATGTTGATCGGCGGTCTGGCGTTGGCGGGCGTCCCGCTGATGGGATGGTGCCACGCCGTGATTCGCGACAAGTGGCACGGTCACTTCATCCAGGAGGCGCAGTTCGCCGATCTGGCAACGGGTACGCTGCTCTTCTTCATTTCGGAGCTCGCGATCTTCGGGTCCATCTTCGCCTACTATTTCACCTATCGCCTCCAGGTCGCCAAGGAATGGCCGCTCCCTGGGACGCCTGACATCAAGCACCACCTTGCGTTGCCCGCGATCGCGACTTTGATCCTGATGACCAGTTCCATCACGGCAGAGTTCGCGCACAAGTCCCTCATCCGCGGACGCCGCGGCCTCTCGAAGAGTTGGTTCCTCCTCACCCTCGGCCTGGGCGTTGTCTTCCTTGGCATGCAAGGCTACGAGTGGGGCTGGATGATCAACTTCGACGGCTTCACCGTCTCGACGAACACCTTTGGCACGATCTTCTACATCCTGACCGGCTTCCACGCGATGCACGTTATGGTCGGCATCGTGATGCTGTTGCTCGTCTATGCGCGGCTGGAGATGGGACACTACTCGAAGAAACGCCACTTCTCCATCAACGCGGCGTCGTGGTACTGGCACCTCGTCGACGTCGTGTGGGTGTTCCTGTTCTTCACTGTTTATTTGATCTGATTTCCGGGGACTGCAGGTGAGACGAAAGCGCGTCTCGCCTAATCCTCCGCCTTGCCGCCCTTTGCCATCAGGACGATCCTCGGCTGGAACTTCGCCACGATCTCCACGAGATCCTTCTGTGCAGCCATGACTTCGTCGATCGACTTGTAGGCCTGTGGCGATTCGTCGATCCCTGCAGCCATCAGCTCCACTCCCCGATCGGCGAGGTATCGCCGCATGTCCGCGCCGCTGATGCTGTTCTTCGCGGCCTTCCGACTCATCCGACGCCCAGCACCATGCGCGGCCGAATTCAGGCTCTTCGCGTTTCCGCGACCCCGCACTACATAGCCCGCATCCGCCATCGATCCCGGAATCACGCCCAGCACACCCGCGCCCGCCGGCGTCGCGCCCTTTCGATGCACGACCAGCGATTCGCCGCGATGTTCCTCAAGCCACGCGAAGTTGTGGTGGTTTTCGATCTGCACGATAGGCTTCAGCCCCGCGGCCTGCAGCACGAACCGATGGATCAGGTCGTGATTTGCCGACGCGTACTTGCCGGCCAACTCCATGCACTTCCAGTACTCTTCGCCCGCAGGCGAACGCAGCGCCAGCCACGCCAGGTGCTTCGCTTCCTTTGGCAGCGGGCACTTCTCCATCGCGATCCGCGTGTAGTTGCGTGCGATCTCTGCTCCGAACCCGCGCGAACCGGAGTGCGACAGCAGCGCCAGGTAACGCCCGGCCTCAAGACCCAGATCGGAATGGTCGAGGCTCAATTCGCCCCACTCGACGAAGTGATTGCCCGAGCCGGATGTGCCGAGTTGCTCCCACGCCTTGTCCTTCATCGCGCGAATGAATGGCGGAACGTTCTTCCAATCATCTTCATCCATCACCGCATGGTTGCGCCGGTCATCCCGACGGAACGCAGCGCCGATTCCGAAACGCGTTTCCGCAGAGAGTGCCCGCTTCAGCTTTTCGCGCCAGCCACCGATGCGATCGGACGAAACATCCACGACCGATAGCTTCATGCGGCACGCAATGTCCACCCCGACGGCGTATGGAATTACAGCGCCACGCGTCGCAAGGACTCCGCCGATCGGCAGACCATAGCCCACATGCCCGTCCGGCATCTGCGCGCCGGCCACAGCGACGGGCAAACGGCACGCCCGGTTCATCTGCTGCAACGTCTGGTCGTCCAGCCCACTGCGTCCCCAATAAGCACACGGCACCGGATCGACAAGTTGATGCCCGCCCGCGAGCGCCGCCGATTCCTCCGCCTCTTCCGCCATTTGCAGAAAGATGTCCGCCAACTCGCCGTAGATCGGATCGCCCTGCCACGATTGCGGATCGCTGCGCACGGACTGCAGCGCCGTCAGGATGCGGCTCTTCGGAAAGCCCTCCTGCTTCGCCGCCCCCGCCGCCTTCAGCGCCGCACTGAACGCCGGTCCGGGCTCCCAACCCAGTCGTTTGATATCTTTGCCCTTTACTGCCATTTCACTTACCGAATGCTGGAATCTTTGTCCTGTTTGGGACGGCAGGGACAGTAGTCGAAGTGGAATCCGTTTGTCACGAAGGAATCGCGCCCCCGACACGAATGGGCTTTTCCATTGAAGCCCGTCGGGCCCGCGGGCAAGGAGTTGGCCGGTTGATCGGAGGAGCATCGTGACGTCGAAACCCATTGCGATTATTGGCGCCGGCATTGCCGGACTGGCGGCGGCTGTGGAGTTGGGCCGCGCGGGTCTGCGCGCCCTCATGATCGATCGCGATCGCGTGCCCGGCGGGCGCATGACGAGTTACAGGGGCGACGGTTGGACGGTCGATACCGGCTGTCCGTTCTTTCGGCTCAGCGACCACACGCTGCTTCAGATCATCCGACGTATTGGCATGGGGACGGAGACGTTGGCGCTGCAGGATGCCGTCGGTCGCTTGACCGCGGAGGGCAAGATCGAGCGCTCTGCAGAGGGCTTCGGCGGGAACCGCGTCGCACTGCGGGACGGCATGATCAGCCTCTTCCGCCGCTGGGAGCGCGAAGTCCCGTTCATCGGCGGCGTCGACGTCGGAGCCATTCGCTGGTCCACGTCGAGCCACGCGTTCTTGCTCCGCGACGTGCGCACCGGGCGCGTCGTGCGCGAGCCAAAGACCTTCGAGCGACTGGAAGCGGGCGGCGTTGTTCTGGCCGTGCCCGGGCCCGAAGCGCGCCGCATTTCCGAAAACAGTCGCGTGTTGGCGCCGCTGGCTCCGTATCTCGAACATGTCCGATACATGCGCGCGCTGTCGGCGATCTTCCGCATTCCGCGCATCGATCCAGGGTTCTACGCGTTAGCGGGGGAGGAAGGCGCCCCGTTGGCCTGGATGGCGTTCGAGGAGCGCAAAGTCGGCGGCCGTACCATGGGCGATTCCTCCGTTCTGCTCGCGCGCCCCGGCCAGAAACTGCTCGAAGATGTTTTTGCAGCGAGCGACACCGACGCTTTGGAGCGCATCTACGCCACCTGCCGCCGGATTCTTCCCGATCTTGCCGCGCAGCCGTTGGAGAGCATCTTGGTGCGCTGGAATCACGCCGTGCCCGTGAAGGATGCCGACGTTCGTATTGGTCGCGGCGGCATTCCGACGGAGCCCCTTGGGCTGCCGATTGCCCTGGCGGGCGACTTCACAGCCGGTCCGCGCGCTGAATTCGCCGCCCAGTCCGGCGTAGCCGCCGCGCGGGAAATCCTTCGCCGGCTGAAGGCCTGACGCCTCTCCCACGGTTTTTCCTGTCATCCCCGCTCCTCTCCTTGCCTGACCGCAGGCGGATTCCCACAATCCGCCCGACTTGACGAATGGGGGTACGACCGCATCGTGATTGCACGCCAGCCCGCACTTCTCGTCCTCGAGGATGGAACCGTCTTCAACGCCCGCAGCGTCACCGGCGACATCGACGCCTGCGCCGAGTTCGTCTTCAACACCGCCATGACCGGCTACCAGGAAATCCTGACCGATCCGTCGTACTACGGTCAGGCGGTTGTGATGACCTATCCGTTGATCGGCAACACGGGCGTGAACCGCGAGGACATCGAGAGCTCGGCCGCACGGCCGTGGGTATCGGGATTCGTGATGCGCGAACTCACCCCGCTGGCGTCCAACTGGCGCATGAACCAATCGCTGGACGCGTACCTCCGGGAAGCCGGCATTCCCGCCATTGACGGAGTCGATACGCGGGCACTCGTCTTTCATCTGCGCGAGCATGGTGCGCTGCGCGGATGCATTTCCACGACGTGCAAGGACACCGAAGAGCTGCAGCGCCGCGCGCAGGCACATCCCTCGATCGATGGCACGGACCTGACGCAATTGGTCACGCGTTCCGCGGTGGCCGAGTACGAACCGGAGCCCGACGATGCTAATCGCGACCGTCCTGTTCGACACGTTGCAGCGATCGACTTCGGCATGAAGGAGAACATCCGCCGAATGCTGCAGCGCCAGAATTTCAAGGTCACAGTGCTACCCGCGACGGCGACGGCCGCGGATGTGATGGCGACGAAGCCCGACGGCTTGTTCGTTTCAAACGGTCCCGGCGATCCGGCCGCCGTGACGGGCGGAATCGCCACCGTGCGTGAGCTCGCCGTGGAGCAGAAGCTCCCTACCTTCGGCATCTGCCTCGGTCACCAGATTCTCGGTCTCGCGCTCGGAGGACGCAGCGAACGGCTGCGCTTCGGCCATCACGGCGCGAATCATCCCGTGAAAGACATGCGAACCGGCGCGATCGAGATCACTTCGCAGAACCACAACTACGTTGTCGATCCAAAGAGCCTCGACGAAAGCGACATCGAGATCACGCACGTGAACCTGAATGACGATTCGCTCGAAGGCTTCGCACACCGCCGTCTGCCGATCTTCGCGATCCAGTACCACCCCGAAGCCGCCCCCGGCCCGCACGACAGTTGGTATTTGTTCGAGCGCTTCCGGGAGAAGCTAGTGGCTAGTGGCTAGTGGCAAGTGGCGAGTGGCGGGTGGCGAGTGGCGAGTAGTACGTAGCACAAGGAATCTTCTCCCTCCTGATTGACGCTCTGCCTTTCGGCGTGGCTTACTCCTCGCGATTCTCGACGGAGGTTGCGCCATGACGCCCGAAGAAGCCCGCCAGTTGATGCACGAATGGACCGAAAGCGAAGCCCTTCGCGTTCACATGGAGAGCGTCGCCGCCTGCATGGCTGCCTACGCCAATCGCATGAACCCCGAGGAGCGCGATCGCTGGATCGTCTGCGGACTGCTGCACGATTTCGACTACGAAAAACACCCGACCGCCGCGGAACATCCCTTCGTCGGCGTCAAGCACCTCGAATCGATCGGGATGGATCGCGAAACGCTCGATGCCATCCTGGGGCATGCAGAATACACCGGTGTGCAGCGCGAATCGCTGATGGCCCAGTCGCTTTACGCCGTCGATGAACTCGCCGGCTTCATCGTGGCCTGCTGCAAAGTCCGCCCCGACGGCATCGAATCGCTCGCGCCAAAGAGCGTGAAGAAGAAGCTGAAGGACAAGAGCTTCGCCGCTGCCGTCGACCGCGCCTCGATCCAGCACGGCGCCGAAGCCCTCGGCGTCGACATCACCGAACACATCCAGACCTGCATCGACGCCATGCGCGCCGAGAAGGAACGACTAGGCCTCTAGCCCGGGAGCGCCGGCGTCTCGCCGGCACTGCTTCCCTATAAGCCGATTGGATTTGCAGATGAAGGAAGTTGTGGTGACGCATTTGATTATGAGGCCTAGTAAGGGCCTGTCGTTGGTATGCAATTGAAAGGCAGGGTGCAAGAGTGGAACAGGTTGACTTGACCTTCAAAACAGGAAAAGGAAATCTCAATATTAGGGTTGGAGCAATTATAATTGATGACGGCAAGTTGCTCATGGTTAAGGATACTTCACCATACTTCTATTCTGTTGGTGGACGAGTCAGGATAAATGAAACATCGGAAGAGGCAGTAGTTAGAGAGGTTCTTGAAGAGACAGGTCTCGAACTGGAGATTGATAGGCTTGGGTTTATCCATGAGAATCTCTTCAAGGAAGATCTTACTGAAGAACAATTTCATGAGATTACCTTCTTCTACTACATGAAAAACAGAGGTGATGTGAAACCCAAATTCACATCATTTGCGGAAGCAGGAGTGGAAGTTAGTCTGCATTGGATTCCTCTGGAAGAAGTCTCAGGTACATACTTGTATCCGGAATTCTTCAAAACCATGCTGGATTCCAAATCCGACAAAATCGAGCATGTTATAACAAAACAAGTAGCAGCGCATCCATTTGAATAGCTGATGCTGGAATGCCCCAGGGGAAGCAGTTGTCTCTCACTCAGCCATCTCCCGTCCGCACCTCAGCCACGCCGCCCTCGTCGTCGAGCGCCACAAAGATGAAGTAGGACAGACTCCCCATCAATGCCTCGTCTTCGTCCTTCGGGCGCATGGCGAAGATCAGTACTCCATCTTCCTCCGAGACTTCGCTGAAGACCGCAACTTGATTGCGGGCAACCTCCTTGGTCATGCCAACACGGATCCTCTCTGCCTGAGCAAGAAACTCAGCAGGTGGAATCGGAAACGCTGCCTGGTGCGTATGGCGCACCCATAAGAATGCGATCGCAAAGAGGAGCGAGAGGAGGAGCACGGCCACTGCAATGCGGAGTCTTGTCCGTCTCATTTACGTTTCTCCAGATTCGTGCGGTTGCGTCTTAGTTAACTTGCAGAGTTGGCGGAAGATCGAAGACAACGTGTCCCATCGAAATGCAGCAATCAAGAGCCCGATCCAGATAAGTACAAAGATGCTCCAGAAGTGCCAGGCGGGTGCATCCGGGATCGACAAGAAAACCTCTGGGATCGTTAATGTAAACTCTCCTCCCGGAATCCCTCGGACCTGCAGTAGGAAAGGCAGAAACAAGGTATAGCCGGCCGCACTGATCAGAATGGCAGCACTCTCCCATGCTCGACGGTGAAGAGTATCCTGAAGGAGGAGCGCCAGCAGAGCCACCATCTCGATGACTATGAAGATGACGGTGGCAGGAAAGCGAACTTGGCCGTCAGGGTAAGAGAGTCTTGAACTCCCAAATGGATTGCCAGGCCCCAGGCTGAGCAATAGACGAGGGCAGCAAAGAACGAGAGCGAAGTCAGCAAGTGAAGCGCCTTGCGCTTTGCAGTCTTGATTCCTAAGCGATCTGTCATCTGCTCAGGCTCCTGTGCGGAAGTTCACACCACGGTGAATGTACTTCGCTGGAAGACTACCTATTCATCCTCCTGGCTCTTGCGCTCATCGTGGGGCCGACTCTCGTTCTTCTGGTGCAGGCCGCCACAGATCAAGAAGTGGCTCAAGAGTGGGCGTCGTACAACCATCCTTCATTGGCGTAGTATGCAGAAGAAGGATGAAGGGCGCATTGCCCGACTGCTCCGCAATGCCGGTGTTCAGGATGGCCGTACGTTCTTCGATAGGCTCCTCGAAGCGATCGATGATCCATGTTATTCCGGCGTGCGAGTACTTTCCGATTATTCCTTCCGGGGCATCTGCCTCCTCACGATCAAGCATTCCGACACTGAGAAACTGGCAATCATTAGCGAAGCTGATATACCCCTTGGCGCCGCTGAGGCTTACTTGCCACTCGTCTCCTGGCCACTCATACGACCAGCCTTCGGTGACCGAACGGTAGAAGACGCGGCTGCCTTCGACTTCGCGAATGATCTCGTGCGTCCAAATCAATTCAGCGGGCGCATTACCAGGCTCGATAGACTGCAGGAACCTGTCCCACTCGGCACCTGGAAACTGTGGATCGGCGATGCGCTCCATCGACACGAGCGAGGAGAGCACAAGATCACTTTCGTGGCGAAAAGCCATGAAGGCCTGGAAATCGACGTTCAGGTTGCCTGGAGCGGAGAGCATGACCTCGACGCAATCCTCGCCACCCAATGTGCCGAAACGGATGCGCTCAACAGTGTTCTCTTCTACTAACTTCAATTGCCCATCTAATAGTTCAGACGGAGTGTCCTCAGTGTCTGGCTCTACTGAAACAAGGATCGAGACTCTCTTCGCAGGCGAGTCACCGGAAGCTCCCCAATGCAGTGAGCCGGCCATAACGGTTCCGAGTTTGCTATTCGGCGTTTGCGTGTATGGGGCAGAAAATCCCCAGTCCGCGCTGGGACGGCTGAAGGAGATGTCGAACTTCTTGGCGTAGTACTTGTTCCCAGAGATCTTGTGGATCGGAGACTCCAGATCGTCGAATTCCTGCACTGCGACACGGAAATTCCAGTAGATGGGAAGACCCACGCCAAGTGAAAGCACGATGAGCACGATGAGCGAGATGACCGTGATCAGAAGTAGGAAGGACTTCGATGGGCCGCTCCTATTCGGGGGCTCTGCCTGTTGTTTGTTTGTCAATTCCGCCTCCACTGTTTTTGAGAGACTACTCCCGCAACTTTCCTTCGTCTGCGAACGAATAGTACGTTTCTGCTCCGATCACGATGTGGTCGAGAACGCGGACGCCGACGATGTCGCCGGCTTTGACGAGGCGATTCGTGACGGCGAAGTCGTCGCGGCTGGGGGTTGGATCGCCGCTCGGGTGGTTGTGCGCGAATATGACGGCGTGGGCCGTGTCGCGGACGGCTTCGGTGAAGGCTTCGCGTGGGTGTACGAGGCTCTGATTCAATGTCCCCTTCGAGATCGGGACAATGCGCGTGATTTCATTCTTGGTGTTCAGCAGGAGCGCCAGGAACTCCTCCTTCTTCGCGCCGACAAAGCGGGGACGGAGTCGCGCAAACACGTCGGCGGCACTGCGAATCGCGCCGTCTTCTGCGCCGGAGGTTTCGCGCAGACGGCGAGCCAATTCCAGCGCGGCCTTAATCGTAATGGCCTTCACGCGGCCGAGCCCGTGGATGCGCGAGATCTCTGCAATCGACATGGCGGCAAGGCGATCGAGCGTTCCCGCTTCGCGCAGAAGTCGCGCCGCCAAGTCGACGGCGTTCTCGCGACCCGAGCCGGTACGCAGCAAGATCGCCAGCAATTCCGCCTCGCCGAGCGCATCGCCGCCTTCGCGTTCAAACTTCTCGCGCGGACGATCTTCCTTGCGCGTCGTGGCGATCAAATTTCGGGATTCGCCATTCTGGTCCTTGGCGGTATATCGGAAATACGCGCAGTGCGAATTCACGGGACATTGCTGGCAGCGCGGTTTCACGGCGCAAACTTCAGCATCGCGCGCGGCCTCGGGGTCGGCCCCCGTGAATGCACCCAGCACGGTGTTGATTTCAGGAAGGGGCGTTTCGACGGCGCGTGCCAATTCCTCCATCGCCGCCAGCGCACGACTCCGCCCCTCTTTGGTCTGGCGAGTTTGCTCCAGCCATCCCATGCGCATCAGAAAGCGTTGGCGAGCCTGATCCGGAACGGCCATCGGATACCCGACGTGTGCCAACCAGCGATGCGCACGCAGCCCATCCAGCGCTTTCGCGTTGCGCGCCGCGTAAGCCGCGGCGGCTTGTGGCCCGGAGATTCGCGATAGCCATTCGATGGGCGGGTCATTGCGAATCCACTCGAACGTCGCGGCCAGCTTCGCTCGCTGCTTCCCGTCCAATTCCACCATGGGCTCGGGCGATGTTTCGCGAATGGAGGAAGCGTTTTCATCCGGTGGGGGAGGGGCGATTTCACGCACGAGACGTCGAGCTTTGCGGCGCGCCGGGGAACTGTGCGGATCCCAATCCAGGTACGCCATCAGCGCCAGAACTTGCGCCTCAAGCACTTCAATCGACTGCCAGGAGGGGCAGCGCGCTTCATCGATCAGCGGCGCGAGACCCGGCGCGCGGTCCACCGCAAAGGCCTTCAACGTTTCCCAGATGTCGACTTGCTTGTATGGAATCATTATTCCCCTTCCTCTCTTTCTTCTATGAGGAAGAGAGGAAGGGGGAAAGCAGGATTTCGATATTGTGGGCGATTCGGTTCGAGGGCTACCTCAGCAGCCAGCCTCCCAGAGGAGTGCTCGGGCCGGGCTGATCGAGTTCCAGCCGGATGGATTGACTGGGCGCCCCCGAGGCGGCGGTCGTCGCGAAGTGAGCCGATTCAGAGGCGGCCGTCACGGCGATCTTCCCGGAGGCCTGATCATCGACTTTCAGACTGTAAGTTCCAGGCGCCAGATCCGCCACAAGGTGATCCATCGCCGTCGAAGGATTGGCGACTGAGTAGGTCGCCAGCGTGCGGGTTGTTTCATCCGAGGCAAAAACGACGCACCACGAGCCAATTCGAGCGCCACTGTTACCGTTTCCTGTGAGATGTTCGATTGTGTCGAAATCCGTCATTGCCGCCGGGCCCATCTGAATGACGTTCAGATAGTCTACGCTCGCCGAATCAGCAGGACGTACCTCCACCTGCCATTTGCGCTCATCGAGCGCCACCTCCCAGTCCTCGTACACGCCATTCCATTCCGCCGTCTCATCAACGACGCTCAGCGTTGCAATGCTCGGTTCCATCGTCCGGTGCAGAAGACGCTGATTCCCACTGGGGCTCAGTGCCGTGAAGTCCTTACCGTTCACCTGGGGCTGCGTGAGCGTGCGCAGTCGATAGGAACTCCACCCGGCATCCGATGTGCGCAATCGATCGAAGACAACAACATAGTCGCCTGCCCAGAAGAAGTGACGGCGATAGGTCTGGACGCGACTGACGGCCTCCCAGACGTCCGGGTGCTGGTTCCACTGTCCGTCCGCCTGCATTCGTGCATAGGCAAACGGCGTCGCGCCGGACCCGATCAGCGTGCGATCGATCGCAGCCGGTGCCGCTCGATCGCCCCAGGCCGCCGTGCCGTTCGGGCTCGCATTTTGAATCGAGAGGTTGCTGAAGAAGATCCCGGCCTGGTAGGGGAGACCAATGTAAGCGCGCGCATCTTTGGTCAGGTACTCGCCGTCTCGCCACAGCGTGAAGTGCCCATGGTCAGGCGATTGGTGGTCGACCGGCAGATTCCCATCTCCTGCGAACATTCCCCATGTCGCGCTCGTACTCCAATCGGATCGGAAGAAAAGCCAATCCGGCCCGTTGCAGAATTGGATCGGATTCAAATTCAGATCGGTCGGTGATTTCGCGACGACAGCAACTGGATTGGAGAGGAAGAACTCGATGAACGTCGAGTAGTGGTCGCTTGTGATCGTATCGTAGTACCATTGTGCGAGGGAGGCCATGTTCGAATTGCCGGCATCGAGCGAAAGGTACTGCGCAAACGCCGCCAGTTGATACATCCAGGGCAACACAGCAAGCGTTGGCGGGTCCTCCCAATCGCCCGTATGATGGATGAGGTCCATCGGAGGATTCGTCGCATCAACCATTGTGCGAGCCACCCCGGGCCAGAATCCGGCGAGATCAGGTTCCTGCACATTGATGTCGTAGTCGCACGCAGTCTTCATCGTCAGCCAATACTCCGACAAACCAACGGCATCTGTGCCGCTGAAGTACGAGTAGCCGGTTGGGAAATGGCCCCCGCTCGTCTCGCGAACCCAGTCACGAATCGATTGTGGCCCCGCGCCCGGTTCTGCTTCGTCTGCGCCCTGGCCTCGCGACCATAACCACCATGCGCGATCCAGCAGAACCAACGAGGCGCTCGATTCCCCATCCATCGCGCATCCCATCATTAAGTGCACGGCACCCGTCATGATCACATGATCCGTGTCGGCAGCATTTCCGCCGAGGCCGCTCTCATTATCTGTGGCCCAGACATGATCGCTCCACTGAACCATCTTCGATGCGAGCGCATCGCGTGTTTCGGTTGTGAGAAGAGGATCGTCATGCAGCCAATCGTATGTCATGGCGATCGCATGGTATCCACCGTGGGCCGGATCGTTGCCTTCGAGCGGAATGGTTCGCGTTGCCAGCGTGTAGTCGATGGCCTTCTGCCCGTAGGCTGCGTTTCCTGTCAGTTTGTAGATCAGCAGGAGGTGGGGCACGGCGTATTGCGGGCCATTCCACGGCTCCTCCACCATGTAGGTGTCGCAGTCTGCCTGGAAACGCTGCCACTCCGGAGTATCGGCCGTGCGTGCTGCCTGGAGAGTCGCGAGACGCTCTGCGGTCAGCCACAGCCGCGGATGCGGCCCGTCCGGGCGATGGTCACGGGGGAAAGGCTCCGCGGGTGCGCCGGCCAAGGAACCGGCCAGGATCAGGGTGCACAGCACCATGAAGGGACTACTAGGACGAAACCACATCGACCCCCTCCCACTCCGGCCGCTGCGCTCGGGTCGGAGGCAAGTGGCCTATCAGATTATTCCAATGCGCGCATATGGCTGGGAATTTTGGCAGGATGCAAGGGGAATCCCCGTCAATCGCCGCGATAACGTCAATTACCGGAGGATGGGAGCTCGTCTCGCACGGGAGCGGAATCTGATTCCTTGCGAATTTCCTGGAGCATTTTCGCCTGGGCACGGTAGCTGGCGACCGTGGCGTCGTAGCAGTTCGCCGCGGCATCCAGCAGGACTCCGACGATGAAACTCACGATGGCAAGGAGAAGACAGGTCTGAAACATGCCCCACTTGTGGGAAACTGCGAACACGATGGCGACGAAGACAAACAATGCGGCGAAAAAGAGGCCATTCGCCCCATCGGGGCGCCGAATGTGCCGGAATGGATAGTCTCGATCACTCGCGGGAATCTTCACTCTTGTTCTCCTTTGCATGCTCTCGAATGCGTCGAACCGCCTCGGCCTTGGCCTCATCTTCGCCGGCGTTTGCAAGGACTTCGACGAGATCGCTTTCGGCGAGACTGCGCAATAACTCAAACTTCTGCTCGTCGGTCAGTCCTTTTCCGAGCGGACCTTTGAGCTCTTCGCGTGCGGCTGCGATGACGTGCAGCATTTGCTCCGCGCCTTGCGGGAAGCAGCACAACTCCATGCGCTTGCGTTGGAATTTCGAGTAGGCCGGGCACGTACCGTCGGTCGAGATCGTGATCATCAGTTCGCCGCGTCGGATGATTGACGGCACGATGAAGCTGCACAAGTCAGGCACGTCCACAATGTTGCAGAGGATGCCGCGCTTGTCGCATTCGTGTTTGATGCGATGATGAAGGGCGGGATCGTTCGTCGCGGCAAAGACGATCGTTGTATGATCGAGATGATCGAGACGAAATGCGGATTCAATCAGTTCAACGCCGGGAACTTGCGAGGCTTCGTCACAGAAGTCCAGCGCCACCATACGAACGCGCGCACCGTATTCGGCCAGACCGCGCGCTTTACGAACGGCAATCGGCCCGCCACCGACAACCAGGGCGGGCCGATCTTCGATATTCAACATCACGGGGTAGTACTTCGGCATGAGTCCGTCCCCGGTTTCTTACAGGCCGTCACCATCCAGCAGATTGCCAAGGCCGCCGAGGATCGAGCCTTCGCCCTGGCGCCGGCCGCCGGTCTGTGGCGCAGCGCGATAGATGCGGCTGGCCAGACGACTGAACGGCAGCGATTGCAGGTAAACACGGCCAGGGCCCGTCATGTAGGCGTAGACCATTCCTTCGCCTCCGAAGAGCGCCGTCTTGACGTTCTTGACGAACCGAATGTCGTAGGTGACCTGCTCCTGGAATGCGACCAGGCAGCCCGTATCGACGCGAAGTTCTTCGCCCGGCCCCAGGTCCATCCAGTGAATCGTTCCGCCGGCGTGACAGAATGCAAGCCCATCGCCGGAAAGCTTCTGCAGGATGAAACCTTCACCGCCGAACAGACCCGCACCGAATCGCTTGTTGAAGGCCACATTCACATCCACGCCCAGCGCAGAGCACAGGTAGCTGTCCTTCTGGCAGAGCATCGTCCCGTGCTCTTCCAGGTTCAGAGCGATGATCTTTCCGGGATACGGTGCGGCGAACGCGACGGAACTCTTCCCCTGGCCTTCATTCGTGAAGGTCGTCAGGAAAAGGCTTTCGCCAGTGATCATTCGTTTGCCCGCGGACATCAGCTTGCCCATGAAACCGCCGCTGTCGTCGCCGCTGGCCGATCCAAACCGCGTATCCATATCGATTCCAGTGCGCATGAACATCATCGCGCCGGCTTCGGAGACGACGGTTTCGTTGGGATCCAGAATGATCTCCACGAACTGCATATCGTCGCCGATGATCTGATATTCGATTTCGTGTGCTTTCTTCGCCATGAAAGAAATCTCCGTCGTAAGTGGCTCTTGCGTATGTTCTCGCCTTGTACGGGTTCTGCTGGCTTGCGCCAAGCCGAATCGGTCTACAGAACGCCTTCGATAGCCCGGATGGTGTCCCGTGCGATCACAAGTTCCTCATTTGTCGGAATCGCATAGACCGGCGTGCGCGACTTCTCCGAGGAAATCATGCACTCCCGACCGATGCACTCGCCGTTCAACTCATCGTCCAGGAAAATCCCGAGGACATTCAACTGCTCGATGATGCGCTTCCGGATTTCGGGGCTGTTCTCGCCGATCCCGCCGGTGAACGTGATCGCCTGGATCTTCGGTCCGACGACGGGCAGGTACGAGGCGATGTACTTCGCCGCCCGGTAGCAGAACATCTTGATCGCGAGCGACGCGCGCTCGTTGCCCTGATACTCGTGCCGCAGCAGCTCGCGCATGTCGTTGGAAACGCCCGAGACACCAATCAGGCCGCTGTGTTTGTTCAGCAGCGTGTTGACCTCGTGCAGGGCCATTTCCTCGCGGCCCATCATATAGAAGATCGCGCTCGGGTCCAAATCGCCCGTGCGGGTTCCCATCATCAGGCCTTCCAGAGGGGTGAAGCCCATGCTCGTGTCCAGGCTGCGGCCCTCGCTGATCGCCGTGATGCTGCAGCCGTTGCCCAGGTGGCAACTGATGCAATGCACCCCGAACCGCGGAACGTTGTAGATTTTGTGCAGCCGGAAGGCCATGAATCGGTGGCTGGTGCCATGGAAGCCGTAGCGGCGAATGCCGTGCTTGGTGTATTGGCTGTACGGCAGGCCATACATGAACGCGTGTGGGGGCATGGACTGGTGGAATGAGGTGTCGAACACGGCGCAGTGGGGGATCTCCGGCAGCAACTGCTTCGCCATCCGGTAGCCGCGCAGGTTTGCCGGATTATGCAGCGGCGCCAGGTCGATACACTCCTCGATGCCGGCCTCAACCTCATCGTCAACGACCATACTTCGGGCGAAACGTTCCCCGCCGTGGACGACTCGGTGTCCCACGGCGCCAATTTCCGACAGGTCCCCGATGATAGCGTACTCGCTCTTCGTCAGGATCTTCAGGATTTCTTCGATCGCCTGGCGATGATCGGTCAGGTGTCCGCCCTGTCGGATGACCTTGCCGCCCTTTGGCTCGAAGCGCAGCAACGTGTCGCCCAGGCCAATCCGCTCAACCAGCCCGCGGCCGAGGCACTCCTCGCCCCCAGCATCGATTTTCTTCAGAGAAGTATCGATCACCTGGAATTTTACAGATGACGACCCGCAGTTCAGCACAAGAACATTCATTGGAATCCGCTCCTCCCCAGGAGTGTCTTGATCACAGTGCCCAGGTCGATAACTGACCCCGAATCCCGGGGGCTCCCGGACACGTGGAAACATTCCGACAACGGAACTCCCGGCGCAAGCATCATACAAGGCGGACGCCTGTTATCCCGCTCCATTTCGGATGGACGAGCCGTCCAAGTGGTTTTTGGCCCGGATTTCTGTGACAATCGAGGGCAAAATGAACCATGTTCAGACACGGATTATCAGCATCATCCATTGACACCAATTCAGGTCTCAAGGAGGCTTAGAAACCAGGTCGGCAGGGCAGAGACGCCAATTGCACTTGACCTCAACGGTCAGGGGTCAAAGCATCGCCCAACCGAACTACACCAGACACCACGAAAAACGACGCACTGAGGAACAGATGGCTGGAGAACAACTGGGACGGCGGGACTTACGCGAAATGGGTTGGCTTTTGAGGCGGCGGGTTTCCTGGTCTTCGAGACCGGGCAGACGAGGATTTACACTCATTGAACTCCTCATCGTCGTCGCGATTATCTCGATTCTGGCCTCCATCGCTGTTCCGAACTTCCTCGAGGCTCAAACGCGGGCCAAAGTGGCCCGGATCAAGGCGGACTCGCGAAGTCTCGCGACCGCGATCGAATCCTACCGGGTCGACCACAATCAATACCCACCCAGGCAGCGATATCCCTCTGCGGCGAACCAGGCCGGAATCGGCGATGCGAACACCCGCATCGAGGACATGTCACGCTTCACGACGCCCATCTCTTATATCGGGCGGATTCCCAACGACATCTTCGAAAACACCCTTGCGCCCCCTAATAATGTTATCGATTACTGGGACGGGGATATCCTGGAGTCCCTCCCCACGGATACGGAGCCGGCCTGGACGCTGGTTTCGGTAGGGCCGGATAGCACCATGGGGCACCAGGGAAACATGGGCCATCTGCCGACGATGTCCGCGACAGATGCGGCCTTTGGAACATACCGGATGGATTACGACCCGACGAATGGAACGATCAGTCTGGGCAACGTTTACCGTTTCCAGACGCAGCAGCAGGCAAGTGAGGTCTTTAGATAAGGACGTGTCGATGAACCGCCGGAAACGGCGGCATTTCGACTTGCGAAATCACCCTCGGCGAGATCCGTCCCGAAACTGCGATCTCGCCTCGGCAGGAGAAGGCAAGTGACTGAAAAAGAATTGCATGTTCGCGTGCAGAGCGGCCGCCGGCTGGCGGGCGCATTCCTCTGTGTGGCGATGCTGGCTTTGGCTGTCCTCGTCCCCGGTCGCGCTTCGGCCGCCCTCACCGTCCCCTTGACGGTCGAGGAGATGGCAGCGGTCTCCGACCAGGTCGTCCATGCGAAGGTGGCTGACAGCCAGACCGAATGGTATCACGGCAAGCTGATCACTCGTCATCGCCTGACCGTCATCGAGTCCCTGAAAGGCGACAAGAGCGCCAATCAGGAGATGGAACTAGTGACGTTGGGTGGAAAGGGCGAGTTGATCTCGTCGATTTCCCCGGGCATGCCGACGTTGGAGCCGAAGGAAGAGGTCGTTCTCTTCCTCTCCGACCCTCCGACGGAGAAGGAAGCCCGCGCGATCAATCCGAACATCAATATGGAATCGCCCCTCGTGCAGTCGCCACAGATCATTGGTGGCTTGCAGGGCAAATTCAACGTTGTCCGCACCACCAAGACCGAAATGGTCGCTGAGAAAGAGATGACATGGGAAGATGTGCGGATCGTGCGTCATGGCGTTCGCACCGGCTCGAAGGATCAGCCGCCGACGCTGGAGCGCTTCCGGTCGCAACTGACAACGGTCTTGACGAACGCGAAGACGCTCAAGCGTTCGACGCGCTCGATTCCGACCGTCGGAACGTTCGAAGCGGTCAAGGAGCAGAAGGCCTTCGACGCGTTGCGCGCCTTCGATCCTTTCCCGCGTCGTGCCCAGGAAATGCAGAAGAACCTCCCACGCACGGCAGTCCCAACCAAGAAGATCAAAGCCGTCGATGATGAGACCCAGGCCAAGGTCCAGACGGAAGAGTAAACCGTCCACTGGACGGAGGAGAGCGGTACCCGGCGGTGGCATGCCGGCTGTTCTGAACGAGAGAATCAAATAAGGAAGCGGTTTCCGATGCGAGTGTCCCAACTTCGTAAACTTCTGTGGACTTCGTTGTTCTCGACTCTGGCTTCGGCGGTCTTCGCCGGGGCTGTTGTGCATGTTGAGACCTTAGTCCCATTGGACCCCACAGACAGCAGCGACGACACAATTGTGACTCAGCCCCTGCAATGGTCCGAGGACGACTTCCCTGTGCCCCTCTACGTCTACTCGCCCTTCGGCGGGATGGGGGATTTCAGCATTCTGCCTCGCGCTGTGAACACGAATGAGGTCCGAGACCAGGATATCATGAGCGGCCTCCAGCGCGTCATCAGTGGTTGGAATGACGCCTCGCTCTCGAAATTCGAGTTCTCCACCGCTCCGTATCTGTCCACCCAGGCGCCGATCTACGATCCGATCCAGCTTCCATTCGGCCCGCAGGATGTGCGCCTCGATCGCTATAACCTGATCACATTCCAGGATCCGGATATCATCCCGGGCGATGGTGTTTTGTACATTCCTCACGTCTTCTACTTCGGACGTGATTTCGACCCGACGGAAGACGGTCTGAACGCCGCCGATCTCTACATGACCGAGCTTGAGACAGGCGACATTGGCTTGGACCTGAATCGCGACTCCATCATCGACGTTTCGCTGCCGTGGCGCGAGTACCACGCCGGCGAAGTGATCGACTCCGATATTTCAATGAACGGCGCGGAGCCCCTGTGGTTCCAGTATCCGGAAGACGAGGATGACCTCGCCCAGATGGATCCGCCGCTCTCGCCCGAGGATACGCTCGGAACGCTGGACATTGAGTCCGCGTTCGCGCGCGGTGTCGGCGAAATGGTCGGCCTCGGTACTTCGCACCTCTACAATGCAACGATGCGCGAGTTCTACATCGTGCCCGAAGACGACAACGACATTTTCCTGGTCAACCCCTATGAGATGCGCGACCTGGATCTTGATGACGAACTGACAATCGCACAGAATTATCCCGACGGTTATTTCGGTGCTCCCGGCTTCGGTGGTAATCTCTTCAATGGCGCAGCGTTCGACTATTCCCAGGATGACATTTTCGCAGGCGAAACGGAAGCGTCGCTTCCGCAACAGATCATCTTCTTCGGTCGCGAACTGCCCGATGGCGCTGCAATCGATCTCGATACGGTCTACTTCCTGAATGGCCGATTCAACAACGCGACAGAGACGGACGTCGGTCCGATTCAACTGATCGCCCACACCGTTTCGGGTCGCATTCAGGCCCTTGCCTTGGCAGCCGGTGGAGACACTGGCGATCCAGCCATCAATTCGCCGGCGCTGACTCTTCCGCTGAACGGCGAGTACGAGATGCACGGCCTGCCGACTGGCGAGCCGCTCTTCATCTTCATCGGTCCCCAGGAGTTCAGTTGGGACGGCGTTTCAGAAGACTATACAGACGCCCAGTTTACCGGTTTCCCCTATGAGTTCTTCGGTGGCGTCGAGGCCCCGCTTCCGCGTTTTGGCCAGGGCGTCATCGACGAAGACGACGGATTCCTCAACACCATCGGCAATAGCTTCGCATACATTGGGCTCGATGGGGCCCTGGTGGATCTGAATGCGGATGGATTCAACGATGAATTCCGCGCGACGGGCGCCTTCACGGCGGCGGTCATTGACGGACCGCGCTACCTGTCCGCTCCCGCCCGAAACTACGCGGTTATGCGGCTGGAACTGGCAGATGGTCGCGTGCTCGACTTCGATAACCGCTCCGGCGGTTTCGGCGGCAATTATGGCGTGCTGACAATCGACGATACATTCGATACAATCAAGATCCGTTTCGACATCGAGGATCGCCTCGGCAATCTGATTGGCGTTTTGACACAGAACATCGACCTCGTCTCGTATCCGACGATCAGTGGCGCAGAGCGTCGTGGCTTTGAAGTCTCGTGGGAATTCGAGAATCGGCTGGATGAGCCGATCGGTTTCGGAATCGCCCAGTTGTACGACTCGACTGTCGGACTTCTTCCCGCCCAGGATTCGACCAGCATCGCGCGCACGAATCCTGAGCTGTATGTCAATGGCGAGCGCATGACGCACTCGACGCTCTTCACCGGGGCAGATGTCCCGATGTCAGTCGATTGGTACGACAATGCGCAGGGACCGCAGATTCAGTTCTCGATCTTTGGCGATCTTCCGGGTCTGACGACTCCGGATGAGATTCTGACGGTCGATACAGACCGTGCCCGCCTGCGGACCAACAGCCTTTGGACGATGCAGCCCGGGCAGAGTCTGGAAGCGATTCCAGGATTCGCTCAGTTCGCAGTCGACACCGGCTTCATCAGCCGCTGGCTGCCGCGGACCGTGGCGGCTGGAGACACCGCGACCATCGTCAACGGCGGAACCTATATTATGGATCCGGGCATCGCCGATCCGCGCATCATCGACCTGCGCGATCGTGAGAATGGACTGCCCAAGAACGATCCGGCCGAGATTATGGCCGACGATGCGAGCATCGCCTATCCGATCACCCTCGGGGCAGGAGACTTCCTGGCCCCGGTTGACATAATCACGAACACCGGCACGCGCCAGCGCGTGGCTGGCGATGACTACGATCTGGACGGTGTCGTCAACGACATCGACAACTGCCCCTATACTCCGAACGCAGATCAGGCCGATGAAGATCAGGATGGCATCGGCGACGTCTGTGAAGGCGACATTGACGGCGACGGCGTGAACGACGCGCTCGATAATTGCCCCTATGTTCCCAATGAAGAGCAGTCCGATATTGACGGCGACCTGATTGGCGACGTCTGCGATGATGACATCGATGGCGACGGCATCGAGGATTCGCTCGACAATTGCCCGTACTACTACAACCCGGACCAGACCGACCTGGATGGTGACGGTGTTGGCGACATCTGCGAGCAGGATATCGATGGCGACGGCATTCCGAACGAGAACGACAACTGCCCGACGACGCCCAACCCGTCGCAGAGCGACATCGATGCTGATGGCACCGGCGACGCCTGCGATACGGATCGCGATGGCGATGGCATCGACAACGTCGAGGATAATTGCCCCGACGCGATCAACGAAGATCAGGCCGACTCCGATGGCGACGGCATCGGTGATGTCTGCGAGACGCAGCGTTCGGTGCTGCGCGACACGTCCCCGGCATCCGTGGTGACCGAGGATGCGCAGATTCCTGAAGAAGACCTCTTTGTGGAAGGCGCAAGTGCCGGCGATCTGAATGGCGATGGCTACCCGGACCTCGTGCTGGCAGTTTCGGCTCTCGGCGAGAACCCCGGTGCCGGTCTCGCAAATCGCATCTACATCAACGATGCACGCGCAGGTCGCCCCGGATTCTTCGTGGATTCGACCTTCGGCGCCGACGGCATCCTGAACAGCGATGACGATCGCTTGCCTCCCGACCAGCGCGCGACCTCCTATCCACTCCTTTTCGACTATGATCTGGACGGCGATCTGGACATCTATTTCTGTAATCTCGATGGTCCGAATCAGCTCTTCCTGAATGTCGACATCAACGACAAGGACATCAATCCGTTCCCCGATGATGATGAATTCGGCGACGGCTTCTTCCAGGATGTTACGGATTCCGCCCTGCCCGGCATCTTGAATACGAAGGGCAGCGGACTCACTCGGAGTATTCCAGACATCACGACACGCAGCAAGGCCGCCGACGTTGATGGCGATGGCGATTTGGACATCATCGTCAGCAATTACGACGTCGGTCCGGACTTGGATGTAACGCTGCAAGAGGACTTCGCCATCGATGTTGGCGAGACGGCCCCTGTCTATCACGGTCCTTCCGGCCTGGTTAATTCCTTCGTCCCCTTTAGTGAACGAATCCTGATCAATCGCCGAAACGATCTGATTGATCCGACTACCTTGAGGCCCGTTCCCCGAGGGACTCCGGACGCCTTCATTGCGTTCCAGGCCAACCCTGCCTCCTGGGTGGAGCAAGTCTTCCCCCCGAATGCTCCTGTGGGTGAGCAGATCAATGTCAACGGCTTCTGGTTCCGGGACGAGACACTTGGTCAGGACGGCCTCTTCCTGTCCGAAGACGGTTCGCCGGAGACCTTCGATCGTCTGCCGCCACTGCACATGGATCTCCTGGAAGATACTCCAGTACAGACGATCATGCAGGAAGACAATTCAATGACCATGGAGGTCGCCCTCGGCCGTTTCATGAACGCGGGCATGGGCCCGGACTTCTCGACGGCAGACCTCATCCTTCCCCCCAATAGCCTGAACTGGACTGTTGACGGCGATGACAAGGTCTACGTGAACATGGACATCGACGGAGATTTGATACCGGATGGCTACTACGGCGTGATGAACTACGGTATCGATACGATCAGCCTGCCGCGCACCGGCGATCCGTGGGCTCCCATCGGTGCTGGATACGACTTGTTCGGTGTGATTCGTATCGGCACCATTGATGGCACCGATGATGTCTACAATGGCTCAAATCCCCCCGATAACGACGATCTCAATGTCCGAATCACGTCCAGCATGGGAATCGCCGCCGCTGATATCTCGGCCCAGGGTTACGCAACGTTCGTTACCGAATCCGATCAATCGGCGGGAAGTCCGACGAACTTCCGCATGCGGTACTTCCAGGATGCACCGTATTATGCGGGACCCGGGCGCTCTCAGAACAACGGAAACTCGATCGGCGGATCGACTTCGGGGATGTTCAATGACTCCGATATGTGGGCTATCAACGGACCACTGCTGACGATCTCCGCTCCAGTGTCAACGTTTGCGCAAGATTTCCAGCCGTACGGGAGCGATCATCGCTATCGTTCGGTGACTACCTCAGATATTGATCGAAATGGTGCGCCGGATGTTCTGAGTGCTGCCGATGCCAGTTCGACCGCCTACTACGTTGAAACAGATGAACGTGGACGATCGGATGTGTATTTCAACCTCGATTCGTTCGGTGTCTTCGCCACGGGGACCGACGCAGCCGGTTCCTGGCTGCGCGGCGGTCTGTCGGCCATGCGGCCCAATCCGCCGCTGGAAGGCGCCCATGTCTGCGTTCTCGATGCAGATCTCGACGGCGACGATGATGTCTTTGTCTCAGTCGCAGGCGGCCAGTCCCGCCTGTATATTAACGGCATCTATTCGACCGAGCGTCCGCCCGAGCCATTCAGTGCCAACGACTCCCCGATGTACTTCGACCGGACTCGTGAGTTCACGGAGGACATGCTGTCCACTGGTATTGCCCGTCCAGGCTATACTGGTACAGGTGGAGCGGGCGCCACAAACGCAGTGATCTCTGGCGATATCGATCGCGATGGAGATATCGACGTCGCAGTCCTGAATGGTGGTTCCTACACGGACACGGGCGACTACAGCCTCGTGCTGTCGAATCGCGGGAAAGCACCGATTGCCGGAACGGCGACGCTGACTCCCGCTAATACCGCCTATCCGGCGGGCAGGACAATTTCGCCGGGATTCGGGGAATTGACCCCGTTCTTGGATCTCACCGCTCGCCCGACGACCGATGGCAAGTTCATCGACTTCGATAACGATGGAGATCTGGACCTCTTTATCGCGAACTACGGAATCAGGAATCGTCTGTACGCAAACCGTGATGCGGATGCGTCGGATCTGTTTGAAGACGATGCCGTTCTCTCCGGGATTACATTCAATCCCGAATGGGTGAATTCGTTGACCGCCTACGATCTCGATCCGCGCGACAGCACTTTCGATCCGGCAATCGTCGCTGCTGAAGGCCTTGGCGACGGAATCCTCGAGGATCAGACCGCCCGGATTCCGGAACTTGCTCAGGATCAGCACGAATTCGCCTGGGCCGTTGCCGATGGCGACTTCGACAACGATGGAATGATCGATCTGTTCCTCGCCAACGCAGTGGCTGACTTCGGCGTTCCGAATGTCTTGATGCGGAACGATACGGATGGTTCCGGCAAGTTCGTGGATGAATCGTCCCTTCGTCTTCCAAAGGTCCCGCTGCTCGGCACTTCCGCCGACGGCATCCGAAACGACGATTCAAGAGACGCCGCGTTCCTGGATGTGGATGGAGACGGCGATCAGGACATCATCGTGGCGAACCGCCAGGTCAGCTCTCTGACCGGCACATCCGTGAATCCCAACTTCGCGGAATCTTGCCAGTTGCTGATCAACCAGGGCGGCGCTCAGGGTGGCGCTCTGGGTCACTTCCTCGCTGCCTCGACCGATCAATTCCCCTCACTCGAAATCGCGGGCGAGGCCGTGGCTGTGGCGAACTTCGATCCGTTGGAAGGCAGCACCAACCGCGCCGACTGGAGCGACGTTACAGAAGATCTGGATGGCAACGGTATCGTGACCGACACCGAGATCCTGAACTTCAACAACTTCCTCCAGGCACTTGAGGAGCGTCGTGACGAGCTGTTCGGTGGGGCCGAGGTCCCCGTCGCAGACATCGTACAGGGCGTTGATTTCAGCTACGTGCGCCCGGTCACGGTCCTGCAGCGCGATCCGAATGACATTCACACGACAGTCCTGACAAACCGCGCCCCGCGCTATGTCGACATGAATGGAAACGGCCAAGTCGACTTGTCGCTGGATATTGTCATCGCGACATCTTCCGGCATCGATGTTTACCTGGCGAACGATGGTTCCGGTAATTACACGGACATGAGCGAGTTCATCTTCCCGGACCCGGCCTTCAATCCACATACCAGCGTGGTGGCCGGCGACATCGACATGGACGGCTACATGGATCTCATCTTCGCCGCCTCGTTGTCTCGCGGTGAAGAAGACGCACCTGTGGACGTGGCCGTCAGTCGCTCATTCGAGAGCTATCGAGTGTTCGAGATTGTGACCAACGAAGTGCCCCTGGCGTTGACGGTTCAATTCCAGGCCGGCACCCAGCAGTCCACGGGCAACGCCCGCGGCGTCGATCTGCTCGATATCGACGGCGATGGCGACCTGGACCTCTACGTTGGCGAACTCGGGCGCACATTCGGAGTTGGTGCGTTCGGCTCTCTGAACCCGGTCTACGAAAATCGGATGGTTGGTTCAGGATTCAATGCCCCGCGCAGCGTCGGCTACGTTCGTGCTCCTGAAGATCTCCTTCCAGATCAGACGGTTCAGACCAATCTCTCCGTCGCGATGGTCTCGCCGAGCTTTGTCCACGTCGGCGAACGGAAGACGATCCGAGTTCTGGGGACTGGATTCAAGGAGGGCGCACTCGTTACCTTCGGCGACGGTGTTGATCTTCTTGCCAACCCGATCATTCGCACTAGCCAGATCATCGACGTGGATGTTCGCGGTCGCGAGGACGCCGTTCCGGGTCCGCGCTACGTCCGAGTGATGAACATCTCCGGCGAGACCGCAACGACCGCCGATTATGCCTTCTCCGTGCTGCCTGCGGCAGAGGGCGGTGAATCGGAAACAACTCCGCCGAGCACCGATCACACAGGATTGGGCTCTCAGTGGATGCTCTACGAAAACTAAACCTTACAGGATACGACTCGAACAGAAGAGGCGCTCCAATGCATCGAATGTTGACCATAGCCGCTGTAGGCCTTCTGGCTGCCGGCACATCCACCGTCCTGGCGGACTCGATGACTCCCTATGGCGAGTCTCACGTGAACTGCGAAGCCCTGGCTCGGATGAGTCAAATGCCGGCTCATCCCGTCATTACGGATGACTTGTATTATCTGGTCAATCAATTGAATGCCAAAGGCAGTCGTGCGGCTCGGCAGGATTTCGCGCGCCGAGTCCAGCAGGGCGTGCCTCGCGATGTGATTCGTTTGAAGGGGCCGGAACAAAGCGAGATTCAGATCTACGTTCACCTTCGCACAAAGGCCGAACCGATCATCAAAGAACTGGAGAGCATGGGTCTGGAGGTGGAGGCGGTCTCTCCCGGCCGTCCCATCGTCCAGGGATACGCCGACCTGTCCGTGCTTGAGCTTCTTGCGGCGCACCCCGAAGTTCGCCAGATCTCTCTGCCAAACTACGGCACGGCAACCTCCGGTCCCATTGAATCCGAAGGCGATTCCCAGCAGGGCACCGTCTGGATTCGTAATCAGGAAAACGTCAATGGCGACGGCGTGATCGTCGGCGTTGTCTCGAATGGGCTCTACTGGGATGGAGAGGGGGCGGCCTGCGACTCCCTCTTCCACTATGACGACGAGCTTCCTCTCTCCCCGTGGGACAACTGCGGTCAGATCCCCACTAATGGTTGGTACGGCGGCATTCGCATCTTCCCCAATTCCTGGATCAGTCACGAAGTCGATCCCGACTTCAAGGATATGTCGATGAATCCGTTCCCTGAGGGGTCGGCAATCATGGAAGTCATTCATGATGTTGCCCCAGGGGCCACGATGATTTATGCAGATGGACGGACTGACGTCTACCTGGAGCTGGCGCGACTCTTCATGCAATACAACGACGCCGATATCGTCGTCGAGAACATGGTTTATGCCGGTGCGGGGCGCTACGATGGCTCCAGTTGGATCTCCAGATCCGCGACCGATATTGCTCGCAATACGAACACTCCGTTCATCATCAGCGCGGGCGGCTCCATGCTTCCGACGGAGGATACACCGACGGTTCAGGCCGATCGGTTGCCGATGGTTGTAACCGGTCTGTTCAATCCTGATCCGCGTGACAATCGGCAGAAAGTCCATTCGTGGAATCTTGAGATTGCAGAAGACCGCGACGAGGGCCTGAGCATTCGTTCTTCGTGTTTGAACGAGGAGTATGGCGAGTGCGGCCGCTTTGGTCCCATCATCGCCACGTTGGTGTGGGATGATTTCTGGAGCGACACGGCACCTCGGGCGGATGACGACCTCGATCTCTATCTGGTTCCTCGCGACTCTCTGAACATTGGCGAAGCAGTCGCCTCTTCCCGTCGTTTGCAGAATGGCGACGGCGCCAATCCGGTCGAGCGTCTGGTTTTCGAAGCAGTCGACGATACGCCCTACGCTCTTGTGATTCTCCGCAAGAACTCCCATAGTAACGCACGGACTTTCTTCACGCTCGTGATCGAATCGGGCATGGTAGAAGAACCGGCCTACCTGACGCATGGCGTGGCCTTGAACAATGCCGATGCGCTTCCTCCAGTTATCACGGTTGGGCACATCAATCAGGATGAGAAGCTCGGTCTTGGCATCATGCCGTCCCCCGATGGCCCCGGGCCGCTTCTGGAGAGCACTGGCAGATTCCTCACCTGGTTCAGCGGCCAGCGCTTCCTGGATATCGTGGGTTACAGCAGCGTCAGCACCGCATCCTCCGATTACTATACGCCGAATTATCGAGCGTTCGTTGGCCCCTCGGCCGCCGTTTCGCATATCGCCGGCTTCGCGGCACTCCTGCGCCAGCGCTATCCCGAGATGCCTCCGCAGCAGATGCGCCACATCTTCATGGATACCAGTGGCGTTGGGATTGGCGGAGTGACGGTCTTCCCGATGTCTGTTGATATCACTCCAGATGCCTACTTCAACCAGGACGGATCCGAGAAGTTCGAGAATGCTCCAACGTTCCTGAAGCCTGAACCGATCAACATCTACGCAAACCTGAGCGACGAATTGATCAGCGCCTACTCAAGCGTCCCGTCCGAGCGCAATGTACCTCTGGCCGAGCAGTCCGAGTCTGGTCTACTCACCACCGCTTGGACCTCCGGGCCGGGCGAGCCGCTCCTCGATCTGCAAGTGCCTGAGTTCCGCGTCAGCGAGATGGGCCTGGAATTGAAGCCTTCCGCCGGCAAGAGCTGGGGCTACTGGTACAGCCCGCTCCTGGAGGTGCAGACCGAATTTGAGGATCAGCCCCGCACGACCCTTCGGACGGACCGTCTGTATGTGGCCGAGGTTCGTGTCGGTACGGACGAGACCGATCCGACGGCCGTCCCCGACTTCCGTCTGCGTCTGACCACCGACACTGGCGAAGAGTCCGCCTCGCTCGTCGTGGCCGGCCTTTCTCCGGATTCCGAGCAGGCTCCGACGACGATTGGCGGAAAGACCTATCGACTCTACTATCGTCCCTCCAATGATGCGGTCGCCCAGCAGGGCGTACACCTTGCCTTCGAGGTCCTGAACATCGATCCGAGCGACAACCAGGATGCAACGATTGTGCTCCGTGATGTGAAGTTCAGCGAACTCTACACAGACGGGATCGGCGTGGAGTAACCCTCCCGCCGCCACTGCGAAGTTCAGAAAGGGCCCGCCGAACGCGGGCCTTTTCCTTTGAGCTTCACCGCTATCTTGACCAGGATTCGTCCGAGCAGCCACCCGGAGAGTAGCCCCTGATGGAAGTCTACATTGCCGACCAGGATACGCTTTCGTCGGACCAGTGGCGACTTCTGGCAGAGGCCCAATCCTCGGCCGGTCTCAAGGGGACTCTGTTCGCCGCCGGCAATCCGAAGCTGCTGACGCAGCCGCTTGTCGGGATTGCCGGCAGTCGGAGTGCGGAAGGCTGGGCTCTGACTGCTCTTGAGGCCCTTGCGGGAAACCTCGCACACGAGGGGCTCGCAGTCGTCAGTGGCGGGGCAAAGGGAACCGACATCGCCGCGCACCGCGGTGCGCTTCAGGCCGGCGGGTCGACGATTGTTGTGCTGCCCTGCGCGATCGAGGACATCTCCCTGGACTCATGGCGTCCCTCGATGGCGAATCTTTGGGACATGGAACGAACGCTTTTCCTCTCGCCTTTCCCGAAGGGTTTCCGCCCAACGCGCAGCAGCCCAATCATTCGCAACCGCCTGATCGCTTCCCTGGCTCACGTCGCCGTGGCGGGGCAGACGGGGCTGCAGGGAGGAACGAATCACTTCATCTCCGAGGTCCTGTCTTTGGGCACATCACTTCACTTCCTGAAGTCCGAGACCGACGATGGGGCGCTTGTCTCTGCGCTTGCTCAACTCGAACGGAGAGGCGCCCGTCCGTTCACTGCGGAAGCAACGCTCGATAGAGACCTCGCGCACATGATTGCAATCGAGGCACGGGGCCAGATTGAGGAACGCAATCGCGCCCGCGCTCTGCCCGGCGATTTGTTTGACGGGATCGGGGGACACTGATCGATGACCGCATCCCCTGAATTTGTCGACGTTGCAGTCAATCGGCCGCTTGATCCGCTTACTTATCGGGTGCCGGAAGAACTTCGCGATGAGATTTCGCCCGGCTGGCTGGTCGAGGTTCCGCTCGGGACAAAGAATGCGATTGGCTGTGTTGTTTCAGTACGCTCTGAAACCGATGGTCTTGATGCCAGCGCCATCAAGGCTATCATTCGTCGTGCCTCGCCTGAGTATCTCATCGATACTTCACTGATGAAGCTCGCTCGCTTCATTGCGGATTACTACTTCTGCTCCTACGGGGAAGCGCTGGCGGCTGCTTCCATTGTTGGCTTCCACCATGTTGCCAGTTCCTCGTTGCCAGTCTTCCGCCTGCGCGAGGACTGGCGCGCGCATGCTGGTGCTCTGACGAAACGTCAGCTCCAGGTTTGCGAGTCGCTGGATGAGCAGAGTCGGCCGATAGAAACGAAGTCATCCCTCGCGCGATTGGCCGGTTCGACGCCTCCGACGATTGCGAAACTGGAGCAAGCTGGTCTGCTGATTTCCGCCACTCCGAGCATTCCCGAACCCGATCGTAAATTGCCCGAGCCAGACTCGGATCATGTGCTGATCCCAGGCCAGCAGGAGGCCTTCGCCGAAATCTGCCGTTCGCTCGACAAGCAGGAGTTCCGAACGTATCTGCTGCATGGAATCACCGGCAGCGGCAAGACAGAGATTTACCTGCAGGCAATGGCCCGCGTCCTCGATCGCGGCCAATCGGCGCTTTGCCTCGTACCGGAGATTTCGCTGACGCCGCAGACTGTTCATCGATTCGAGAGCCGCTTCCGCACAGAGATCGGCGTGTTCCACAGCCAGATGACGCGCCGCGATAAACTCTTCCTCTATCGAAAAATCGAATCCGGCCGCGTCCGAATTGTGATCGGAGCGCGCTCGGCGATCTTTGCCCCGCTGCCGAACCTCGGCCTCATCGTGGTCGATGAAGAACACGATGGCAGCTACAAGCAGGGGGAAGTGCCGCGCTATCATGCGCGCGACATTGCTATCGTGCGCGGACAACGTCTTGGTATCCCGGTCGTTTTGGGCAGCGCCACGCCGAGCATGGAGTCCTACCAGAATGCCGCCATGGACAAGTACCGGCTGCTGCATCTGCCGGATCGTGCATCGGGTATGGAATTGCCGCCGGTGCGCATTGTTGACCTTGCTCGTGAAGTTGCAGAAGGCCGCGGTGCGGGCAATTTCTCCAACGAGTTGATCGAGGCCATTCGTACACGCCTTGAGCGCGGCGAACAAAGCCTCCTCTTTCTCAATCGGCGCGGATTCTCGAATTTCCTGTTCTGTCCGTCATGTAAGTGGGTCGCACGCTGCGAGCAGGATGACGTCTCATTGACCGTCCATAAGCCACGAGACTCTCGGGCCAAGAAGTCAGATACGGCCAGCGCATTAGATCTCTTTGAGAAACCAATCGCGGAGACTTCCGCCTACCTTCGCTGTCACTTCTGCGGCGAGCGACACAACGCGCCATCCGCGTGCCCCGAATGTGGCAACGAGGATCTGATGACCGTTGGATCGGGGACGCAGCGCATCGAAGAGGAAATCTCGGAGATTTTCCCCGATGCAAACCTTCTCCGACTCGACTACGATACCGCCGGCGGGCGAGAGGGTTTCCTTCGCGCGTGGAAGAAGATGACCTCCGGCGAGGCGGATATCATTCTCGGCACGCAAATGGTTGCGAAGGGACATCATCTCGAGCGGGTCACGCTGGTCGGAGTGATCCTCGCGGACGTCGGGCTCTTCATCCCGGACTTCCGCGCGGAGGAACGCACCTTCACGCTTCTGACCCAGGTAGCTGGCCGAGCAGGGCGTGCCACGAAGGGCGAGGTGATCTTCCAGACCTACATGCCGAATCACACGGCAATCCGCTTTGCGATGGCGCACGACTATGAGGGTTTCTTTGCAGAGGAACTGCGCCGCCGTCGCCAGTTGGGATTCCCGCCGAGCGGTCGCCTCATTGCGCTGACATTCAGCGATCCCGATCGCGAAAAATCCTACAAGGCCTCGCGCATGCTGGCTGGAATTCTCTGGCGTCAGCGCCAGCAGTGGGGGACACGCGACCTGGGTATCACAGGGCCGACCATCGCGCCCCTTGCCCGCCTGGGCGGGCGTTTTCGGTATCGCATTCTACTGATCGGGAAGTCGCCCAAGACCCTCTCAAAGTTCCTGCATGCCGCGCTGGCCGATCGCGAATTCAAGATGCCATCCGGCGTTCGACTCGCCATCGACGTTGATCCGGTCGACCTGCTGTAGTTCACTTGTAGAAACCGGCGGAGATAATCCCCTCGATGCTCGCTCTGAACACTCCAGTCCTGCTCCTCGCCACCACGGCCAATTCCGCTCCGGCATGGAATGCCTCACGCGCGTTGACGTACAGCATCGGCTTCCTTGTCCTGGGTCTCCTGCTGGGCATCGTGGCTGTCTTGCTCTTCCTGTACCTGACCGGAAGGCTCGTTGGCAAATCGGTCGAGAAGGGCATCGGCACAACCGGCGATGTTTCCCAATCGGCGATTGAGACGACCGGCAAGGTTGTCACTGCAACTGTGGAAACTGTCGGCGATGTTGCGGAGAAAGTAACTGAAGCCGTCTCCGAAGGCGTCTCCGCGTTCGGACACGCGATCTCAGAATTCGTGAAGACGCGCGACTCGGAAGTTCTGTACGCCGCAATTGCCGAGATGAAACCGACGCTCGAGATGACGACCTTCAAAATGCGGTCGATCGTCTATCACAAGCTGGAGCGAAAGAAGGCGCTGCGCGGTCGCAGTGTTCTCATCCAGGTTATGCCCGTGCAGGCGAGCTACGGCTACGACCTGAATGGACTCAATGCAGAGGACATTCGCTTCGACGCCGAGGCAAATCGCCTGACCATCGTGCTGCCGCCTCTGCGCGTTCTCGCCTTGGAAAAGGGGGACGCAAAGGAGATCTTCTCGACCTTTGCAGTCTTTGGCGGCGAGCCCAGCCATGAACTGCTTCGCGAATCGCAGCGCTCTCTCGACGAGCGCATGCGCCAGTTCGCCCGCTCGGCCGAGTCGCTCTCAATGGCGGAGGAACTCTCGCGCTCATCCTTCATGCAACTGATCGAGATGATGTTTATCGCCGTGCCGGAGGAAGCCCGTCCGCGCCAGATCGAACTGCTGGCGCGACCGCGTGAGGAGTATTCGATCGAGTTGCCAAAGCCCCTGCAGTTGGAGGCGCATCACGAACCTGACGACGACTTCTCCAGTCAGGTTGATGTTGAAGTGGATGACGAGCCCGTGGAGTTCGATGAGGTGGATGGGGAAATCGATGAGCGATGAGACTGGCAAGCAGGATCCTCTCTTCCAGCGCCGAATGCGAGCTTTGCGCGATCGCCTGATGGGCATTCGGCCAGGCTTCGCCGACGAACGTCGCGTCATTGACGTGGCACGCGATTCAGAGACCCGTTCCATCATCAATTGGGTTCTGCCGGGGCTCTGCGTTCTCCTGTTCCTCATCCTTCTCATCTGGCACAAGCTCGCCTATCGACCGACGCCTGGTGCAGGGATGCCGATGATGATGCTTCGGATTTTCATCTTCGACTATTTGATCTTTCTTCTGGGCGGGCTCTCGGGCTGGAACATGGCGAGAAGGTGGCGGGGGAGTGCCAGCACGGTGGAAGAACTCAGCCTCACTTCTCTGAATCCCGCAGTCATCGGCCATCTCTTCATGGCCGGCCTGCTGTCTGTTTGGATCTGGCTGATGGTCGTTCTGCTGGCTGTCGACATGTTCATGCCGGTGATATTCGTGAAGGAAGTGGCGGAGGGTGGCGCAACGACCTCTGTGTTCATCCTGCCATTCGTGATTCTAGTTCCGATCATCCTGACCTGGTTTCACTACGAGTCTGTTCATCTGGCGCACTGGATGTTCGCGGTTCACTCGTTACCGCGAATCTCCTTGCTGAATGCCGCTGTCTCGAACTTCGTTCTCACTGTTCTCATCGTTGCTTTACTTTCCGGTGCGGGCAGCTTCATCACCATGTTCTGTGCGATCTTCGTGGGACTGCTTCTCTCGGCGACGTCGATGAATTCCGGCAGTGCGGATTTCTGGATCGGTTCCTACACTGCCTGGGCAATCGGGTGTATTCCCGGCGCGATCCTGGTTGCCTGGTTGAAGCGCCAGATCGGTCGCAGCTACGAGACGCGTTTCATGAAGAGCTGGCTGCTCTTTCAGTGGTGGGGTGCCGGTGAATCGCGCCAGCCCGCTCGTTATCCCGCGAGCTACATGATGCACACGGGATATTGGATCGCTTACTATCGGATGTTTGAGGAGGAAAACGCCGACATGCCGGGTCGTCGGCGTGTTTGGACACGGCGGTACTATCAGATCAAGGAAGCTCTGGAACGCCGCAGCCTGGCACAGCGAAAGCCCGTTGCAGGCGCTACAACTTCGGAACCACGCAACCTGCCCCGGTACGATCCTGTGCCGTTGAAGGATTGGCCGATGGTCGATACGACCGACGCCCAGCGGACTACTTCAGATAATAGGAGAGAGACTCAATCTCAATGGCCAGATCCACGTAGTGGACCTTGACGTAGTCTGGAACTTGCAGGCGCATCGGAACGAAGTTCAGAATAGCTTTGATGCCCGCGTTGACGATTCGGTTCGTCAAGCCCTGGGCGCTTTCGGCCGGAACGGTCAGGATCACAAGGTCGATCTCATATTCGTCCAACCGCTGCTCCAACTCGTCGGTAGAATGAACCGGAACGCGGCTTTCTCCGGACAGCTTCTCGGGAGCCACGTCGAACGCGCACGTGATCAGGAAGCCTTGGCGCCCGAAACCGCCGTACGCCATCAGCGCGGTGCCGAGGTGACCGACACCGATCAGTGCCACCCGGATTTCGCGGTTCGTGCCGAGGATCGCCTTGATCTTCTCCCGCAGTTCACCAACCGGATACCCGAAACCCGGGACGCCGAATTGGCCGAAGTACGCGAGATCCTTCCTCACCTGGGCGGAGTTGAGCCCCAGCATCTCGCCGAGCTCGGTCGAGCTGACCTTCTCCACCTTGTCGCGTTCGAGCGTCTGTAGGGCGCGCGAGTAGAGGGACAGCCGCTTGATCACGGCTTTCGGGATTTTCCGTTCCGAAGAGCTGGAATCACCGGTTCCAGCCTCCTTCGAGGAGGGAAGTTTCTTGGGGGCTGCCATGGTATCGTCCTGGCGCAAGATCGTGAAACTGTTCACAATCTCGCCTTCCAACGCAAGGAGAGATTGGACCGACTATTTTCGCTATCGCCGGCATCGGACGCAAGAATCGGGAGAAGTCGCAACGCAGCCTCTCCGCCACGTGAACCAAGCCAGCGATCTGGATGTCTGTCCTCGGGGGGCTTACGGTGATTCGCCCACAGAAGTTCTGGCTGCTCGCGAACTCAGATTCTTCTTGATGCTCTTGCCCTGTGGGTCGCGAATCGACCACAGCGTGTTGGCCTGTTCCCGTTGAGAGTTGCTCATGTTCGCCCTGGTCAGGAAAAAGAAGAAGCCAAGAAGTCTCGCCGACATGAGTCCGGTCGAGCGAATGGCGCTGCGCGCCGAGCAGGCGTTGGAAGACAGCGACCCGGAGGCCGCCATCGAGTACTATCAGGCGGCCCTCGAAATCTCCCCCATGAATCGCGATTTGCGCGAGGGGCTTTCGGAAGCCCTCGTCATGCGTGCGGAACTCGCCGCTTCCGTCGGTCGGACGGGCAGTTCCTGGCGCGATCCGGTGCCGATGCGCGAGAGGCCGCCTGCATCACCGCCTCGCAAGCCGAAGCGCCCAAGACCTCGCCCTCGGCCGCTGGACGAGGACAAGCCAAAGGGCTTTGAACTCCTGGATATCGAGGAGCAGGAAGAGGCGCAGCCGCCAGAGCCAGTCGCACCGCGCCGCCGCCGGAAACCGCGCCCGGAGCCCCCTCGTCGTTCGCCCCGATCTCGACGCTTCAACTCGCGGGCACTGACGATGTCTTTGATTTATGCCGCCGGCCTTCTGATCATCGCCGGGGTGCTGCACGGCATGATCACCGGCTGGATGATCCCGAGCTCTTTGCCGGAAATCCCGGAGGAGAAGCCGCTTCCGGCTGCACTGACCACCGGGCTCGACGAGGCCAGCGAACTCCTCTATGCCTCGAAGCCTGGGGAGGCGCTGGATGCGCTACGTCTGCTAAAGCTCGATTTCCCCCAGCACGCCGCCGCTATTTCGGCAGCTATGGTCCAGGCTCATCGCTCGATGGGGGCGCGTCTGCTTGACGAGCGGGAGTACGATAAGGCCGCGGATGCCTACAAGGCAGCCACGGAACTGGATGAGCAGGATGCCTCAAACTGGATCGATCTGGCTCGGACTTATCGCGAACACGGCCGCACCGTGCAGAGCCGCAGTTCCTCGAAGGGCCGCCAGTACCTTCAGGACGCGATCACGGCCTATCAGAAGGCTCTGGAGGTCTCGCCCAATGATCCGGCGGCGCTGTTCGGCCTTGCCCAGGTTCATGCCTTCCTGAACGACCGCTCTCATGCCGTCGAATTCTACGAGAAAGTCATCTCCACGGCCCAGGACAGCCCCGAGGCGAAGATGGCTCGCCAGAACCTGGCACAATTGACAGGACGTTGATTTCGCTCACCTTCCCTTGACAGCCCGGTGCCGCGCACGTTTGCTCGGCAACGATGAAAAAGAACGCTGCCACAACCTTCGCGTTTTCTCGCCGATCCACTCCGCGGCCCCTGGTCGTGGCGATGGTTATTCCGTTGGCAGCGAGCTGTGTGCTGGCGGCGCCTCCGGAATCGGTGCGCGAGCAGCTTCTGACTCAAACCGTGCGGATTCAGCAGGTTGTGGGCGCGCTGGAGCGCACCCGCCGACCCAATGAGATCGCCTTCTTTGAAGGTAGCCTGCACGATCCTCCTCACCAGACATGGTCGGAGTCCCAGCGCCAGGATCAGGACGATACGGCTGCGGCGCATGCCGCGACTCCCACACCGATCCATTTTGCACGTCCGACTCAGGGGAGTCCCTGGGGAGGATCTTTGCCTCACAAAGCTTTCCCACCGTCGACTGCGGTGCGTGGACCCCCCGCGATTGGAGACATATCGTGAAGGCAACGTGGAGCCAATTTCAGACCTCGTATGGTGCGGGGGCGGTGATCTGCAAAGACGATCGGATCGCATATGTCTTTCTTCCTCATCCGAAGAAGGCCATTGCGAAGCGAGTTGCAGCCCATTCGCCAGGAGCCGAGGAGCGCAAGTCTGGCAAGTCGCCAGCCGTGCGCGCCGCCGCCCATCTGGGCAAGGTCCTGGCGGGCAAAGCCGACGCCGGCGAATTGCTTGGGGATATCGAGTGGCCGAAAGGAACAGCTTTTCAATTGGCTGTTCTCCGGGCCTGCTCGAAAATTCCCCGCGGCAAAGTGCTGAGCTACGGTGAACTCGCTCGCAAAGCGGGGTATCCCGGATGCGCACGAGCCGCCGGCACCGTGATGGCCACGAATCCGCTCTCTCTCGTGATTCCATGCCACCGTGTTGTGCGCTCGGATGGATCCGTCGGCCAGTATGGCGGCGGCCCGGAGATGAAGCGTCGGCTCCTGGAGCAGGAAGGCGCCCGCGGACCGTCTCGGGCCTGAGTCCTTTTCCCGCACACGAATTGCCTTCCACTGGTCGACCTGACCAGCCCCTTTGCATTTAAGCCAGCAGCAATCGACGTAACGGAGTCAGAACGAATATGATTAAGTCCCTGATGAAAGTCCTGCTTGGAGACAAGCAGGCCCGAGACATGAAACGGCTGATGCCGATGACGGTCGAGATCAACGAGGTCTTTGCCGAGTACGAGCAGATCTCAGACGAAGATCTCAGCCTGAAGACTGCGGAGTTCCGCCGTCTCTTGAAGGCCGTCCCACGCGTTTCTCGCGTTGGTGACGCCGTGATCAATCACGAAGCGGCGGAAGGATTCCTGGAGCGCCACCCGGACATCGCGGCCGCCACGTTCCTGGGCACACGCCGCGACTTCCACTCTGGCGACCTGATCGCCTTTGTGATTGTGAACGAAGGCGTTGAGAAGACCGGCGACCTGGCTTCGCAGATTCGCGAAGGCATGGGACGCATGAGCGCCGAGCACAAGCCGAAGAGCGTGATCTTCCTGGACGAATTCCCGAAGAACGCAGAAGGAAAAGATCGCGATTTCCACCTGATGATGCGCTCGATCGAGGAACTCGATTTCGAACCCTGGGAGGATCTCTCGTGGGGCGATGTCCGCAATCAGTTGGATGAGAAGAAGGACGATGAGACGCTGAGTCTGGACGAGATTCTACCCGAGGCCTTTGCCGCGGTGAAGGAAGCCTGTCGCCGCCACATCGGCAAGAAGTGGATGGCCGGTGGAGCGGAGATCGAGTGGAACATGGTTCCCTTCGATGTTCAGCTCGCCGGCGGCATCTCGCTGCATGAGGGCAACATCTCCGAAATGGCAACCGGTGAAGGCAAGACGCTCGTCGCCATTCTTCCGCTCTACATCAACGCCCTCACAGCCCGTGGCGCTCACCTGGTCACGGTGAACGACTACCTGTCCAAGCGCGATAGCGAGTGGATGACGCCGATCTTCAATTTCCTCGGCATGTCCGTCGGCTGTATCGACAAGTCCGAACCGCACACGCCGGAACGCCGCCACGCCTATCGCTGCGACATTACTTACGGAACGAACAACGAATTCGGTTTCGACTATCTGCGCGACAACATGGCATTGGACAAAGCCCAACTCGTGCAGCGTCCACACCACTACTGCATCATCGACGAGGTCGACTCGGTCCTGATCGACGAAGCGCGTACGCCGCTCATCATCGCCGGCCCGGTCGATCGTTCAACCCACCAGTACGACAAGCTTCTGCCAATGGTTCGCGAGTTGGTCAACAAGCAGCAGATGCTGGTCGGTCGCCTGGCGAAGGAAGCCCAGGACTTGCTCGAGGAAGATCCCGACAGTTGGGAAGGCGGCTACAAGCTGCTTCTCTGCGGCAAGGGCATGCCGAAGCATAACCGCTACATGAAGCTACGCGAAGATCCGCACAATAACAAGCTGCAAGACAAGATTGAGAACCAGCTCATGCTCGAGAAGAAGATGCGCGAGCTTGAGAAGGAACTCTACTTCATGGTGGAGGAGAAGAACCGCCAGCTCGAGCTGACCGAAAAGGGGCGCATGACGCTCTCTCCGCAGGATCCGGACTACTTCGTTCTTCCGGACTTGCTCGACGAGTTTGCAAAGGTCGAGCAGAATGAATCGCTGACCAAGGAAGACCGCGAAGCGGAGAAGCTCGAGATTCGCAAAAAGCATGACGAGAAGTCCGAGGAACTGCACTCGATCAGCCAGTTGTTGCATGCCTTCGCGTTGAAGAATCGCGACGTGGACTACGTGATCGAAGAAGGCAAGATCGTCATCGTCGACGAGTACACCGGCCGCAAGATGCCCGGTCGTCGTTGGAGCGACGGCCTGCACGCCGCCGTTGAAGCGAAGGAAGGCGTGACGATCGAGAAGGAAACGCAGACTCTCGCAACGATCACGATCCAGAACTACTTCCGCCTGTACGAGAAGCTGTCCGGTATGACTGGTACGGCCGAGACGGAAGCGAGCGAGTTCGCACACACATACAGCATGGACGTTGTTGTCATCCCATCCAACGTGCCGACGGCGCGCCAGGATCTCGACGACATCATCTACAAGACAAAGCGCGAGAAGTATAAGGCGGTGATTGACGAGATCGAACGCCTTCATGGGCTGAATCTGCCGATTCTTGTCGGCACGACCTCTGTCGCCGTCTCCGAAACCGTGTCGCGCATGTTGAGAGCAAAACGACTGAGCCATGCCGTTTTGAACGCGAAGAACCACCAGCGAGAAGCCGAGATCGTCGCAAACGCCGGCAAGCCCGGTTCGATCACGATCGCTACGAACATGGCCGGTCGTGGTACGGACATTAAGCTCGGCGAAGGCGTTCGCGATTCGCGCGATACCGACGATGACGAATGGCCCGGCGGCCTTCAGATCATCGGCACGGAGCGTCACGAATCCCGTCGTATCGACCGCCAGTTGCGTGGTCGTGCCGGCCGACAGGGCGATCCGGGCACCAGCCGCTTCTTCGTCAGTCTCGAGGACGACCTGATGCGTTGGTTCGGCAGCGAGAAACTCTCCACCTGGATGGGGCGACTGGGCATGGGCGAAGGCGAACCCATCTTCCACCCGATGGTCACGAAGGCAATCGGACGCGCGCAGAAGAAGGTCGAAGGCATCAACCAGGAACGTCGCAAGAAGACGCTCGAGTACGACGACGTCATGAACAAGCAGCGCGAGACGATCTACAAGTTGCGCCGCGAACTGCTCGTTGAGCCCGAACTGCGCGAGGTCATGCTGGACGTTTTTGCCGATGCGATCGAAGGTGTGTTCTCAGCCGACTACGGTCAGCCTGCGAACATGTCCACGTGGGACACAGAAGGCTTCTTCGATTACATCAGCCGCGTGCTCTTCATGATGGACGTCGGCGAATTGCGCGATCGGAAGTACACGACGTTCGAGCAACTTCTGGAAGCCGTGATGGAGTTCGTCGTTGAAGCATACGAGCAGAAGGGCGAAATGCTCGGCGCCGAGATGACGAACTCTCTGTCGCGCTATATCTCCCTGCGAACGATCGATGCGGAGTGGCAGGATCACTTACTGGCCATCGATAGCCTTCGCGAAGGCGTCGGCCTGCGTGGCTACGGCCAGCGCGATCCGCTGATCGAGTTTACGAAGGACGCCACGGATATGTTCAGCGACATGCTGCTGGCCGTGCACCGCGAGATCTTCGATCGCTTCTTCCGCTTCCAGGTGGTGACACCGGAAGAGCAGGAGCGTCGGCGCGTGAAGCAGATGAGCTATCAGAAGGCCGAAGCCGGTTCTGCTGCGCCTCAGGCTGCACCCGCAGAGCAGCAGCAGGCTCCGGCACGTCCCCGACGCCCGCAGACGGGCCTTTCGACCTATCGTCGGAACACGCCGAAGGTACGCCGCAACGATCCCTGTCCGTGCGGAAGCGGCAAGAAGTTCAAAGACTGCTGCGGCGCTGCCGGACGTCACGAGAGCCGCAGCCACATGGTTGCCCCGCAGGAACCGCCGCCGGAAGAATGAGCGGCAACTACAGAGACACAAAAGGGGCGCCCGCAAAGGCGCCCCGTTTTCTTTTCTGGGACCGCCGGCGTCCTCGCCGGCTTACTCCAAGGATCCGTCTATCAACTCCAGCCCTAACTCCTTCGCCAGGCACGCCTTCATCGCGGGTTTGACGTCCTCGAGCGTAGGAGCATCATCACCGAGGAGTTTGCCGAGCGAGGTCACCCCGCGATCGCGGATGCCGCAGGGGACGATCATGCCGAAGTGGTTGAGATCCGTCCTGACGTTCAGAGCCAGGCCATGCAGTGTCCACCACCGCCGAACGCGGATGCCCATGGCGCAGATCTTTTCCTTACCCACCCAAACGCCCGTGCGGTCCTTCACGCGGCCAGCCTTGATATCAAGCGTCGCGAGATACTGAATCACGGCCTCTTCGAGAGCGCGCATGTATTCGTGGAGACCCAGCTTGATGTCCTGCAAGTTGACGAGAGGATAGGCGACGAGCTGCCCCGGACCATGGTAGGTCACTTGTCCGCCGCGGTCGGTTTCCGTCACGGCGATACCTCGCGCCTGGAGAACCGCCGTTGGCGCGACGACATCCGCCGACTCGCCGCGACGACCAATTGTGATCGTCGGCGGGTGCTCCACAAACAGAAGCATCGGCTCGCGATTGCCTGCGATTTGTTCTTCCTGAAGTGTGCGCTGCAAGTCCCAGGCGCGTTGGTATTCCATCCTGCCCAGATCGACAAAAGTTGCCTGCATTTTTCTTCCGATTAGTCTTTGAGTTTATCCCCGAGGAGATCCCTCAGCGTCGCGCGGCTGATGCCACCTTCGCGCAAGATCTCGAAACGATCCCCCATGACGCTGAGCACGGTCGAGGCACCGGCCGAAGCCGCGCACTCGCCGCCATCCAGTACGCAATCTACGAGCCCGTTGAAGTTCTCCACGACAGGTTCTGCACTGGTCATCGGTTCGGAGTTCGCCACGGTTGCATTCCGCATCGCGACCGGCCGGCCTACGCGGGAAATGACTTCAAGGCACACGCGATCGTTGGGCACGCGAATGCCGACGCGGTCGGAGGCAGAGACGCCCGTTAGCACGCCAGGGGCCTTTGGCAGGATCACCGTCAATGCACCCGGCCAGCAAGCCTCAAGGACTGGCTCGAGGGCCGGCGGAATCTCTCGGACGAGCCGCTCCAGCATATCCGGATGATGGATCAGCACGCCCAAGGTTCGCTGGCGCTCCTGGCCCTTGAGGGCAAACAAAAGCTCCAACGCGTCCTTGTTCGTTGCATCCGCAGCCAGCCCGTAGACCGTGTCCGTTGGCAGCGCGAGGACACCGCCCTCGAGCAGAACCATCATGGCATGCTCGAGAATGTCGACGTCTGGTTCGTTCCGGTTGATCTTGAAAATCTTTGTCTCAACGTGCCGTTCTTCCGGCGCCTCCTCGACGGGTTCTGGTTCGGGCGGCGCTTCGTCGGAAGCGACTGGAATCGGGACGTGCTCCGCGGGCGGAAGCAGCGGCGTCGGAGTTTCTGTTTCGGCATCCGAAGAGTCGCTGTCTTCCTTTGTGTCCAGGTCATGTACCGAGGATGCGACGGCGGGGGGGCGCTTATCCCCGAGCAATTGTTGAATGCTCACCGGGCGCGCCTCACGACGGCCCGTCCCCGGTTCCTGCGGGATTGGTGTTGAAACCAGGTCTTGAGCCCCCACGCCCGTGGGGCGTTCCACGAAAACAGCACCCGGCCGAATGCGAACCGAATCCTCGGGAGGTTCTGGCGTCACGGCCTCGCTGCTCGCACTTCCATCGCCTTCGGAATCGGTATCGCTGTCGCTACCGCTGAGCGCAGCGTTCTTCACCGGCGCCGTGCGATCCGGCAAACAGAGGTCCGGATACTCGCTGCGCAGCTCCTTCTGGATCGCATCGAGTCGTTGGACGCTCGCCATTCGGCGGTGGGCGAGAACCATCCGGAATTGGGGGTACTTCAGCGCAAGAATCTGGGCGGCAAGGATCGCCGCATTCTCCGAGTTATTGATGCCCACGGTCGCAACAGGAACGCCCGGAGGTGTCTGCACCATGGAATACAGCGCGTCCTGTCCGCGCAGCGGCGAGGCATCGATCGGCACACCGATGACTGGGAGGTTCGTGTAGGATGCGATGTGATTTGCGATCAGCGAAGATCCGCCACCGGCCGCGATCAGGACTTCGATGCCCTTCTCGCCGGCGCCGCGCGCGAAGTCCGCCAGCCTCTCCGGCCCGCGGTGCGGAGCAATCACCTCGAAAACGTATGGAACGCCCATGACGCGCAGGGTCTCAAGGCCCCGGCGCATCACGTTGAAGTCGGCCCGGCTGCCGATCACGACTCCCACCAGTGCACGTTGCATGAGGGCTTTTTCTCCCGATGATTTCAAGGCAATGTTAGAGCCTGATCGTGCCGCGGACCAAGTGGAATATCCTCAGAACGAGCCCCCGCCGCGGCTCACTCAAAATTGGCCCTACCGATTCCTCTTGGGAGGATTCAGCGGCGCGATGATCTGGCCGATCTGGATTTTCTTGCCCATCATATCCTGGAACTGCCAGCGATCGTCCTTCTCCACCATGCTGAAGGAGGCCTGCCCAAGGCCCGCTCTGACCTCGACCTGGGCGGTTCCGTTGTCTTCATCGTTGTAGACAGAGATGACTTTCACAACGCCGCCAAGCGGTGGTTGTGTGAGCAGGAACTTCATCGCTTCCGAGCGCTTCTTCGTATCCGGCCAATCCATGAATTCCTCAGGCTTGTCCTGGTTCATTATGAACGCGAGTTTGTCGACGTTCTCGTTGAACCACAGCCGTGAAGGACCATCGAAGAAATTGAGCCATGTACTGACGCCATCCTGCGACGGCATACGGCCGGCCGGCGGTACGTACATTTGTACCGTTTCCGTGTAGGTCATGATCGTCGCATCGGGCGTGCGGACCTCAGCCGGCGCCTTGTCGCCGAGGAAGATGAAGTACAGGGCAATGACCGCCGCGGCGATGGGGACCACCCACATCAGGATAGACTTCAGCCCGACTGCCGTTGATTTCGCAACCTGTGCCACCGTCTCGGTCTTCGACGGCGGGTCGGGTTGTCCCTTTTTGGGGACAGTTGTAGCCGATCGGCCAAATCCCGTGGCTGGATCGCGCGGCACGCTCGTCTTCGAGCGCCCGGCACCTGTTGCCGGATCTCTGGGAACAGCGGTCTTCGACCGACCGGCTCCCGTGGCCGGATCCCGCGACACGCGAGGGCCCTCGCCGGAGGGTTGTGATCCCTGAATCATCTCAATTTCCCCTTTACGACTCCGGAATAGCGATTCGACACATCTCAATCATCCGTCTGGAACCGCCTGTCGTCAACTCAACTCACAGGGACAGGCGTTGATGACGGGATTCTGGGCGAGTCACATTATTCGTCATCCCCAATAATGGGCTGGGGAGAGTCATCCGCGCCGAACTCGATCAGCAATTCATCAAGTGTCCGATCCGCCCCGAAGCTCTTCAGATGCCTGTCCAATGCCTTCAAGGTCCCTCCCACGGGGGAGAGAGTCCCGCTGCTGTCCTGCAGGGCAGACAGCATTGACGGATCACCGCCGAGGACAAGCAACTGGCCCAGTTGAATTCGGTTCGGCGGGCGCGAAGGCACGTAGCGTTCGAGCTTCGTGCGGGCCAGCAGCTTCTTGCGCTCAAGGTACTGGATGAACTGATTCGCCTCTCGGAAGTCAACACCGAGGCGCTCGACCAGGTCGGCGCTCGTCACACCACCCTCACCGCTCGAGTAAGAGTCGGCCGCCACCAGCATCGCCCCGACAAGCAGTCGGCTATCGAGATTCGAATGATCCCGCCGACGAAAGTAGACTTCGTGCAATTGGCGAAAGTTCTGGCTAACGAACGTCAGCATGTTGCCAAGCAGGAAGACGATCCAGGTGAAGTAGATCCAGATCAGGAAGATCGGTACGGCACCCAGCGACTTGATGAGTTCCCGGCGCGTGGCGGACATCCAGACATAGAAGAAGAACGCAACCTTCGCGCACTCCCACAGAATGCCCGCCGTGAATCCGCCGATCAGCGCATACTTGAATCGCACTCGAGTTGGAGGCACCAGCGTGTACGCCAATGCCAGGAAGAGACTGTTCAGCAGGGGAGGGAAGAGGCTCAACAGCATGCTGGCCACGCGGCTGCTCGGCTCGCCGTCGCCGCCATTTGAGCCGGATTGCGTTGCAGCCACCGTTGTCGTTGGGACGTCATTGGGTACCGTCGCCTGAAGTTCCTTCTCTGTGGGTCGGTGCTTCAGGCCACGGATCTCCGTCATTTCGACAGCAGCATCCTCCGGTTTCGTATCGGACAAATAGCCCACAACAAAGGAAGATACCGTCACCGATATACCCACGAATAGCGGCACAAGGACAATCAAGGTGGTGAAGCCTGTGATCGTTCTGCCAAAGGTGGGTCTTATGTCTAGCTCCCACGCCGCCTCGAAAGCCGACTCGATGGATTTGTACATCAGGATAGCCGCGATGAGAACACCGACAAAACCCATCACACCGACGCGGCCGGCGCTCTTTCGATAGGTCTCAGACATCTGGCGGATATCTGTAACGATCGTCGAGATTTCCTCTTCCCGCTCGTCCTGCACCTTGATCTCAGCAGTCGTCAGGATTCCCGCGTCCGTCGGCGGCAGCAGTCGCTGCTCGATGAAGGAGACCAACTGCTCCTCCTGCTCGGGCGTGTAGAACACCGAGGCCAGCGACGTAATCATCACAAGCAGGGGGAACAGCGACAGAATCGTCGTGTAGGTCAACGATGCTGCGCGTTGGAACATGTACTCGGTCGTCATCTCCTTCCACAGGATGATGAAGAACCGCGAAATGCGTATGATGGTGCGATGGATGAAGCTATTCGATTCGCGCGGATCCATGCGAATGATATCCTTGCGGAGCTGTTTCGCCCGCCGGATCGCCTCATCGGTGTACTTGGTTGATTTCTTATCGGACAACGGGATCAGGCCTCGTCGTAATCGAAGTCGCAGCACATAACGCCTGATGATCCTGGATGCAGGGGTGGGTGCGCAAGCGGGAGGTTGCCTTTTCCCTGCCTTCGACCTTGATCCGCGAACCCGACTCCCCCTTGAATACGGGCCCTCGCCAAGGGGAGGAAAGGTCAAATTCGTGCTTGGGAATTTCTCCTACATCATAGACGGCAAGCTGGCCGGGTCGGCCTATCCCGGGATGTGGTCCACGCTTGAAGATGAGCTAGCCGCGCTGCGGCGCAAGGGCTTCGCCGCGGTCGTCACGTTGACGGAGGACCCGCTGCCGCCGGAGGCCCTTGAGGAACAAGGAATGGAGGGGTACCACCTTCCAATTGCTGACTTTACGCCTCCAACCCTCGAGCAGATCCGTGACTTCACCAGTTTCGTTCAGACGCAGCTTTCCCGCGACTCGGGGGCGGTTCTGGTGCATTGCCGAGCCGGTATCGGACGAACCGGGACGATGCTGGCCACCTACCTTGTAACGACTGGAATGTCGGCCGACGAGGCCATCCAGGCGATCCGCCGCCTCCGCCCCGGCAGCATCGAAACCTTTCAGCAAGAGCAGTCGATCCGCCAGTGGGACAAGGAAATCCACGGCTGATCATCCGCGGCCACATTCCTCCGGCACGATGCTCGGGAACCGCCGTTTTCCATCGACACCTCCGGGATCAACCGCAACTGTGAGGTCTGTTGTAGAAACTCAGAAGTATTACATCCACCGCCTTTGGGAGGATTGCGAGCGATCCAACCATGACGGATACCACCACTACGACTGATGGCTTCGGCGACGACCGGCTCTTTGGGCCGATGAGCGACGCTGAGGTCGCCTCACTTCTCTCCCAGACGCCAACGCGCGCCCTGGAAGAGGGAGCCACGCTTCCTGCAAAGGTTGAAGATGTCTCCTGTGATGGAGACTTCCGATTCTTCAAACGAATCGGAGCAGGCGGCCAGGGCGAAGTCTGGCTGGCCCGACAGGAAGAACTCCACCGTATGGTCGCGGTGAAGGTGCTGCTTGGTCACGACGAAGAGAGCTTCCGAAAAGAAGCCATGGTGGCAGGCGCCCTCGATCACCCTAACATCATTCCCATTCACCAGATGTGCCGCGTGGAGCGATACGGTGCCGATCAGCCGGCGCTGGCGATGAAACTTGCCCGCGGCACGCCGTGGAGTCGCCTGATTCGCCAGGAGCATCCCGGCGATGGCGAAAAGCCCTCATTCAGTTATCTTTCGCGCCACCTGCGCATCTTCATCGCGATGTGCAATGCATTGGCCTATGCGCACGATCGCGGCATCATCCACAGAGACATCAAGCCAAGCCAGGTCATCGTCGGCGAATACGGTGAAGTCTACCTGACCGACTGGGGAATGGCGATCGTGCTAGTCGACGAGTTCACGGCGACTCGAAAGCTGGATGAGGGCGCGAGTGGGCTGATGCCGACACGCGAGTCGTCCTCGGTCGCCTGCGGAACACCCGCCTATATGGCGCCGGAGCAGGTGGACACCTCGAACGATCGCATCGGGCGCCACACTGACATTTACCTGTTGGGAGGCGTGCTCTTCGAGATTCTGACCGGACACCCTCCGCGCGAAGTCTCTGTCTACGCGACGGCGATGTTGGCGATTCACGAGAACAAACATCGCCTTGTACCGAAGGATGCCCCGGAAGAATTGCAGGCGATCATTAAGCAATGCTTCTCCACGAGACCGGAAGCTCGCCCGGAATCCGTCCTGGCCGTTCGCAAGGCCGTGGAAGAGTACATCGACGGCATCGGGAAGCAGGAAGACAGCAGAAAGCTCTCGGACGAAGTGGCCAGGAAGGTCGCCGTTCTCGACGAGACAGCTTACGACTACAAGACCGTCGGTTCATTGATCCAGCAGGCGAATGCGGCGAGGGACCTGTGGCCTGGAAACCCTGAGGCGGAACAGCTCCGGCGGAAACTGGTCGTGCTTCAGATCGAACACGCGTTGCGCCAGCGCGACCTGGGATTCGCGCGCGGCGCCTGCGTTGGCCTTCCAGCCGAGGACGAAACGCGGGTCGACCTCGAACGACGGATTGCGGAGGCGGACCTTCAGCAGAAGCGCCATGCCCGCCAACGCAGGTTAGCATTGGCCGCATCGTTTCTTCTCCTGCTGATCGTGATCATCGGAGCCGTGGGATTCGCTCATCAGCAGCAGAAGAGTCGCAAGGCGATCGAGGACAAGAACGTCCAACTGGCCGAACAGCGTGACATTGCCGACGCGCGACGGCAGGAAGCCCAGGAAGCCAGAGACGATATGGAAACGACGCTCGAAGAGGTGCTTTACGAGCTCGATATTCCACTCAGGTCGGTGGATCGGTTGGAGTCGTTGCACAGTATCGCCCAACTGGGGCTTCAGTATTACCAGAACAAGGATGTTGGGACGCTGACTCCCGAAGATCTGCGTATGCAGGCCTGGACCTATCTCAGGCTTTCGGACGTCTTTGCGGCAACCCTCGATCTGGACAAGGCGCGCAGCGCCGTGAAGAATGCGCTCGAACTGCAGGTTAAAGCATTTCGCGAAACCAACAAGGAAACCTACCTGGCGGACTTGATCATCGGAAAGGAATCGCTGGTTTCCATCGAAGCCCTTCGCGGCGACATCGGCGAGTGGGAGAGGAATCTGACCGAGGCACACCGTTACGCTTCGGCGCTCGCCTCACAGTCGCCCAAGCCCTACCACGCATCCCGACAGCTTTGGCTTGCCTGCATGGCATCGCACCTGGCTTTCCAGGAAGGCAACATGGAGCAGGGGCGCCAACTGCACGACGAGGCGAAGAAGCTGTTCGAGAAGCTGGAACAGCTGGATTCCGACGATCAAAGCATGGCGCAGAATCTTGAGAACGCCGACAGCATGATCGGCGTCCTCGCCGTCAAGTACCTCGATGATCCGAGCGGCCTGGCGCGAATCCAGCGAGCCATCGACGGAAGCATCAGTCGCCGGGATCCCTCTCTCCAGGATCCTTATCAACTGCAGGATCTCGTTCGTCTGAGGATGAGGAAGGCCCAAGCCCTCCTGGCGCTGAATCGTTGCGCAGAAGGACTCGATACCGTCGACCAGGCTCTGAAAGAGCAACGCCATCTCGCGGCCGCCCGAGAGGATAACCTCTCCCGCTCCTACACGCTTGGCGAATTGACCGCCCTGGCAGCCGAGCTTGCGCTCTGTGCCGGTGACAATGACGGCGCAATCTCCTACGCGAACGAGAGCATCGAGACATTGCTCACGCTGGAGCAACTTGAGAACCCTCCATTCAGAATCTGGGAGTATCTCGCGACCGCCCATTGGGCCAAGGGCGAGGCACGATTGGCGGAGGGAGACGCAAGTGCCGCAGACGACGAATTCGCCAAGGCCTGGCAGGATGTGCAGCACCTGGATAAGATCAAAACGGAACTGGACGGAGCAGGAGATATCTGGGACCGCATCCAGAATCGAATCGGTCCGTAATCTGAGTGGAGGGAAATTCCATGGCACTAACCCGCATTCTGGAGACAGGGCGGGAAAACTCATATAGGAGCACTCGAAACCATGTCAGACACAGTACGCAGTGCACTGGATTCCTCTCTGACCAAGGCGGATGACGATGGCATCATCGTCTATGTGACCGTCTCCGACGAGGAAGGCGATTCGGCGTCTGGAACAAACTACGTCGCGCCAAACCCAGGCAAGAAGCCCAAGAAGAAGTACTATCCTGCAACCTCGATGGCGATGTCTGCCTCGGCGCTCCTGTGTGGCGAGGATGGGGATTTCGTCAAGAACTACAGCAAGGGCGGACAGAAGTTTGTCGTCGCAGTGATCGGGGACAATCTTACGCAGGCGCAGATCGATTCAGTGATGGAAGCCGCCTATAACGGCTACTGATTGGTCGACTGGGGATGGATTATTCGCACCCGCCGGGCACTGCCAATTGTGCCCGGCGGGTTTCTGGATTCGGTGTTTGACACCAGTTTTCCTTGCGTCTCACCTCGCTCTTCGTAATCCTTTGCCAACCTCTGGCGGAGGAAAGGCGGGGCATGATTCAGGGACGGATGCAACCCGGGCTCCTATTGCTCGTTCTGGCAATTGCCGTCTGCGCGGCGGGAGCGGGCGCCGCAGAAGACTCTTTTGCCCTCCAACTTCCTGGCGATGAATCGATGCAGATGGTCCGGATCCCGGCCGGTACCTACATAATGGGATCCGCTGAAGAGGAACTCGGACGAATGCCTTCTGAACTTCCTCCCGAGACGGTGACGATCCCGGAGGACTTCTTCCTCGGCCAATCCGAAGTGACGAAGGCCCAATGGCGCGCAGTCATGCGCTCGTCGCCTTGGGCAGGACGGGAATTCGTCAGCGATGACCCGCAAAGCCCGGCGGTGTACGTCTCGTGGGATGACGCGCAGCGCTTTGTGGAAACCGTGAATCGGCATCTCCAGGAATCCGGTCGCTCGTTTCTCGCTGCACGTCTCCCCGTGGAATCGGAATGGGAGTATGCCTGTCGTGCGGGAACATCTTCGCCCTTCTTCTGGGGAAGAGAAGCGGCTGCGATCGATGACTGCGCCTGGTATCAAGGAAACGCGTGGGACGCCGGCGAACGCTACGCGCATCCGGTTGGCCTGAAGAAGGCAAATGCCTGGGGCCTTGTCGATATGGCAGGGAACGCCGGCGAATGGTGCGCGAATTCGTTCTGGGAAATTGATTCTAACTCTCCTGCCAACGAGTCCTCGCGGGTTCTGCGGGGTGGCAGTTGGAACTCGCCTGCGCGCCTGTGCCGGTCCGCATCCCGATGGAGAGAAGATCCCGACACGCGTTCCGCCTCGACCGGATTTCGGGTTCTGCTGGATTTCACTGTTCCTCCAGATCGCGAAGGGTTCTCATTCGCAGATCAGGATGCGGAATGGTTGTCATCCAAACAAGAACCCATCGACGGAGGCACCCGCATACCGGAGAGAAGAGGCCTTCCGCTCCCGATCGACAGCACCGATGGCTCGATCGTCTTTGCGGCGACCTATCGGGCCAATCTTGTCGAACTCGACCGCCTGATGGTTGGGCAGGTGCGACTGCGAGTTTCGTCTCAGGACAATTCGCAGATGGACGTTCTCACGGTCGAACTGCCGGCCTCAGGTGGAACCTCCGACGTGCCGCTTCCCGAAGATCTCACGATGTACTTCCAGCCGCCCGCAGGGAGCACAGACTTCCACACGCAGGTCGAGGCGAAGAATCTCCTTCCACTCGAACTGGCGGCGACGCGCGACGTGCTTGGCTCCGTCGACATCCGCCCGGTTCCTGCCGCAGCTTTCGCGAACGCGCACAAGGAGAAATCATTCAGTTTCGATACGGGCACAGACGGGTGGCAGCCATACACGCTGCCGGGATTGTATGCAGAGTCTCACCCCCTCTATGACGAAGAACACGGGCGCCTGGGCATCCAGACAGCCGAAACAGAATCCCTTCAGTTTGGGTTTTGGGGTTCGACGCTCGATCGAAGAAACAACGTGGAATTGGAATCGAATCGGATCTACTTCGCGGCATTTACCGTTGGAACCGACATCGCAAACCCCGACCATGTTCCAACCTTTCGTCTTCGCCTGAATGAATCGTCCTTCCGAACCAGTCGCCACATGAGCATCGTCTCAACCGGCGCAAACGCACTAACCGCGACGTCGCCGGCGCACTATCGCGTGTATTTCCCGCCAAACATCGGCATCGGAGGAAACCTGCTCGTCTCCTTCGATTTGCTTGCCGATGCCTCGTGGGAACCGATGGAGCCGGGCGGTTCGATTTTTCTGGATCATCTGGACATTTACTCCGTGCCGAAGCCGGACAGCAATTTGCGGATCAGGTTGCCCGACGATGTCGAGATGGCCTTCGTGCAAATCCCATCCGGGTCGTTTCGCATGGGCTCGCCGATGCATGAGCGTGGTCGCTGGCCTTCCGAAGGTCCGCAGCACTGGGTCTCCCTGTCGGATGACTTCCTGCTGGGCGAATTCGAGGTCACCGTCGCCCAGTGGGAAGCCCTGATGGGCGAGCGATTCGATGCCCCCGGCGATCATCCCGCGCAATCCATCAGTTGGAACGAGGCCCACGACTTCGTGACCGCTCTGAATGCCCACCTGCGGGAAACCGGACAGGACGGGATTCACGTTCGACTGCCAAGCGAAGCGGAATGGGAATACGCCTGCCGCGCCGGCACATCGACTCGTTTTGCGTTCGGCGATTCCCTTGGAGCCAACGACACATGCGGGATGGATGGCACGCGCAAGAAATTCATGTGGTTCTGTGGCGATAACACGCCCGCCGGACCAAAGCCGGTGGGGGAGAAGTTGCCGAACGGCTTCGGGTTGTTCGACATGCACGGCAATGTCTACGAGTGGTGCCAGGACTGGTGGCATGGATCGTATGAAGACGCACCTGACGACGGCTCTGCGTGGACGGAGCCTGCGGCCAGAGATCGGATCGTCCGCGGGGGTTACTGGGGCTTCTACGCCGCCGGGTGTCGTTCCGCGGCACGCAACGGATACCCGCCGGACACGCAACTTGACTTCCTCGGTTTCCGAGTAGCTGCCGACCTTCGCAAGGCGCACTGATCGAATCCAATTAAATCTACGGATGTTTTGATTGCGCCGGATGGCGATCTGTGAAAGCTTGTCAATAGATGGGCTCACGGGTGGGAGCACTGGTCAATTCTGCGTTTTGGAGGAGTGGGATATGATGGGATCTGATTCTTCTTTGCGCCTCTTGACTTTCTCGGGGGCAATACGGGCCACGGCGCTGGTTGTCGTGCTACTATTGGCTCTTCCCCTGGCTGCGCAGGACCTTTACTCTGCTGAGGATCTCGTGGTGCGCCTGCCCGGCGACATAGAACTTCAACTCAGCGCAATCCCCCCGAATCCGTGGGAACAGGAATCGGAGAGCATCAGAAACGGATTCTACATGGGGAAATTTGAAGTCACGCGCGCCCAGTGGGATTCGCTGTTCGGGGATTGGGAAAATCCATCCATCGATTACGCGGATCCTGACATTCATCTTCCCCAGACTGACATTTCTCAGCCTCGGGCCGGTATTGTCACGAACAAGCTTACAGAATATATTCGGCTCTTCTATCCCGAACTCAGGGGCGAGTTCCGACTGCCCTCGATCGATGAGTGGCAGTATGCTTATTCGGCGGGAGGAACCGACCGTTTCTATTGGGGGGAAGATGAGTCGCTCGCTTCTGACTGCGCCTGGTACTGGAGCAGTTCTCACCTTCGTCTGCATCCCGTTGGTCAGAAGGAGCCGAACCTCTGGGGACTCTACGATATGAGTGGGAATGCTTCAGAATGGACCTCGGCTAAATACCTCTGGTGCCGACCGGCCAACCCGGGTTATGACAACGACAATCTCTTCTCGTATGCGGGATACTCAATCGGGGGGAATTACTACGATTATCTCGCGCAGTGTTCCGTTGATAGCTTGGAGTTGCACCACGCCGCCGCCTCCGCTAGCTACCCCTGCCGCACCCGTATCCCGACGGGAGAGTATGTAATCGTTTTCCCAAAACCGTACCCACAGGAAGAATGGGTCGGATGCCGAGTGGCGTTCTTCCCTGAAGAGGGGGTCGTCAATGACTGTCAGCCCGTGTGGGACTTTGAAGATGGAGACGAGGGATGGGAACCATACGAGTGGCCTCCTTACAGTGCGCCGGAATTCGCATGGGAGGACGAAGGCTCCGGAAGCCTCAGCATGACAAGTACTGGGAATGAGGATCTCGTCGGGATCTGGCATTCACCGCCCGTGAAGTACGCGTTAGAAGGCTCAGCACGGGGAGAAGAGAACGCTGATCGCGCTGCCTCTTCTCCCACAGGCGTTCTCGCACTGACGGGCAGAATATCAACCGATGAAACCGATCCGAGGCGCGTGCCTCAAGTTCGTTTGCGCACCACCGCCATCGATGCTCAGCAAAGCGATTTGTTATCCCTCTTCTCATTCTATGATGGGGCATACTCACCCACGCCGGAAGGCAGAGAGTACCGCCTGTACTTCAAACCGCCCCCTTCGAATTCTCCGTTCAACTGTGAATTCGATCTCCTGAACTTCGATGTCGATGATTCTCCAAGCGCGACCGTCATGCTTGATCGGGCAGCCGTAACCTGGGTTCCCGACGTTTTGTTCTCAAGCCCGAGGCTGGAGCGATCCTACGACTTCGACACGGACGCTGAGGGCTGGACCTTCGAGACATTGGCAGACCAGTACGCAGAGCCAATTGGCGAGTACAGCGAGAATGTGAATGCTCTTCGCATTCAAATCGCTGACACGCCGGACTTCCAGGTTGGATACTGGACCTCAACAACCGATCCAGCAAACAACGTTCTGATCGAGCCCGGACGAATCTACTACGCCGTATTCAGGGTCGCATCGGACATCCGTGAGGCGGATCAGGTACCGACTTTTCGACTGCGCCTCAATACCTCGCTGTTCCGAGCTTGCCACATCACCACCGTGAACTCTACCGGGAGCGCCGAAAACAGCCCCACACGTGCAGATGCCCGTTCGTATACGGTTTTTCTCAGCACTGGGATCGGCACCGGACAATACCTGATCAGTTCATTCGATCTGCTGGCCGAACCGGGCAGAGAGAATCTGCAGGCCGGCGGTTCGATTTACCTGCAACAGCTTCAGATCTACTCAGTAAACGACTGACCTTGGATCGAGGACGGACTTATTGGCGGGAATCGGAGGAACCATGCGCACATCAACTCAACGACTCCGGTCGTTTGCAGTCGGTTTGAGTCTATCGCTACTCGCAGTTGCAACGTGGGCACAGTCTGATCGCGACATCGGGGCCGTCTACTTGCCGGACGGATCCGCATTGCAACTGACGCGAATACCTGCCGGCTCCTTCAGCATGGGATCGGCCGTCACAGTGGTAGACTCGGAAGCGGATGAACAGGTTCCTCACACGGTTGTGATCGGGACGGACTACTTTCTGGGCACATACGAGGTGACAAAGGGACAGTGGGAAGCCGTCATGGGGACACGTCCTTGGGAGGAAAATGCGAGCTACCTCGATGACCCGAACAGCCCGGCGACAAATGTTTCATACAACGATGCCCAGGCGTTTCTCGCTGCCCTGAACCAGATTGCCCTGGACACAGCACAGGGAGATCTCGCACTCAGTTTGCCAACGGAGGCGGAATGGGAATACGCCTGTCGTGCCGAAACACAGACACGCTACTATTGGGGCGACGACTTGTCCGAGACGTTCATCTTGGGCAATGCGTGGTTCGAAGCCAATACCGTTTTGATGTCGACAGCCTACGAACGTCCGGTGGGGCAGTGGCAGGCGAATGCGTGGGGGCTCTACGACATGAGCGGCAACGCACGAGAATGGTGCCAGGACTACTATTCGGCGACCTACTACAGCGTGAGCCCCTCCCTCGATCCCACAGGGCCGGACACCGGAACGAAACGCGTCCTTCGCGGCGGCGGCTGGTACGATGGTGCAGAGATCTGTCGATCCGCCTGCCGACGTAGCGACACTCCCGACCGACGTCGGGGGCTTTACGGTTTCCGCATTCTGACACGGTACGATGGTTTGCCGGTCCCCACACCTTCTCCGACTCCAACGCCCACGCCGTCGCCTATACCGACTCCCTACCCATCGCATGAGTTCACATTCACTGAAGGGCTCGAAGGTTGGACGGCATTTCAGTGGCCTCCCTTCAGTGCCCCTGGGTTCTTCACAGAGTGGGGCGATCCAGGCGTTCTGGGGATGACCGCAACGAACAACGAAGACCTCGTTGGGATCTGGCATTCGCCACCCTTTGAATTCTACGCTGCAAACGATGGTCCGACCCTCAACGACACAATTCTGCTGCAGATTCCGAAGGTCGATGGGACACGCATCTTTCAGGTCTCAGGCCGAATCCTGACGAACGAGGCGGACCCAACATTGGTTCCGGAAGTCCGTCTCCGTCAGACCGCACTCAATAGCCAGCACAGCGATCTGCTATCGGTCTTTTCATACTACGATGGCGCGTATTCGCCAACTCCTCAGGGCAAGGAGTACACCCTGTACTTCATCCCCCCAAAAACCAGCCGCGTGTTCAATTGCGAGTTCGACCTGCTCGGCTTTATACCGGAGGATTCTCCATCGGCGCAGGTCATGTTGGACTGGATGGAAGTGCGCGTCGCGCCGGATAACTTGCTCCACGAAGCTCGGCTCGAGCGTTCCTATGATTTTACAACGGGAACCAACGGTTGGCAGTTCTACACGCTCGAAGGCACATTCGATCCAGCCAGTGGAACCTACGACTCGGACAACAGTCGCCTTGGAATCAAACCGGCAGACAATCCGAATTTCCAGTTTGGATTCTGGTCCAGCACGACAGATCCAGACAATAATGTCTACATTGAGCCGGGGCGATTATACTACGCGAACTTCCAGGTCGGTTCAGACATCGAAGATCCTGATCTGGTCCCGACATTCCGCCTGCGTCTCAATACATCGCTGTTCCGGGCATGCCAGCTCACAACAGTTGCATCGACCGGAACCGCAGAGAACAGTCCGACTCCCGGGCATTCGCGCCTCTACACAGTCTTCCTGAGTCCCGGGATCGGAGTGGGCCAGTACCTTCTCAGTTCATTCGACTTATTGGCCGAGCCGGGCGTGGAGACTTTGCAACCGGGCGGTTCTGTGTATCTGGAGAGAGTCGACATTTACTCCGTGCCCGATGATCTGGTCGAGTAACTGGCGTCGGATGCGAAAACACATTCTGCTTCAAGTCACCGGGAACCATAACGGGACGGCTTCACCACGGTGTCTTCCACGTCGGATCGGATATCGCCGATCCAGACAAGGCTCCTGACCTTCCACCTCCGCTACAACGGAATCCCCTTCCCTCGCCCCGGGGAGAGGGAAGATAGGGGCTCAGCACGCACATCCAATATGAGCATTCGGGGCTGCATTTGCGGCCCCTTTTTTTTGGCACAGTTCATAGGCTCTGCCATCTCTGGCGGGCCTCTTGGCAAGAGTCCAGTTGCCTATTGCGGGCAATTGTGAGACCTTTGTCATGAATGCTTCTTTCCGATAAACCGTGCTCACGTTTGATCCCTTGGGAGGGTATAGGATCATGATTGGCAGGTCAGCTACTCCTGTGATTATCGCCGTTGTTTGCATCGTCAGCGTTCAGGCCCGCTGCACAGCCGCTTCGGTCGACTTCGTTGCAGATCTTCCGGGCAATGTCCACATGAACTTCATGTATGTTCCAACGCCACCATGTCCTGCGCAGTGGGGGATTTATCGCGACTACTACATCGCGAAGATGGAGATGACCGCTGAAGAGTGGAACTCCCTTCCCGGTTCAACGGTGTCTGGATCAATGGGGGAGTCAGCCGCTGCTATGAGTCGAGCCGAAGTCGAGTATAAACTCGAGCAGCTCGAGCAGTATCTCAGGACGACTGGCCAGGGCGAATTCGAAGCCATCCTCCCAGATTGGAACCGGAGGCACTATGTCTTCATTCAGCGCGACGCCCTGACGATGCGCGACATGGATTCGAGCTTGGATGAGTGGTCTTCACACTACTGGGATGAGAGAGTTGCCTGCGGCACAACGACGGTTGATCCCTGCTACCTCACGCATCTCTACAAGTTCTCGGGCGATGAGGAATTGGAAGCGGGAACTTCCCAATCCTGGCCGACAGAGGGAGAGGCCAAGCAAGATGCCTTCTCCAACCTCCGCTTCGGCGACGTTGGGGTGCGCGTGATCCTCCTTCCGAAGACTTCACTCGCAAAGGCTCATCACGAGTACCAATTCTCGGACGACGCCGAAGGCTGGCAGTCGTTCACTGTCCCCCCGCTCGATTCACCGATCTTCTCGACAAGCACCGGAACCAACGGCGCGCTGGAAATGACCGGAACGGGAAGCAGCAATCTCGTTGGCATCTGGCAATCCCCCGTCATGGCACTGGCACCGATGGGAGTGCAGTCCACTCCTCAGATCATCGCGCTGCCCGTCCATATGACGACCGGCCCGCCGACCATTGTGCTGACCTACCGCGTTCGAACGAATGAACCCACGCCAACCCTGGTTCCCAGCTTTCGTGTGCGCGTCACCGCCACGAACAGCCAGTTTGCCGACGTCCTGCACATCGACTCTAATGCCGATGCCGCCTACTCGCCGACACCCGAAGGTCGCGAATACGTGATGCACTTCCAGGCCCCCTTCAGCAGCCAGGAGTTCCAGTGCCAATTCGACATGCTCAACTTCGATCCCGGCGATAATTCGACGGCGATGCTGGCCCTGGATACCGCCACGATCGAAGGGGCCGGAAATCTCGGACTTTCCAATCCGCGCCTGGAACACGTCTATACCTTCGACGAGGGCCAGGATGGGTGGATTTCTGCGTCCCTCAGTCCCACGTACGCCGAACCGCTCTTCGCATACGATACCATCAATGGAAGATTAGGAATTCAAGTCGCCAACATCGATGGCTTCCAATTCGGCTTCTGGGGATCGAGTACCGATCCCGCCAACAACGTGACGATCGAGGCAAACCGGCTCTACTACGGCATCTTCTCCGTGAGCACCAACGTTTCGAATGCGGACCTGGTACCCACATTCCGGCTTCGTTTCAATGAATCGTTCTTCCGCGCCAGCCGCTATACCGTCGTTGCCTCGACAGGGTCCGCGGACTTCAGCCCTGTCGAGAACGCCCCGCGGGACTACATCGTCTATTTCCCCGCGAACGTTGGTATTAGCCAGAGCCTGCTCACGTCTTTCGACCTCTTGGTCGATCCCTTCTCCGAAGGCATAGACCCTGGCATCGCCCTGTATCTGGACCGCGTCGAGATCTTCTCGGTCCCGTGGCCGAACTGAATCCCGCCCCCTCGCACCCTGAAAGAACAAGGTTGCTTTCCGGCCACTTGTTTCCGTAGCGTCGAACGTTTGGTCGAAAGAAAGCCGCGTCCCGGGGCGGGTGGCCGTCCGGCGGGGTCGCGAAAGGACTCTCAGGAGGATTCACATAATGACCCCAACCGCAGCGTCCGGCCTCGAGCCGCTGAAGATTTACATCAATGGGGAGTGGGTGGACTCGGAAGCCCAGGAATTTGAAAATGTGACCGATTCGGCGACGGGCGAAGTCATCGCGCGCACGCCCCTCGGTGGACGTGGCGATGTGGATCGCGCCGTGGCTGCCGCAAAGGCCGCATTCCCCGCATGGCGCGACACGCCGGTGCAGAAGCGCTGCGACGTCATGTTCAATCTCCGCCAGCTGCTGGTGGAGAAGCAGGAAGAAATCGCCGCCGGTCTTAGCCGCGAGCACGGCAAGACTTATCCCGACGCCATGGGCGAAGTTCGCCGCGGCATCGACCAGGTCGAGTGGGCCTGCGGGATGCTCGATCACATGAAGGGCGAAGCGATCATGGACGTGTCGGCGTCGATCGACTGCAAGTCCGTTCGCTTCCCGCTCGGCGTCGTCGCGGGCATTACGCCGTTCAACTTCCCGATCATGGTGCCGATGTGGATGTTCCCGATCGCCATCACGGCCGGTAACACGTTCGTCTTGAAGCCCTCCGAGAAGGATCCGCTGACGATGATCCTGGTCACGGAGTTGATCGAGAAGGCCGGCATGCCGAAGGGCGTTTTCAACCTGGTCACCGGCGCAAAGGACTGTGTGAATGGCATTCTGGAGCACCCGGATATCAAGGCTGTGAGTTTCGTTGGCTCGACCCCAGTCGCGCGGCACGTCTATTCGCACGGTTCCACCCACGGCAAGCGCGTCCAGGCCCTGGCCGGCGCGAAGAACCACGGCGTCATCATGCCGGACTGCGATCTGGACAAGACGGTGCACGCCTTGACGGCGGCAGCATACGGCAGCGCCGGCGAACGTTGCATGGCGATTAGCGCAGTCGTCGCAGTCGGCGACGTGGCGGATCCGCTTGTTGAGGCGCTGGCGAAAGAAGCCGAAAACCTGCGCGTCGGCCCGGGCTGCAAAAAGGAATCCGAGATGGGTCCGCTCATCACGGCCGAGCATCGCAATCGCGTGGCCTCTTACCTCGACAAGGGCGTTGAAGAAGGCGCGAAGCTCGTCGTCGACGGCCGCAAGCGTCAGCCCGTCGGCGAGGGAACGGAGAACGGTCACTTCTTGTGCCCGTCGCTGTTCGATCACGTGAAGCCGAATATGTCGATCTACAAAGAAGAGATATTCGGCCCCGTGCTCGTTGTCCTTCGTGTGAAGGACCTCGACGAAGCGTTGGAATTGGTGAACAACCACGAGTTCGGCAACGGCACGGCCATCTTCACAAATTCGGGTGGCGCCGCACGGCGCTATATGAATGAGTGCACCGTCGGCATGGTTGGAATCAACGTTCCGATTCCAGTGCCCATGGCGAACTTCAGCTTCAGTGGTTGGAAGAACAGCTTCTTCGGCGACCTTCACGGACACGGCCAGGACGGCTTGCGGTTCTGGACGGAAAACAAGGTTGTGACGGAGCGTTGGTTCTCCACCGATCCCAACGAAACCGGCATTCGGAAGTGGTCCGTCTGATGACGTGATCGCGCGCCGACGCCGGTTCAAATCTCGGAGAGTGTCTTGACAGACTTTCCCCTTGGATTTCGTGCCGGTGCCACCGCCGCCGGTCTCAAGCCTTCCGGCCGCGACGACCTGGGTCTGATCGTTTCCGATCGCCCATGCGTCGCGGCCGCTCTTTTTACCCGCAACAAGTTCCCCGGCGAGAACATCAAGGTCTGTCGCGACCATCTCTCGCGTGGTGCCATCCGCGCGCTCGTCGTGCATGCTGGCCAGGCGAACGCCTGCACGGGATCGGCGGGGGAGAAGGCTGCTCGCGATACAGCCCAAGCCGCAGCCGAAGTCGCCGGTTGCGGCGAAACCGAAGTGCTCGTCGGCTCGACCGGTGTGATCGGCACGGTGCCGAAGGTCGATCGCATCCGCGCCGGTCTGGCGGCGCTGGGCGATGCCGAACTGACCTCCGAGGGCATCCTCCATGTCGGTCGCGCCATGATGACGACCGACACAGTATCGAAGACCGCAACCGCGAAGGTCCGAATCGGAGGAAAAACGATCCGCATCCTCGGCATCGCGAAGGGCTCCGGCATGATCCACCCGAACCTCGGGACGATGTTGGTGTACGTGATGACCGACGCCGCCGTCGCAAAGCCTGCGCTGAAGAAGGCGCTCTCCACGGCTGCCGACGAGACGTTCAATTGCCTGACGGTCGATGGGGATACTTCCACCAGCGACATGGTCGTCGTGATGGCGAATGGGGCGGCGGGGAATGCCTCGCTGAAGGTCTCTGACCCCGAATTCGCGAAGTTCCAGAAGAAGATCACAGCCGTTTGCAGTGAGCTCGCCCGAAGCGTCGCCGCCGACGGCGAAGGCGCAACCAAGCTGGTTTCAGTTCGCGCTCGTAAGGCCACCAATGTCAAAGATGCGCGAAAAGTCGCGATGGCCGTGGCATCGTCCAATTTGCTGAAGTGCGCTATCTTCGGACACGACCCGAACTGGGGGAGAATCGCCTGTGCCGTAGGCTACAGCGGCGGACGCTTCGAGCCGGCCAAGGTCGTCATCAAGCTCGGCAAGGCTGTTGTCTTCCGCAAGGGCCAGCCCGCTCCGCATGATCGACCGGCGATTGCGGAGTATCTGAAGACCTCAGACGAGATCCTGATCGACGTAGAACTCGGTGCAGGCACCGCCGAGGCCACCGCCTGGACCTGTGACCTGACATACGATTACGTGAAGATCAACGCTGAGTACACGACGTAGAATTCAAGCCACAGATGGATTGGATGGACACAGATCGGGGCGCCGACGCGTTCTTCGGAGCAGGCTGTCGAGCGGTCGAGAAGCCTGAAATCGCGGTATGCTGCCGCGGGAGACGCGAAGCGCTTGCTTGGTTCGTGCAGAACATTGAAACGAAATAGATTAAGATTAAATTGAGTAAGCAGTCAACTAACCGTCAGTAGACCCCATCTGTGTGCATCCAAGGCATCTGTGGCTCCATTATTGCTCTTCTCCCGAACTTCCGCGGCTGAAGTGCAAAAGTCACCCCTTGCACTCGTTCCGCGCGGGCCTTCACCATCCGCGCGATTCGAATCGCCGCTTAGCTTCGACCCTGGAGAGCAATGAATTCATGATTCTCGAAGGAAGAACCGCCCTGATCGTGGGCGTTGCAAACAAGAACTCGATCGCCTGGGGCATCGCCCAGGCGCTGATCCGCGAAGGCGCCCGCGTGGCGCTAACCTATCAGAACGACCGCCTCGAACCGCGTGTTCGCGGCCTGGCCGACGAATTCGATCCGCCGCTTCCCTGCGTCATGATGGACGCCACGAAGCCCGAAGAGGTCGACCGCGCCTTTGGCGAGATCAGCGATGAATTCGGCGGCAGGTTGGACATGCTCGTGCATTCCGTCGCCTTCGCCAAGAAGGAAGATCTGGAAGGCGGCGTCGTCGACACATCCGCCGACGGTTACAAGCTGGCCCAGGAAATCAGCGTTCACACGTTGATCACCTTGACGAAGGCCGCGATGCCGTTGTTCGAGAATGCCGGCGGCGGCTCTGTGCTGACGCTCAGCTACATGGGCGGCGAGCGCGTCGTGCCGAACTACAACGTCATGGGAATCTGCAAGGCCGCCCTCGAGGCGACCGTGCGTTACTTGGCCTGGGACCTTGGGCGAAAGAACATTCGCGTCAATGCCGTCAGCGCCGGCCCGATCAAGACGTTGGCCGCGCGCGGCATCGCGGGCTTCAGCGAAATGCTCGACGAAGTGGCGAACCGTGCGCCACTGGGTCGAAATGTAACAATGGACGAGGTTGCCAACGCGTCATTGTTCCTCCTCAGTCCTTGGGCTTCTGGCATCACCGGCGATATTCTGTTTGTCGATTCCGGCTATAACATCATGGGGATGTGATCGTGTCCAATCGCTTCGAGATCATTCCGGCGATCGACCTGCATCATGGGCAGGTCGTTCGTCTTTCGCAGGGAAAGCGCGAAGAGCGCACCGTCTACTCCGACGATCCCGTGCAGTTTGTGGAGCAATTCCAGGCGGCAGGCGCCACTCGATTGCACGTTGTCGATCTGAACGGCGCGTTCGACGGTCGACTGGCGAACCTCGAAGTCATCCGCCAGATCTGCGAAGCCTCCCGCATGACCGTTGAGCTCGGGGGCGGTTTGCGCACGATGCCGGACATTGAATCCGCGTGGGAGGCAGGCGTCCGCGACGTCATCATCGGCACGCGAGCCGTTGAAGATACGGGGTTTCTTCGCGAACTGCTCAACCGTCACGGCGATCGCGTGATCGTCGGCGTCGATGCGAAAGACGGCATCGTCGCGACGCGCGGCTGGACGGAGAAGTCGGGCCTTCAGGCGCTTGATTTCGCGCGGGGGCTGCTCGACTGGGGCTGCCGGAAGATCATCTATACCGACATCGCCACGGACGGGATGTTGTCTGGTCCAAACCTCGTTGCGCTGGAGTCGATGGCGCGCGCCGTATCGCCCATGAAGGTCGTCGCATCGGGCGGGATTTCAAGCCTCGAAGATGTGACAGCGATCCTGGACCTGAAGCGCAAGAATATCGCCGGCGCGATCACTGGACGAGCCCTTTACGATGGGCGACTCGACTTGGCACAGGCTGTGCAACTCACACAGTCGAAGTGAGAGGCAACGAGGACGAGTCCGTACTTGACTCGCGGAAAAAGTCCTCCCCATACTCACCACATATTGAGGTTAAGGACCAAGAAAAATGGCAGATAATGTACTTGCGGTTACCGACTCCAACTTCCAGGCGGAAGTTCTGAATTCCTCCACCCCCGTTCTCGTCGACTTCTGGGCGACCTGGTGCGGCCCCTGCCTGCGCGTTGCCCCGATCGTCGAAGAGCTCGCCAACGAAAATGACGGCAAGCTGAAGGTCGTGAAGCTGAACGTGGACGAAGCGGGCGACACCGCCGGCGAGTACGGCGTTCAGAGCATCCCGACACTCGTCATCTTCAAGGGTGGCCAGGAAGTCGACCGCATCGTCGGCGCCGTGCCGAAATCGACCCTTCAGGCCGCTATCGATCGTAACCTGTAAGGTTTCTCGAATCGGCTCCCGTGCGTATCGGGGGCCGATTCGCTTTCTCCATTTCCCCGAGGCCCGTCCATGAATTGCCCCTACTGTGGCGCTCCGGATACGCGCGTTGTAAACTCCCGCCCCTCACCGGCGGGCGATTCCGTACGCCGTCGGCGCGAATGCCAGAAGTGCGGCCGGCGCTTCACCACTTCCGAGTCCATAGAACGCGTTGAAGTCGTGGTCGTGAAACGCGACAAGACCCGCGAGCCCTTTGACATCGCAAAGCTCCGGCGCGGCATCGAGAAGTCGTGCGAGAAACGCGCGGTGAGCGAGGAGCAGATCGAGCGGGTGATTACTTACGTTGAACGCGATCTGCTGACAAAGGCCGAGCGCGAAGTCCCCTCGGAACGCATCGGCAAGCTGGTCCTCAAGCGCCTCAAGGACCTCGATCCTGTCGCGTACCTGCGCTATGCGTCGGTCTACAAGGGCTTCCGCGATTTGCAGGACTTCAATGCGGAAATCAAGACGCTGCTGAAAGACTAAGTCGCGTCGACCTCACTTGAATCCCGGAATCTTCAGACTGTGTTCGCGCGCCATGCGGATGGCTTCTTCGTAGCCTGCGTCCACGTGCCGAATCACACCCATTCCCGGGTCCGTCGTCAGGACGCGGCGTAACCGTTCGTCCATCTCCGGCGTTCCATCGGCGCATACGACCATTCCGGCGTGGATCGAGTACCCAATTCCGACGCCTCCGCCGTGGTGGACGGACACCCAAGTGGCGCCAGCCGCCGTGTTCACCAGCGCATTCAAAATCGGCCAATCGGCAATCGCATCGGAGCCGTCGCGCATGCCTTCCGTCTCGCGATTCGGCGAAGCGACCGATCCGCAGTCCAGATGATCGCGCCCGATGACGATCGGTGCGCTGACCTTGCCCTCGCGGACCAGCTTGTTGAACAGCAGGCCCGCCTTCTCGCGCTCGCCGTAGCCCAGCCAGCAGATGCGGCAGGGGAGGCCCTGGAACTTGACGCGCTCACCGGCCAGTTTCAGCCAGCGGATCAGCCCCTCGTTCTCGGGGAAGAGCTCCATTAGCGCTTCGTCCGTGACCTTGATGTCATGTGGATCACCGCTCAGCGCTGCCCAGCGAAACGGGCCACGGCCTTCGCAGAATTGCGGCCGGATGTACGCCGGGACAAAGCCCTGGAAGTCGAAGGCATTCGCAACACCGGCCTCCTGAGCCTGTGCGCGGATGTTGTTGCCGTAATCGAACGTGTGCGCTCCCATTTTCTGCAGCGCCAGCATGCCCTCCACGTGCGCGGCCATCGCTTTCATGGCTTTCTTCACGTACACCGACGGCGACTCGTCACGCAGATGAATCGCCTCTTCCAATGACATGCCGTTCGGCACGTAGCCGTTCAGCGCATCGTGGGCGCTCGTCTGGTCGGTCAGCAGATCAGGGACGAACTTGCGACGCGCCAATTCGGGAATCACGTCTGCGGCGTTGGCCAGCAGACCGATGGAAATGGCCTGCTTCTTCTCCTTCGCTTCCGTCGCCATGGCGAGCGCCTCATCCAGCGACTCGGTCATCTTGTCCAGGTAGCGCGTTTCCAATCGACGTTCGATCCGGTTGCGATCGACCTCGACCACCAGGCACGTCGCCCCAGCCATCGTCGCTGCAAGAGGCTGGGCGCCGCCCATGCCGCCGAGTCCCGCGGTCACGACAAGACGCCCTGCCAGATCACCACCGAAGTGCTGGCGGCCGGCCTCGGCGAAAGTCTCGTAGGTCCCCTGCAGGATTCCCTGGGTGCCGATGTAGATCCAACTGCCGGCCGTCATCTGACCGTACATAGTCAGCCCCATTTCCTCCAGGCGACGGAACTCCTCCCAGGTTGCCCATTTGGGAACCAGCATCGAGTTCGAAATCAGAACGCGCGGAGACCACGGATGGGTGCGGAACACTCCGACGGGACGGCCGCTCTGGACGAGCAGCGTTTCATCGGGTTCCATTGTCTGCAGCGCTTCAATGATCTTGTGATAGTCCGGCCACGTGCGGGCGGCCTTGCCGCTTCCGCCGTAGACAACCAAGTGCCCCGGATCCTCAGCGACTTCCGGATCCAGGTTATTCATCAGCATCCGCATCGGCGCTTCGAGCTGCCAGTCTTTGCAGTGCAACTTCGTTCCGCGGGGCGCGCTGACGCCCTCGGTATCGACCTTCATCATGATCGCGCTCCTTAGTTCAAATCACCGACTCGCTCTTCGACGGCCTTCACGATGGCTCCCGATCGCACCAGGCGAGTCGCAGTTTCCATCAGTGGAGCGAAGAGCGTGTCCTTCTCGACGTGGCTGATGTCCTGGCGTACGCGGTGCAGTGCGGCCGCCACGCCCATACCGGGTGACAACGGAGACCGATAGTCGACGCCCTGGCAGGCACACATCGTCTCGATTGCCAGCACGGCTTCGCTGTTCTCCAGCACGCGCAACAGCTTCGTTGCGGAGATGCTGCCCATGCTGACGTGATCTTCCTGGCCAAGCGATGTCGGAATCGAATCTACCGAAGCGGGGTGGCAGAGGACCTTGTTCTCCGAAACCAGCGCCGCGGCCGTGTACTGCGGCATCATGAACCCGGAATTCAGGCCGGTGTCCTTCATCAGCAGCTTCGGCAAGCCATCGCGCCCCTCGAGGAGAAGGTATGTGCGGCGTTCCGAGATGTTGGCGATCTCCGCCAGCGCCATCGCGGCGAAATCCAGTGCGAGGGCCAGTGGCTGGCCATGGAAGTTGCCCTGGCTGATGACGTCTCCATTGTCGAAGACCAGCGGGTTATCCGTCGCGGAATTGATCTCGATTTCGATCACGCGCGAGGCGTAAGAGATCGCATCACGGCTGGCGCCATGGACCTGCGGAACGCACCGAAGTGAATAGGGATCCTGAACCTTTGAGCAATCCTTGTGGGATTCGAGTATCTCCGATTCCTCCATGATGCGGCGGATGTTCTCTGCGACGCGGCGCTGGCCGGGGAGAGGACGAACTTCCTGGACGCGTTTATCAAAGGGCCGGATAGAACCCCGGATCGCCTCAAGCGAAAGGCCCGCGTTGATGTCGGCAAGCCTCAGCAGGCGCTGCGCACGGAAGAGAGACAAGGCGCCATAGGAGGACATGAACTGCGTGCCGTTCAGAAGCGCCAGGCCCTCCTTGGGCTGCAACTTGACCGGCGCGATCTTCAACTCGCGCAGTACATCGGCCGCGTCGCGGTCATGGCCGCGATGGCTAACCTTCCCGAGCCCAAGCAGTGCCAGGCCCATGTGGGCCAATGGCGCCAGATCGCCGGAGGCCCCAACAGAGCCCTGTCGTGGAATGTGCGGGAGGACGTCGTTATTGAGGAATTCGACCAGGACTTCGATCAGTTCCCAGGAAACGCCCGAGAAGCCCTTGAGGAGCGAGTTGATCTTGGTGGCCAGCATGAGGCGCACGATCGGATCCGGCACGCGGTCGCCGACTCCGGTTGCGTGGCTGACGAGGATATTGTGCTGCAGCGTGCTGAGGTCCTCGTCCGAAATAGCCTTCGTGCAGAGCGGCCCGAACCCCGTATTGATGCCGTAGTGCGGAGTATTCGATCCGGCAACCTGATCGATAATCTGACGGCCTCGCAGGACCTTGCCGCGAGCCTCCGGAGATACCCAGACGCGTCGCTCACCGATGCCCGCGGGGCGCATCTCGGCCAGGGTTCCTAACTGCTCGATTTTCAGCGATTCGCCGTTCAAAATCAGTGTGGACATGTGCTTCCCGTTTCTTTGGCGTTCTCTTCCACCTTACGATCCCATGTCATACCAAAGCGCGAACGAACGGCGGAAGCAAGGGCAAGTGACTGGAAAGCAGGCCCGATCGAGGATGGCCGAAACCTCCTTTTCTTCGTTGCCTCGCCCCGCCGCTCTGGACAAGCCTGCGGGGCATTTTCGCGGGAGGCATTTCCCAGGCATCATGACGGCAACGAACAAATCGGCACAGAGCACGGCACAGGAACAGGGGCAGGCATCCGCCATCGGGAAGGGGCGCGGATCGCTGATTGCATTGATGTTCCTGCTCAGCGGTGCAAGTGGCCTCATCTATGAGGTCGTCTGGTCGCGCCAATTGACGACGCTCTTCGGCTCCACGGTTTACGCGATCTCGACGGTACTCACAGCCTTCATGGGCGGCCTGGCGCTGGGCTCGTGGCTTCTGGGCAAGCGCGCCGATCGCATGGACCGGCCGCTGATGTTCTACGGATTCCTGGAACTCGGCATCGCAATCGCCGCCCTGGCATTTCCGTTCCTGCTGCGAATCGTCACGCCGATCATTGGCACCTTCTACTCGCCAGGCGGCGAGGCGGCATTCGTCTTCTTCAGCCTGGTCCGCTTCGTGATCGCTGTCGTTTTGCTGCTGATTCCCACGACCCTCATGGGTGCGACTCTGCCTGTCATTTCCCGAGCCGTCACGCATGACTTGCACGCGGTCGGCAAGAAAGTTGGCGGGCTTTATGCCCTCAACACAACGGGCGCAGTGATAGGCGTCTTCGTCACCGGCTTCTTCCTGATCGAGCGTTTCGGCGTACACGGGACGACGCTGATTGCCGCCGCAATCAATGTCTTCGTGACGATCCTGGCCGTTGGTCTTGGGCGCTCACTCCTCGTGAAGCCCGTCGAGGAAACAGAGACGCAGCCCGCCCCCGAGATCAATTCCGGGGATTCCCTTGAGATCCCGGACTCCGTTGTTCGCATCGTCTTGGGAACCTACCTCGTCAGCGGCCTTGTGGCACTGGCGTTCCAGGTTTCGTGGACGCGTTCTCTGATCTTCAACTTTGAAACACTAAAGGCGACGACCTACTCGTTTGCCGGCATGTTGACGGTGTTCCTGCTCGGTCTGGCCATCGGCAGCGCCATCATGCAGGCGTTCGTCGACAGATTGCGCGATCACCTGTTCGTGTACGTCTTGATCCAGTTCGGCATCGGCGTGACCGGTGCCCTTTCGATCTTCATCATCAATGCGCCCACCCCCAGCTTCCTCTTCCTTCCCGAGTTGGACCCGGCAAAGGAAGGTGCGCTGAACTGGTGGGCGGCCGTCGGCAACGTGATGATCAAGACGGCGCTTTCGCTCGGTCTGCCGACACTGCTGATGGGCATGGCGTTCCCGATTGTGGCGCGTATCGCCGTGGGTTCGCTCAGACGACTCGGGCGCGATGTCGGCCAGGTCTATGCGCTGAATACACTGGGTGCGATCATCGGATCGTTCCTGGGCGGCTTCGTGCTGATTCCGCTGCTCGGAATCACACTGACCCTGACGATTCTGTCGGGCATTTCGCTTCTGATCGGCGTCACCGTGCTGGCCGTGCATCCGAAAGTCTCCCGGAAGCAGCGCCCCGCGATCATCATCGTTTCGCTGCTTGTGATCGCCTTCGTGATCGGGCGCGTTGGCATTTCAGCAATGGACATCAAGTACCAGCAACTCACCGTTGGTGAGTCGATGGCCTACTATCACGAAGGCCCCCTGGCGACGGTCTCCGTCATCGAAGATGCTCGCGGCTGGCGCACGATCTATGTGGACGATGTCGGCGTGGCCGGCACTGACCCGGTCCTTCAGACCGACCAAAAGACGTTGGCGCACGCGCCGATGCTCCTCCTGGGTGGCGAAGCAACCCGCGTGGCGACCGTCGGATTCGGCGCCGGCGGCGCGAGCTGGTCGTACACGCTCTACCCGGACATCAAAGAGATTCACGCGATCGAGATCACGACGTCTGTGCTTGAGGCCGCACCGTCTCTGACCGACGCGAACCACGGCATTCTCTACAAGACGGACATCATCGAGGATGCGCTGGAGAAAGTCGGCCCCGAGGGACACATCACCGGAGCTGTTCATCCCGTTGGCGACTACACGATCGAACCTGCTCCCGGATTCCGCAGTTTCGATCCCCGCTATCGAGTCGTCGTGGACGACGCGCGCGCCTACTTCCGTTTCACCGGCACCGTGTACGATGTGATCGCGACGGACTGCACGGATCTGCGTTATAAGACCAATGCGAATCTCTACGACCAGGAGTACTTCGAACTCTGTCGCGAACACATCACAGATGACGGACTTGTCGTGGTCTGGATGCCGCTTGGCGGTCTCAGTGACGAAGCCTTCCGCATCGTCGTTCGCACGTTCCACGAAGTATTCCCCGAAATGACGGTGTGGTACTTCACCAACCAGCCCACCCACTACTGCCTTTTCATCGGCCAGAAGGGCGGTCTGAAGATTGATTATTCGAAGGTTCTGAAGGGCCTGGAACTGCCTGCGATCCAGGCGGACCTCGAAGAGATCGGTCTGCGCGATCCGAACAAGCTGATCGCTTCGTTTGTGACCGACGAGCGCGGCATCGACCACTATGTGGGCGACGGACCGCTCAATACCGCCGACTTCCCGATCATCGAGTTTCTGTCGCCGCGCTACGGATACGATTCGCGGCCGGTCGCGATGAACATGGGGAATCTCTACAAGATCCAGGTCCCCGCGTGGGATCTGATTGTGCCTGGCTCGGTGCCGAATCCGGACGAGACCAAGCGCCTGATCGGCGAGACTCAGCGTGCCAACGAAGTGCTCTTCCAAGGGCACGCCGAGTATCGTCTGCACAACCTGATGGAGGCTGCACGGCTGTACCGCCAGGCGAAGGAAATCGCGCCGCACGACAAGTCCATCGATCGTCTGCTGGAATTTGAGGAGCTCCGCCAGTTGCTGAGCGAAGAACTCGAACGCGATTCGGACGGCATCGACCACCTTTGGATCAATGCACAGTGGATCGCCTTCAACGTCGGGCAGATCTACGAGGAACAGGGCAAGTATTCCGAGGCGGTCACCGTGCTGATGCCGTTTGTGAGGCGGACGCCTCAGCCATCCCCGAATCTGGATGACGATCTCGCCCAGATCGGATCGGCGCTCAACCTTGTCGTGGCACGTTGCTACGCGGCATCCGGCAACAGGGACCGCGCCAAGGAGTTCCTGGATGAGGCTGAAGCCTACGAGCCGAAAGCACGCGACTGGGAGAAGATGCGCAGCGAGATTCTGAAGTAGGCTTGTGCCCCACGGATTTTCCACTTGCCGATCTTCGTGCCCCGCTCGGAACTGAAGCGACTGGTTGTTTAGAGTGAAAGGTCCCCGATCATGGCAATGAACCAAGGCCCAACGGCACCGCCACCCGGATGGACACCTACGCCCACACCTCCTCCGTTTCAGCAGCCTCCCGCATCGCCACCATCTGAGTTCCCACCGACTCCTTCGCCGCAGCAGGATTCCTTTGCCGGCTCCGAGTCGCGTCCCCTGAAACCGGGGCTGCACCCGTCGCTGCAGCATGATCGCTTTCTGATTCGCCGCAAGATCCTCACGTTCATCGGTCGCAAGATGCACACGTACGACGAGATGATGAACCTGCTGCTCTTCACGCATATGAAGGGCTTCAAGCTGAAGGAAGACATCACTGTCTACGCCGACATCGAGCGGCAGGAGCCGCTGCTGCGAATTCGCGCCCGGCGGATCATCGATATCGCCGCGACATACGACATTCACGATGTCTCCGGTGGGGGAGAGGTACACATCGGCGCGTTGAAGCGCAAGGGACTGAAGTCCTTCGTGCGGGACGAGTGGCTAATCTTCGATACGCAAGACCGCGAGATCGGCCTGATTCAAGAAGACTCATCCGATCTTGCTCTGGTGCGGCGATTCATCAGTGCGGCCGCACTGGTTCTTCCCCAGAGCTACAATTTCACGCTCCACGGCCGTCCGGTGGGTTTCATGAAGCAGAATTTCAACCCGTTCGTCATGAAGCTGACTGCTGATTTCACCGAAGACATTGAACAGAAATTCGATCGCCGACTGGCCGCCGCCGCCGCCACATTGCTCTGCTGCATTGAAGGCAAACAGCGCTGATCCAATGATGAAGATGACCGGCCTCGCACACGATACTGCTCGTCGATTCGCCGCCATGGTGGCGATCTCGAAATGCGTCTGCTTGCCGGAGAAGCCCTCTCTCCTGGACGTCGGTGGATATCCCTGCAATCTCGCGCGATTGCTGAAGGACGCCCACCCAGGCGCGACGGCTCTGACCATCGACCAGATCGATGCACAACTGGACGACTACCGCGTTGCGGACGGGGCGGAACTCCCTTTTGCCGACGGTGAGTTCGATGCCGTCTTCACCGCCGATGCATTCGAGCATATCGCGCCGGGCAGGCGCGCGGCTTTCATCGCCGAACTCGTGCGCGTTTCGCGCGGCCCTGTCATCCTTGGCGCGCCGTTCGATCAACCTGCCGTCCGGATCATCGAGAGCCAGCTCAATGATGCGCACATTGTGCTGACCGGCAAAGAGCACCCGTGGCTGCACGAACACGTTGCTTATGGTCTGCCAAACCTTCGCGAGACAGTCGGGCTCTTCCCTGACGATCGCATCGTCGCTCTTGTACGCAGCGCACCGCTCCTCGACTGGGCGCTGTGGAATTGGCTGCAGATGGCGCACGAGCTCTCCGAGTCGATGGATGAATCCTGGAATGCCATGGACGAAGCTCTGCGGAATCTGGACGAACGGGCAGCCGGCGATGGAGAAGGTCGAGACTTCGAGATTGTTGGTGCAGAGGGCGAGCGTGGATTCACGCCGTACCGCTGGATCCTTGTCGCGCAGCCGAAGGATCAGGCTCACATGAATCCGCCCGCCCAGTTCCCCGAACCGAGTGACAGCGAAGGAGGCACATGCGTTGCCTACAGCGCAATGCTGCGAGCGGTCATCGAGTCCGCCGTACGGCCGCCGCAGTCGGGCGATTCGCCCGCAGCCGAAATCAACGAGCGACTGAAGCTCGCACTTGCCGGGGCCGAGCAACAGGCGGCCGATCTGCAGCGCGAACTCGACAACCAGGATTCCCGCACCCGCAGCGGATTCCTTCGCAGGTGGCGAAAATGACCGGCCTGGTGCTGGACACTGCAGCCCTGGCCGGTCGGAACGACCATCCCCACTACGAGAGCGGCTGGCACGAGCGCGAGCGCGACGGGCGTTGCGGCGTGGTCTATCGCGCCGGACGGAAAGAATCCGTCTTGCGGCTGCGTCGGCGCGAGGGAGCCAAACGCCTCTGTCTCTTGATTTCGGGTCCTCGTGGCCTGGTGGAAGATACCCTGCGGGGCACGCTCCAAATCAATGAATCCTGCATCGATCTTGAACTCGACGCCGACGTCTGGACGATCCGCGAAGTCGAATTGCCCGAAGATGAAAGCGACGAGTTGCGCGTTCTTCTGACGCTCCCCGGTGCACCATGTCCGGACGAAGTCCTCCACAACGGCGATCCCCGCCGCCTCGGTTGGTTCCTTAGCGCTGCCTGGCAGGAGTAGAAACGGCCGCTTCTCTCCGTATGTCCGATCTCGAATGCTCGGCACTAAACGTGCTGCCCTCCGTGGTCAAGATACTCGATTGGCCGATCTCATCCGATTGCAGGTTTCACTCCTCAACGGGTCGCCGTGGCGACCTGTGCTGATTGCGGCCTCCCAGGCGGCTTGATGGATCCCCGAAGTTGTCGAAAGTGCCTTGCGCTGCGCTCCCTGTTTGGTGGCGTGGCGCTTTCTTGTTTTTTGGCGATCGCGAGTGCCGCCTCGGCCCAGGACATCGCCGGTGCGATGCTGGGGCGCGTGCAGCTGACGCCAGAGGAACTTGTCGCAGCCGACAAGAGCGGGGACGGAGTCGTCGACAGCGCCGACCTGCGGCGCCAGACCGATGAAGGGGGCGCGCCGAAGGTCAGTTTCGCCGCCGCCACTACCACCACCGAGGAAGGCAACCAGCAGATCGAAATCGAAGTTTACTTCGACCGGCCTTTCAGCGGGACCGTCGAGTGGTCAGTCGGCGGCACGGCATCGGCGGGCCAGGACTACGTCGGCACGGCGAATTCGATGACCGTGAATGGCGTGGACTTCAAGCTTCCCATCGAAATCCTGGACGATTCGACTGTCGAGCAGGATGCCGAGACGATCGAGCTTCTGCTGCTGGATACCGCCAATTACGACCTCGGGGCTCCCCAGGTCCATACGGTCTACTTGCAGGACAATGATCGCACCTGGGATGGCACGATTCAGAGCGGGTTCTTCAACTATGGATTTACGATGGAGATCCTGCGGAACGGCAGCAACACGACGGCGAAGTTGATGAGCGATGGCAACGGTTCCTTCGCTGCTGGCGAATACAATCTGATGAACGTCTTCTTCACCGATCAGGTCTTCACGGCTGACTCCGTCCCCATTTCTGTGTCGCCGGATGAGTTGCTCTTTCGACGAGGCATGCAGCGCACGCTGGAGTTCCGTGCGAACAAAGGTGATGAAGGTGTCTTGATCAAAGATGGCTTCGTCGGTGGGCATGTGACTGAGCGCGTTTCAGCAACGAGCGCGGATGATTCGTATCTCGATCGCTCTGTCGTTGGAACATTCACCATGATGCGACGCCCACAGGCCGTGCCACAAACGCCGCCCGATCTCGTTCGCGGGATGGAGGCACGACGATGAATAGACGCCTCCTTTGCACGGTCCTTCTGGCCGGTTCGACGGCTCTCTGCGCTGCCTCCCCGCGAGTGCCGCAGAACGAGATCGACGCGACGATCAAGATCACACCGCGATACTCGAACATCACCGGTAGCCCGGGTTCGGGCAATGGAGTCACAGCCTTCAGCGGAATCGGTGCGGGCGCATCTTCGGACGGGACCATCTACCTGGAGCGCGCTGCTATGGGTCAACCGGTCGCCCCGCAGGCGGCATCGCCGGAGAGCGCTCAAAACGTCCTGAATGAAGTCCGCGCAATGCTGTACTACCAAAGCAACTCGCGCGGTGCGTCGGCGGCCGCCTTCCGCTACAAGGTCTACCTCTTTCAGCACGACGACACCGATAACGATGGCCAGCCGAATACCGATGCGCCGATTCGCGCTCGATACGAGATGATGTCGGATTGGTACGGCGAAACCGAACGCGCGATTGTGCTCGAAGCAGAACGGAAATTGCGCAATGCACTGATCGGTGATCCTCTCAACAGTGAATTGCAGCAGGCGCTTCTGGATCTGTACTACGATCGCGCCGTGGCAGAATTGCAGTTCTCAAAGTCGAAGCACGATGAACTGAACCAGCTTCGTCTGGATATCCTCTCCGGCAGTCCCCCGGACTCGACTATCCCCGGCGAACTCGCCATCTGGACCGATCCCGACGGGCTGCTTCCCATCTATCGCCGCGTGCTCGATGACTACAGCGAATTGCTGAACGATTCGTTCGCCTTCAAGATTCGCGACTTCGATTCGAGCTACTCCGCTGGCACTCCGCTGGGATATTTCCTTTTCCAGAATCAGGTCCCCGAATTGCCCGGCCGTGCAGCACAATACCTGGGAACAAACGGCGAGGTTCTCAACGTTCCAATCGATGGAGCCGGAGCCGATTATCCCGTTCTGTACGATGGCTACCGCGAGCTTCTGCTCCTGATGGGCGTGCTGCAGGACTACACTTCGGGCCTCGCCGATGCAGCGCGATTGTATGTGCTCCTTGCCGATCCCAACGACGACAACGATCCCAATCGTCTGGCCGCTCAGGATCTTATTCGGGAAGGCTATCAGCAGGCATACCTGGACGGTCAGATGCTGCTCGGAGTTTTCCCGAATCTCGATCCGCAGTCGATTCCAGACTCCGGTCTGCAGGCCGCGATCGATGGTTGGCAGGATGGCATCCGCGAACTGACCGAGGTTCGCAGAATTCTTGACGGCAAGCTAAACCCCCTCGGGTTCCAGCCCGATTTCCTGATTCTGACGACGAGCTTTCAGGGCCAGTCCGGCGATTTCTTCGATTCCTACAACACGTTGGCCACCTGGATCAGCGAGCTGACCGACCCACCGATTCGCCCTCTCGCAGTGGCCCAATCCGAATTCGAACGCGCACAGACGCGCTACATCGACTACCGCGGATACCAGGATCAGTTGGACGAGAACTACTTCGACATCGAGCGCGACCGCGACGATCGAGCCTTCGAACTCGTCGGGGCTGTGCCCGGCGATGCAAACTACGATCCGGGAAATCCGGCGACCGGCTTGATCGCGGATCAGTTGGTCAGCATTGAAATCGCGCGCAACCAGATTGCTCAGAACGAACAGAAGATCAACAACGTCTATCGCAGAATCCAGATCGAGATCGAACGACGCGGAATCGAAGCTGGCGTCAACAACGCCATTCAGCAAGTGCAGATCTCGTATGGGAATCAGCGCGCCGGATTGCGTGAAGAAATCGGCCATTGGCGAGCCGCTCAGGCCACCGCCCAGGCGACCAGCGATGCGATCGGCAATATCTTCGCAGCCGGTCCACTGGGAGCAGGCGCTGCGATTTATGCGGCCGTCGTTGGCGTCGCAAATGTCGCCGTCCAGACCACCGCAGAGGAAGCGATCGGCCAGAAAGAGGGGCAGATCGAGCGCCTCTCCGCCATGGAGGACGCGCAGATCACGGACCTGCAGGACCAGATTCTCGATGCCAACAGCGAGGCCTTGGTCAAGAACTACGTGCTGGAACTGGCGACGCTGGCGATCGATTCGCAGCAGGCGGAACTGACGCTGCGCCAGGAAACTGTTCGCCTCGGGACGCTCTACAACGAATTGTCGCAGATCGAGCGCTTCTACAACGACGACGCCCAGTTCGCGAGCGAACGCTTCTACGCCGATCCGCTGCATTACCTGCGTTTGCAGGAATCGGTGAAGCGCGCGCACGAGACATTCCGCGAAGCGCAGGACTGGCTCTTCTACACGGCGCGGGCGCTCGAGTATAAGTGGAATCAGCCGTTCGAACGCACGGTTGGCGATCGTACCTGGTCGGTGGCAGAACTCTACAAGACGCGCAATTCACGCGAGCTCTCGCAGATGCTTGCGGCTATGGAACTCTACGACGGTGCCCAGTCGTTCGGGCCCGGCACGGGCACCAACACGGACGTGATTTCGTTGCGCGAGGACGTCCTCGGTTATCGCGATCTCGACAACAGCAGCAACCCACTCTACTACCCGGATCCCATCACCGGCGAGTTGGTTCGCGCCAAGGTCGCTTTCCGAAGCTACCTGGAATCGCAGGAATTAACGCGCGACAGTGGCGACAATGTCGTTTCCTTCACCTTCAGCACTGCCTTCTCGCCGTCCGGCAGCCAGTTCTTCCTGGGGCCTCAATTCGACAATCAGGGACAGCCTGTCGAGTTGGGCACGTGGCTCGACAAGATTCAGTGGATCAAGATCAACGTGCCCGGCAACATGGGGCAGAGCGGCTTCATCAACGGGTACCTGTCAGATGGTGGAGCGCAGTTGGTCCGCAATGTTGACGTGGGCACTTACGATCCGGCGAACCCAGACAAGGTGGTCAATGAAATGACGCCTTACTCCAGCCGGGTGTGGTTTACTCAAGATGGCGGCGAGACGTTCGAATTCCGCGAGAGCTTGCGCGCACCGATTCGCCTTGAACTTGGTAATCCCGCGGGCACGGACACTCTGCCGAACGTTCCAGAGAATACATTCTTCAAAGAACGCAGCGTCGCGAACACGCAGTGGACGCTCGAATTCACGACCTTCGATGCGGACGGCGCACCGGGTGGGCTGCAACTGCTCTCCATCAGCGACGTCGACGACATCGAATTGCTCATCAACCATCGATTTACCCCGCGCCTGTAGCGGACGAAAAGGACCCCCCCATGCGATTCTTCGCGCTGATTCTGACGACTCTACTGATTTCGACGGCTGCTGCCCAGTCGGTGCCTTCGCTCGTGAATTACCAGGGACGACTGGTCGATTCGAACGGCAATCCGCTCGAGGGGATGAAGATGCTGGAGTTTAACATCTATGGCTCCGAAACCGGCAGCGATCTCCTGTGGGGGCCGCAGACGTTTGACAACGTCCCGCTGATTTCCGGCGAGTTCAATGTCATCCTCTCGCAGGACACCGATGGCGACGATGTAACGGATGGTTTCAGCACCAGTTCGGCCTTCCTGGGCATCAAGGTCGGCGATGCCGGCGGAACGGTCGGGGCGGAGTTCCTTCCGCGCCAGCAATTCCTCGCCGTGCCCTACGCGTTCCATTCGTTGGACTCGGAGAGCGCGAACTCCGGCGATCTGCTCGCGCGCATCGAGGCACTCGAAAACGCAGTCTTCCCGGTCGGATCGTCGTTCTGGGTGAAGTATATCGATCTCTTGCAGAACGGATCGTGCGGCGGGGTTGCCATCGATTCGCAGGGAAACGTCATCCTTTCCGGCAGGCGTGGTGCGGGCTCAGTAGACTTCGGCGGTGGCGTGCTCGAAGCCGATCAGACGGCTCCGTTTCTTGCCAAGTTTGCCCCCGACGGAAATCATCTATGGTCCATGCATTTTCCGATCGTCGGCGAGTATGCAGGCTACTTCGATGGCGTGGATGTGGACTCCGCCGACAACGTGATCGTCACGGGATATGTTCCCGACGGCGTTGACCTCGGCGGTGGCGCTCTGAGCGCTGGGCTTGTCGTTGCTAAGTTCGATTCCAACGGTGTCTTCCAGTGGGGAAATACCTATGCGAGCGGCGGGGGAACGATCGTTGCCATTGCGCCTGACGATTCGATCGTCGTCTCTGGTTCATTCTCTGACAGCATGGGGATTGGCGCTGACTTCTACAGCACCAATGGCAAGTCCGACATCATTTTCGCGAAATTCACGAGCGCCGGCGCGCCCGTGTGGGCTCGTCACTTCGGCAGTGCACAGGACGACGAGATCACCGGCATGGATATCGATTCGAATGGAGACATCGTCGTCTCCGGGCAATACGAATCATCGATGAATATCGGCGCCATCAGCCTGTCGCATCACGGAATCGTCAGCAACGGGTACTACTACCGACTCTTCTTCTCGTTGTTCGACAGCAACGGCGTCCCCCAGTGGGCGAACGGCTATGCACCCTCGACCGCTCGCTTCACGAAGTCCGATTGGTCTGGCGGAGTCGGTTTCGACACCGCTGGGAACTTCTGGACGGCGGCGCATTTCGTCGGTGGGCGTGATTTCGGGAATGGCACGCTTGGAACGGACAACACCGATCAGTACGGGTTCCTCCAGTTCGATCATTCGGGGAACGCGATCGAAGAACAGATCTGGGCGGCCTTCAAGCGAGAGACGAATTATCTGACGATGAATGGCGACGACCCGATCGCCGGGTTGGTACTTTCCATAAACTCGCCGATCGATTTTGGCGGCGGACCGATCGACAGCGGCTTGGTCTACATCGGGATGGAAGAGACGACCACCGGCCTGGCCCATCGTTGGTCACGCAATTTCGGTGGGCTGACAGGGAATACTGGATTGCCCGGCGACATGGATTGTCGCGATGGCAAACTCGCAGTCGCGCGCAGATTCTCCGGCACGGTTGATCTTGGGACCGGCCCGGTGACAGACCAGAGCAGCGGAACGATCTACCTGACTCTCATGAAGCCGTGAGCCACTTCTCCCAATCGGCAAGCCAGCGGGCCTTCTGATCCTCGGTGGCGAAACTGTGCTCCAACGAGTTCCGCCCGAGCACGCCCAACTCCTCTTCCGTCACACCCAGTTGCCAAGCCAGCCGATATTCGTTCATCAGGCTGGTCTGGAACATGGGAGGATCGTCGCTGCCCAATGTCACGATCAATCCCGCATCCAGCATTGCCCGTAGCGGATGATCCTCAAGCCGAGGCACTGCGTTGAGCGCGACGTTGCTGCCGGGGCAAACATCGCAGGGAATCCGACGTTCGCGCAGTAACCTCAGCACTTCTTCATCATCGACGGCTGCAATTCCGTGCTGAATGCGCTCGGCGCCGAACACGTTGATCGCATGACCGACTTCCATCGATGGCCCATGTTCGCCCGCGTGTGAAACCACGTGCAGGCCAGCGTCGTGTGCCTTTCTCATCAATGCACCGAAATCATCGATGAACCAGTTATCCGATGGCCCCCCCATTCCCAGCGCCGTGATTCGCGGATGACGATTCGCCAGGATCTCATCGACGACCGCTTCGCACTGGGCCGCGCCCAAGTGCGGCGAGAGGTCCGGAATCAGCAGGGACGAGATGCCACATTCCCGTTCGGCGCCTTCGCAGCCGGCGATGATACCTTCCAGGATGCTCGGCCAACTCGCGCCCGATTCCACGATGTGGTAGCTTGCCGAGACGTGGAACTCTACATGCACGGCACCCTGGCGGTGCGCTGCCAGCAGGTAATCGGTCGCGGTCCGCTGGAAGTCCTCCGGCGTGCGCAGCAGGTGACAGACGAAGAAGTAGCGCTTCAGGAAGGAGGGGAAATCCTCGAAGGAATACCATGCGGCAATTTCTTCGGGCGTCGCGCCAGGAGGCTCGACATTGTGCCGTTCCGCCAGCGCTAACAACGTCTCGGGCAGGACGCTGCCCTCCAGGTGAACGTGTAGTTCCGCCTTCGGCATAGAGGCGATTCGTTGCTCGGGGAATTCTTTGGCCATGGATCCGCTTCCGGTTTGGGGTTTTCCACCAATGCGATTGACGCGATGGATGTCTTTGCGAATCGTGGGGCAAGTCGATCCGAGTGGACAAGTCCGACTTGTTGGCAAGTCTACAGAAAGCGTCAAGACCGATGAGAGCAGCTTGGATTCTGGCACTGGCAGTCGCAGCCGCGGGCACTTCCGCTTGCGCAGGGACGGACAAGGCAACGTCCGATACCATCGAAGGGCGCATTGTCATTCCACGCATTGAGGCCTCGCCGACAATCGATGGCCGAATCGCCCCCGGCGAGTACAAGGGCGCCTTCTCCCTCAGTCTCGATGGTACATCGCCCGATGTGAATCCCGGGTTCAATCCGTTCAACGCCGATGCTTATCCGTCGGAGGACATGAGCTTCACATTTTACCTCGCGCACGATGGCGAGGCTCTCTACGTCGCTTTCAATATCACGGACAACTCGATCTCGTTCGATGACTTCCCACGGCCAGGGGCTCGGAATGCCTCGTTGTGGGAGGACGATTGCACCGAAGTCTTCATCGATGCGGATTTCGATCGCGATCGCCCGTCGGAAGGCTCGAACCGCCGCGGCCCAGATGGGAACTGGGCCGAAGGAGCGATCCCACACTATGGGATTCCCGACGGAACGTACTGGGACGGATACTCGAATCTATACGGCGAACGTCCGGACGGCTGGTTTGCCCGGGCGGCAGTCATCGACGATCACCATTGGCAGACGGAGTACCGATTCCCGTTCACAGGGCTCGACACGGCAGATGGCCCGGAGACGAGACCTCTCCGCCCCGGCGACACGATTGGTATGAACGTGATGGTCAACGACGACGACTTCGGCGGCACGCGAGAGCACCAGCTCGCGTGGCAGGGGAGCGACCACACCAATGAGCTTTACAAGCAGCAGGACGCCTGGGTGGAAGTCGTGATCGGGGAGTAAGTCCTACTCACCGACCTGCACGCCGCTCAGCTTTTCCAACGCCTTAATCAGCGCGTGATTCCCCTCGCTGCCGCAGCCCTCTTTCTGCAGCACGCGATAGAGATCGTGCACGATGCCCGTCATCAGCGCTGGCACGCCCAGATCATCCGCCGCCTGGAGCGCCAGCCGAACATCCTTCTGCTGCAGGTCGATTGTGAATCCCGGGCGCCAGTCGCGTTTCAGGATTTGCGGACCGCGATTGCTCAGCATCCAACTGCCGGCCGCGCCTCCCGCCACCGCTTCGAGCGTCTTCTCCAGGTCCAGTCCGCCCGCCTGCGCGAAGACGAGAGCCTCGCTCATTGCCAGCGCGTGCCCGACGACCAGGATCTGATTCACGGCCTTCACCATCTGGCCGTGTCCTGTCTTGCCAACGTGCGTGATCGTCTTTCCCATGGCCTTCAGGAAAGGCATGGCGCGATCGACGTCGCCGGCATCGCCGCCAATCATGATGCTCAGCGTCCCGTTCGCGGCCCCTTCGCTGCCGCCACTGACGGGTGCATCCAGAAAGCGAACGCCTTCCTCAGCCAGCTTCTCCGCGATCTCTACGGTCGCCGAGGGGCTGATGGTGCTGTGATCCACAACCAGGGCGCCGGAATGTGCGCCATGCACCACGCCGCTGTCGCCCAGAAGCACTTCCTGAACGTCCGGCGTATCCGACACACACACGAAGATGATGTCGCAATTGGTGGCGAGGTCAGCAGGATTATCGGCGACTTTCGCGCCTTCCGATGCGAGTGCCTCGGCTTTCGATGTCGTGCGATTCCAGACGGTCAGTTCATGTCCCGCCTTCATCAGGTTGCGGGCCATGCCCAGCCCCATAATTCCAAGACCGATGAATCCCAGACGTTCCGCCATTTTCGGTGCCTTCTCCTTGCTTATTCGATTCGATGTTGAGCCTTTGGCAATTCCGTTCGCAGCGCGAGCATCGATTCCTCCTGGAATGAGCTCAGCAGCTTCATTGCATTCTCATCGTCTGTATCGCGTAGCGCCTCGATCAGTCGTGCCGTGATGGACTTATGGTGGCGCCGCTTCAATCTTGCCAGCAATTCCCGTGAGGCGTGCTCCGGTTCCCCGATTGGGAGTTCTTCGGCCAGAATTCGATAGACGATCGTAGGATCGGTTGGCAGGGGATACTCCGGGTCCGACTCGCTCTCGGCGATCATCGCCATGGCCTCGTCCGTTCCGCCCAGGAAGTACATAATCCACGGATCGAGCCGGCGATCAGTCAGCCAGCTCTCCTGGAGCTCATGGCGGAAGATCTCAAGTGCCTGGAAGCTCTCCAGCATAAGTTTCAGCACGGCGCGTTCGAGCGGATCGTACTGCAGTTCCGGCATGGTCAGGCGCGAAGGAGACTTCTTGCGCTCGGGCGATGCCGCTTTCCTCTCACGTGGAGCCAGGATTCGGTAGATTGCTTCTCGTGGAAGTCCACCGCCCAGGCGCGTCAGCAGACGCGTGATAGCCGCTTCCCGCTGGACCTCGTTGCCGAGAGCGCGCAGCAGCGGCGCGCACTTCTCGACGAGAGTCGCCTGTCCAGCAAGCGTTCGCGTCTCCACCCCAACGGCGTGCGCTTCCAGCGCGAAGTCGAAGTACTCTCGCGCCTTCTCCATCTTCGCACGCAGCGCCTCCGGGCCTTCGCGACGAAGGAATGTATCCGGATCATCCTCGAGCGGAAGGCTGATCACGCGCGCATCGAAGCCGGCGCCCAGCAGTGGCTCGCCGTTCTTCAGCATCGCGGCCTGGCCGGCCATGTCGCCGTCGTAGAGGAAGTGAACGCGGCTGGCGTAGCGCTTCAGCAGTCGTGCCTGCTCGGGCGTTAGCGCAGTACCGAGCGATGCCACCGCTTGGGTAAATCCGAACTGATGGGCCATGATGGTATCCATGTACCCTTCCGTCAGGATCGCGTATCCACTGTCGGCGATAGCCTTCTCCGCAACATTCAGCGCATAGAGATTCCGCCCTTTCTTGTAGAGCGCGGTCTCAGGGGAGTTGATGTACTTCGCGCCCTGGCTCTCGGAGGCGAGTTCGCGCCCGCCGAACGCGATCGGTCGTCCCCGGTGATCGAAAATCGGAAAGATCAGGCGGTGGCGGAACCCATCGTACACCGTGCCGCGCGACTCGTGGCGTTTGCAGAGCCCGGCCTCGATCAGCAGATCATCGCTGAAACCCTTGGCCACCGCTGCATCGCGCAGATGCGCCCACCCCTCGAGCGCTGCCCCCAACTGGAAAGCCTCTGCGATCTTGGGCTCGATGCCGCGATGTTCCAGGTAATCGGCAGCGATTGCGTTGCGACGCGACTCCAGGTTGCCGCGAAACCATTCCAGGGCGAACTCCATCACACTTTGCAGTGCGCGGCGTTGCTTCTCCGCCGCATCGCGGGCTTCGCGCTCCTGTGGCCCGCCCGGCGCCGGTATCTCGATGCCGAGATCCTTGGCCAGCAGACGTAGCGCCTCCATGAACTCCAGGTGCTCGGTCCGCATGACGAAGTCGATCACCGATCCACTGGCGCCACAGCCGAAACAGTGGAAGATGCCTTTGCTCGGAACCACGTTGAATGACGGCGTCTTTTCTTTGTGGAAGGGGCAGCACGCCTTGTAGGAGGTTCCTGCCTTCTTGAGCGGGACGTGCCGGCCCACGATGGCCACGATATCGGCCTGTTCCTTGACTTGGCGGGTGATGTCCTTGATCGATCGAGCCACGAGCGCCGCCACCTCCCGGCGGTTGGCCGAGTCAACAGAGGATAGGCCCAAACGTCAACGGCGAAGCCCTCAGGCGACGGTGCTTACGCCTTTGGGATAGAGGGACGTTGGGAGTCTACTGCGGACTTGCCCTGCGGGCGCTGAAAACGCCCGTCTCCAGGCCCGAAACCCGCGGGCTTTTCTCTTGCTCCAAAGGGCCACGACCGATTTACTGATCCGGTGGCAATGGCTTCGGGTATCCCGGGGGCATGCCCGTTTGCGTGTTCAGCCGTCGATTGGGGTGCATCCGGTGATTTGAAGCGCAAGACAACCAACCGTAATAGCGGGCAGGTAGGCTAGACCATATGGCTGAAAAGAGCGCATACGCCATTCTGGGGCTTCAAAAAGGAGCGACCGAACAGGACATTAAGAACGCTTATGTCCAGTTGGTGAAGAAATACGATCCGGAGAAACACACGGATCGCTTCATGGTCATCCAGAACGCGTACAATCGGCTGAAAGAACCCAAGAAACGGGCTCAGGAAGACATTCACACGTACAATGTGATTCGTGGTGACTTCCTCTTCCTGGATGACGAGCGACCCGAGGGCGGACACGGTCCCAGTGACCACGAGATCGAGCGCGCCCAGGAGGCCTACAAGTCATCCTCCGGCAGCAAACCGGCTCGCGATACCTACATCAAGATGCTGATGCGCCGTTCCAACGCTTCCGTGCGCAAGAAACTGTGGAGCGAGGCCATCAAGGACTGGGTCGATATCCTCGATATCGACCCCTCCCACGTGCGTTCACGCAACAACCTGACGTTTGCCTATATCACGCTCGGCCTGTCATATGCTCTTCATGGTCTGCATGACGAAGCCATCGATCTGTGGGAGAAGGCTCTGAAGCTGAATCCAGACAGCGCCGATCTGATTCACAACCTGGCCCTGGCCAGCGAGAAGTGCGGCGACGGCAAGAAGGCCGCCAAGTACTGGGGCGAAACCGTCCAGCGCTGGAAGTCCGCTCTCAACAGCGGCGAAGGCAACGAAGAGTACCTCAAAGAATGCATCATCGAAGCCCATCGCTATCACGGCGGGCAGTTCGATGCGAACGACACCCCGGAAGCTAAGTCGAGCGCCATCAATCGTTATCGGGAAGTTTTGAAACTCCGTCCGGACGATTTCGATGCGCAATTCCAGATCGCCGCGGGCCTGATGAGTGAGCAGAAGTGGCCGGAAGCGATTGAGGAGTTGGACAAGATCCACCGTAAGCACCCGAAGAATATCGAGGTGCTGAACATGCTGGGCTCCGCTCACTTGAGCAGTGGACAGGTGGACAGCGCCTTCAACATGTGGAATCGAAGCCTGTCAATCGATCCCAAGAACTCTGCGACTCGTGAGATTATCGTCAGAGCGCACTTGACTCTCGGTAAACAATACCGCCAAAAAGGGTTGTTTACACCAGCCTTGGTGCATCTGAAGAAGCTGTTGCGCTATCTGCCGGGAAGTGCTGAAGTCTTCCTGGAAATCGGTGCAACCTATGATATGAAAGGAGATACCCGTTCGGCCCAGCAGGCTTACCAGCAAGTCATGCAGATCGACCCGAAGAATAAGATCGCCCGCAAGGCGCTCAATGATCTGCGGATGAAGCGGTGATGTCGAGATCCTCCTGGCTGAAGAGATGGCTCTGGGCCGGAACGTTCGAGTTCCAGGCGGAGCCATTGGCGCTGTGGGAAGGCGAAGCCCCTGTCAGGGCTTCCGATCCACGGGACTTGCTCGGCCAGGTGACCGCCGCCCTCAAGGAGCTTTGGCGGCTGGTGGATTTGACAGAATCGATGGAAGAGAAGCAGGAAGAGGGTAGTTCCGTTGAGCTGCGCTCCATTGCCCGATCGATGCTGCCAGTGCTGGACGGATTGGATCGTATCGTAGATTACGCGTCGCAGCATCGTAGCGACAGCGAGGAGTTTGAGAACTGGGCAAAGGCCGTCGAGGGCGTACAGATTCGGCTTTCAAGGACCATGGAGCGGATCGGCCTGCAGCCTCTCTCAACTGTCGGAACTGAAGTAGATTTGGCACTGCATGATGTAGTTGCAACGGTCAGGACTCGGGAGTATCCCGAAAACACGATCGTGGCGGAAAGACAGAAAGGGTACTACTTTCGAGGCCGGCTGCTACGAGACGCCAAAGTCGTCGTAGCCCTATCATCGTGAAAGGCAGCAAAGAGCTATGTCGAGAATACTGGGGATCGATCTCGGAACGACCAACTCCGTGATGTCCGTCATGGAGAAGAACGGACCCTTCGTGGTCCCAAACAGTCTGGGCGAGCGCATCACCCCGTCGGTGGTGGGCTTCTCCAAGTCCGGCGACATTCTGGTCGGCAAGAAGGCGAAGCGCGGCGCGATCATGAACGTCGGCCGTACCGTGTTCTCCGTCAAACGCCACATGGGCACAAGCTATCGCGTGCGCGTTGAGGGCAAGGAGTATACGCCGCAGGAGATCTCCGGCATGATCCTGCAGAAGTTGAAGCAGGACGCGGAGGATTACTTCGGCGAAGAGATCACACAGGCTGTCGTTACCGTTCCGGCATACTTCACGGACACACAGCGCCAGGCCACAAAGGACTCAGGCGAGATCGCCGGTCTGAACGTTCGACGGATCATCGACGAGCCCACTGCTGCCGCGCTCGCCTACGGTCTCGATCGAGACGAGGACCAGACACTGATGGTCTATGACTTGGGCGGTGGTACGTTCGACGTTTCCATCATCGAGATTATCAGCGGCGTCTTCCAGGTGCAGGCCATTTCGGGCAACACAAAGCTCGGCGGCGACGACTTCGACAAGCGCATCGCCGATCACCTGGTCGATGAGTTCAAGAAGAAGAACGGCGTCGACCTGGCGGAAGATCCCATCGCCATGCAGCGCCTGCGCGAGGCTGCGGAAGAAGCCAAGATCGAGCTTTCCGAACTCAAGGAAACCCACGTTCTCGTCGAAGCCATCACGATGACCGAGAAGGGCCCGATGACCCTGGACACCGTGCTGACGCGCGACACGTTCGAGGGGCTTTGCAAGGACCTGTTCGAAGCGACCATCGAACCTATGAAAAAGGCCATGGCCGACGCGAAGATTGGGATCGACCAGATCGATAATGTGCTGCTCGTCGGTGGTTCGACTCGTATCCCGGCCGTGCAGAAGATCGTTCGCGACGTGACCCAGAAGAATGCCAGCCGCGACATTTCTCCGGAAGAAGTGGTGGCCATGGGCGCCGCGGTTCAGACGCTCGTGCTCGCGCCACTCGAGGGCGATCTCGAAGAGACCCTCGCGACCCGCTACGGCAAGGAGAAGCCCGTCATCATCCACATGACGCCGTTCTCCCTCGGTGTCGGTCTGCAGGGCGACCAGATGGGCGTCATCATCGAGCGCAACAGCACGTATCCGACTGAAGGCAAAGACATCTTCACAACGACGCGTGACTTCCAGGAAGCCATCTCCTTCCCCATCTACGAAGGTGAAGAAGAAGTGGCCTCGGACAACACATTCCTGGACTTGCTCCGCATCGAAGGCGTGACGCCTGCTCCTCGCGGCGTGCCTCGCATCGAGGTGACCTTCAAATTGAACGCCGACCGTATTCTCGAGGTGACGGCTGAAGACCTCGCGACCGGCGTCAGCAAGCGCGTCACCATCAGTGCAACCGATAACCGTCTCGACGACGACGATAAGAACCGCATGATCAAGGAAGCGAAGGAGCGTGTCTCGAATCTGCTCCGCTCCAAGATCAAGGAAAGCCGTGGCGAAGAAGCGCGCAACATGTTGGAGCGCGCAGAAGCGACTCTTGCCGTGGCGAGCGATCATCCGCTCTCGACCGACCTTCAGAAGCGCACCGAGGAACTTCGCGCGCTGGTCGACGCCGGCGACGAGCACGGCCTCGACGAGACGATCGACGACATGCTTCGCATCCTCGCGGAAATCGAAGCCAGCGCCTGATTCTCTCGCTGATCCGAGAAAGATCCCGCCCCCGGCTCATCATCGAGCCGGGGGCTTCTTCTATTTTAGTCGCCGCCCTGGATGTAATCGATGGCATCGGCCAGATCGATGACTCCGTCCCCATTTCCGTCACCGGTTCCTGGGGAGAGCGTGCTGATCCCGAGGAGATGATTCAGCACGAGACTGCTTGTTCGGAAATCGTCGTTCTCGATTGTTCCGATACCGAGCCCATCATCGATCTGTGCATTCATTGGCGTGTTGAGCGTCACGGTCAGTTCCTCGTCCGCTTCAACGTTCGTATCGCCATAGATTTCCACGTTAATGGTCTGAGGGGAACTGATATTGGCGGGGAAGACGACCGTGCCGAAGTTGGAGACATAGTCGCTGCCCTCGGTGGCGGTCTTGTCGGACGTAAACCAATCGACCTGCGCATCGACTGGCGCCGTATCGCTCATCGTGACGGTGAAGACCAGGCTTGATGTCCCGGAATCGCCCTCAACAATCGTTGCATCACTGATCGAGAACGCCGGCGGAGTGCCATCGTCATTGATGATCGAACACATTGCTGTTCCGGCACTGATCGTTGCGTTCACAGGCGTGTTGAGCGTCACTCGGAAGTTCTCATCGAACTCAGCCAGCGTATCCCCGTACACATCGACGGAGATCGTCTGTGGCGTCGTCGAGTTGGTGGGGAACGTGACGGTACCAGAACTCTGCACATAGTCATCGCCTGCAACGGCCGTAACGTCCGACGTGTAGTAATCGACCAAGACATCCGATGCAAACGCCGCAGAGAGCGTCACAGAGAAGTTCGCCTGCACGGTTCCGCTATCGCCTTCAGTAATCGACGTTCCGGCAATCGCGACGGTTGGGAGCGTTCCATCATCGTTCAAGATCGTCCCGGTAGCGGCACCACCTCCGATGGTCACATTCTGTGGCGCGTTCAGAGAAACCTCGATGATCTCATCGGGCTCAGGTGTCGTATCGCCGAAGACATCGACTTTGATGTACTCCGGTCCCGACGTGCCGACGGCGAATGTCAGCGTGCCAAACGCTTCGCTATCGTCGAAATCCTGACCGCCAGTGGCCGTGATTCCTTGCGCATACCAATCGACGAGAATCTCCTCCTGTGCCGCTTCGGAAAGAGTCACCGGGAATTCGAAGACGGTGATGCCGGAATCCCCTTCGGCCGTGGACGCGCTTGCGACAGAGACAACCGGCTGCATCCCGTCATCGTTGCGGATGGTCGCTTCGCCGAGCAGATCCGGCAGCGATGCATTCACCGGATTTTGTAGGACGACGTAGAATGACTCGTCGTTTTCGCCAACCGTGTCGCCATTAACGGCGACGCTGATCTGGCGAGTAGTCGTGTCGCCAGGTTGCCACTCCAATTTCCCCGACGCAGCGACGTAATCCTGGAAGAACTCCGATGCCGTGTTGTCGCTCGTTCGATACTCGACCGAGACATAGTCCGGTGTTGCGGCAGAGAGACCCACCGTGAAATTCACCAACGTCGTGCCGGAATCGCCTTCATCGACGGCGACATCATCGATCGTAATGTCTGGCCCATCGTCATCCAGAATTCCGCAGACACCGTACCCGTCTGCTATCTGGGCATTGGACGGATTGGAAAGCACAACGGCGAACGTACGGAAGGCGTCATCCGCCGTATTGCCGATGATTGGGATGTGGATTTCCTGGAGAGTCTGTCCGTTCGGGAACGTCAAGGTTCCCTGCTGCGCGACATAATCGACGCCCGCGACAGCCATGTTGCTCGAGTTGATCGGCTGCGTCTCGTAGTCGACTTCGATGAGTTTCGTCGCAATCGTGGAGAGCCTCACGGGAAAGACGGCGTCCGATTGTCCGGAGTCGCCCTCGTCAACGAGCACAACACCCTCGATCGAGAGCGCGGCTGGGTCGTTGTCGGTAATCGTGATCGTGCCTGGATCGCCATCGATCAGGCCGTTGGTGGGGGAGGAGAGCACGAGTTGAAATGCCTCATCAGTTTCGCTGAATTGATCGTCCAGAATCCGAAGGCTGACGTTGGTGCTCGTCGAGCCTGCCGGGATGGTCAGAAAACCCGAACGATCCTCGTAATCGAAGCCTGGTACGGCGGACACCGGGGCGAGGCTCCAACTGGCCGTCACCGGTTGATTCGTCGCGAACGAAAGTGTGACCGGAACGAGAATGTCCGTCGGCGATCCACTCGATTCGGCGGCCGTTGCATTGGATGCAATGATCGATGGCAGGACCTGCGTTCGAAATGCCGCGACGGTTGTTCGCGACAGGTTGATCGTCTGCGCCGCATCGGCGGACGTCGGATTACCCATTCCATCTTGGGATCCCGCCGGTTCGCCGGTCGCGACTCCGTTAAATGTCAGGTTGGGATTGGAGAACTGAAAAATCTGCGACCCCGGTGGGTAAGACATGATCGTTCGGCGGAGCAGCCCCGTGTTGTCGAAGAACGAATATCCATACGAGTAAGGAAACAGCGCCACAGGTCCCGCATTCGGCCGATCGTGCGCGCAACCCATGTTGTGGCCGAACTCGTGCGCGATCGTCACGATGTCGGTACAAGTCGGCGCCACGACCGAGAACCCGAATCCTGCATTCGCCGTCGACTGGGAAGTCAGCAGATAGCCTCGGCCGCAGAACCCATCCGGCGTATAATCCGCAATCAGCATCACCAGGTCTGCGCCCAACTGATCGCGAAGCGTGTGGACATCGTCCATGCGCCCATCGCCGAAGCCCTGGAGTGCATTTAGCTCATCCTGACTGTCACCGGATTCTGTGTAGGTAATCTCTCGCATTCCAACCACTCTGATGCGTGTCGTGATCTGGCTGGCGATGTAGGCCTGGTTAGTTCCATCGGCCGCGGCCCGCAAGCGGGTGCGAAGTCCGGACGCGCCGCCGACAGCCGCTCCTGCGTTGGGTGTATACACAAACAGCACATCGATCTCCGAGCCGTCGTCATCCATGCGCGGATCCACTCCGATCATGCCGGCAGGTCGACTGGGCAGGGGAGGAGCGCAGAAATCCTCGCGCGGTTCCATAGCCATGGCCACGTAATTGCCGGAGGGCCCACGGACAATCTGCCAGTCTTCGGCGTTTCGATGGATTTCTCCGTACAGTTCGCCTTCTTCCAGTGTGAATTGAACGTGGCTGTCGAGTTCCCCGTTGATTTGGCCTGTCCACGTTCCGCTCTCGGGACCGCGCAACACCGCCGGCTGGAGTTGCATCTGATAGTCGTGCTCCGAATCGAGTTGAACACGAACGGGCAAGCCGCTGGTCAGAGCGACCGGATGGACATTGAGAGAGAAGGGCTCGGCCTTGCCGGCCGGCCCTTGGGGGAGGATGAAATCCGCAGTGGTTCCTGCCGGTGCGGGTGAAATGCACCAGACGAGGACCACGAGTAGGCTCACGAGCACGCGTGCTTTGGGGTCCATTGTGCAGTACCTCCGTTTTGGCATGGAACGAGCAAGATCCGGCCCGAGCGGAAATCGTTGCCATTCCGTCCTGGCTTGTGTCTACAAGGCCTGTCGCCGAAGGAAGTCGTTTCGAATACACAAGGGGTCACAATGCACGCACTTCTGACTGTCAGTCACATCATTCATTTGATCGGTGCCGCCGTGCTGGTGGGCGGCGTGTTCTTCTTCCGAGTCATCCTTTTGAAGTACGCCGCGCGCGAAGGCGGCCTGGACGATCAATTGAAGGACCGCATCGCCGGGCGTTGGATTCACTTGGCGTGGATGATCATCGCCATCATGATCGCTACCGGCATCTTCCAATTCACGCAAGTCTACAAAGACTTCACCAGCGTCTCTCACATGCTTTTCGGCATCAAGATGTTGGCGCTTGTGGGAATTCTTGCGGTCCTGGGCCTACTGTCTGTTGCAAAGGCCGGCAAGTGGGCGCAGCGTAAGTCCGCCCTGCTGACGATCAACGTTCTGCTTGGGCTCTTGATGCTCTTGCTGTCTGCGTGGTTGATCAAAACGCACTGATTGCGATTCCTGTCCCGCTGAAGCCCTATGCCGCCCCCGATCGAAGGACCTGCCAGCCACTACATCACTCGCGAAGCGCGGGAATTGATCGCCGGCGAAATCGCCGAAGCGGGCGGTGTTGAGGTCTTCTTCATCGGTCGGCGGGGGAGCGATGGCCTTGTCCAGGAAGTCGAATCGCACGCGTACGGTTCGGCGGATGCGGTGCCTGCGCTGATCGATCGCGTCCGTCCGGGCGAAGTCATTCTGCACAATCATCCCAGCGGAAACCTCCTGCCGTCCGATGCCGATCTCAGCATCTCGAGCCAGATGGGATCGCTCGGCGCCGGCAGCTATGTGATCGACAATGCAGCCGAACGCGTGCGCGTGATTGTTCGCCCGCATGATCCGAAGAAGAAAACTCCGCTCGATATCGCAGAGATCGAACGAAGCCTCGGGCCGAACTCGGCTATGGCGAAGGAACTGGAGCACTACGAAGACCGCCCCATGCAGCGCGACATGGCCGGAGCAGTCGCCGAGGCGCTCAACAACGACGGAATTGCCGTCATCGAGGCCGGCACGGGTACGGGGAAATCGCTGGCATACCTGGTGCCGACTGTTCAGTACGCTCTCCTGAATCAGGAGCGAGTCGTCATTTCCACCAATACGATTAACCTGCAGGAGCAGATTCTGCACAAGGATCTGCCGGCCGTTCGCCATGCTCTCGACCGAGAGTTCCGCGCTGAACTGGTCAAAGGCCGGGGCAACTACGTGTGCAAGCGCAAGGCGGAGTTTGCCGCCGAGGAAATCAACAGCGGCCAGGCGCAACTCTTCGTCGATGAGCGCGTCGATGAATTGCGCGAGCTGCTGAACTGGGCCTCCGCCAGCGAGACTGGCGACGTCGGCGAACTGGCCGTCTCGCCGAGTTTCGATGTGTGGGAACGCGTTGTTTCCGAAGTCGACAATTGCCTTCGCGTGCGCTGCAAGTTCTACGAGCAGTGCTTCTTCTACAACTCGCGTCGACGTGCGGCCCGGGCAAACATCCTCGTCGTCAATCACTCGCTGCTGATGAGCGACCTGGCCGTCCGTCGCGAGACCGGTAATTGGTCCACGGCTGCCGTGCTGCCGCCCTACACGCGCGTTGTTCTCGACGAAGCGCATCACGTGGAGGAAGTTGCCACGCGCCATCTCGGGCGCCAGATCACACGTGCCGGTTTGGCGCGGATCACCGGGCGCATCTATCGGCGCGATTCACGCCGCTCTTACGGATCTCTCGCTGCTGCAGCCGATCAGATGGAGAAGCTGCGTTCGAGCGGCAAAGTCGGCGTGGAGTGTCCAGCGCTGCAGGCCATCCAAGTCGCTGCTGTCAACGCCACCGAGGACATGCGCCAGAGCGTCGACTTCCTTCTCGAAGACATCGGGCAGCGATTCCTGGATATCACAGGACTTCCGCGGCCACGCCGCCGCAGCCTGGAACATCGCAAGCGCCTCGTGCCGGATATTCTTCAAAACCCCCGTTGGGCGGATGAAATCGAGCCGCTGATCATAGACGCATCAAACGAGATCGCCGCAGCGGTCGAGGCGAATAAGGCGGCTCTGAAGGAAATCGAAGAACTGCCCGAAGACGTGCAGGAGAGCCTGCTCAATCACGTCATGGAGTGGCGCGCTCACGTCGGGCGCCTCGACGAGCAACGTCGGATGCTGCGCAAGTTCCTCGAAGACGATCCGATCATCTGTCGATGGATAGAGCTCGCGGCCGACGCGCGCGATCGATTGATTGTGCGCCTTTGCCATGCGCCGATTTCCGTGGCGAAGGCGCTGAAGGAAACCCTCCATCACAACATGAAGACGGAAGTGCTGACGAGCGCCACACTGACTGTCGACAACGAATTCAACTACCTGATGGATCGCATTGGGCTATCCGGCGAACTGACGGCCGCCTTCGAACCGTCCGTTGAGGATGACGAGCCCGACTGGGAAAACGACCCGGTGATGGAAGAGTCCGAGATCGATCCGGAAGAGCCATCGATCGAGGAATTACCCGCCGCGCGACCGCTCGATACGCGCCAATTGCAGACGCCTTTCGTCTATCGCGACCAGGTCTTCTTTGGCGTTCCCAACGATCTCGGCGATCCGCGCCGACCAGGCTACGAGGACCGACTTGACGACCTGATTGTGCAGGCCGTTTCCGTCAGCGGCGGGCGCGGCTTCGTGCTCTTCACCAGCCACGGCCACATGCGACGAGCCCACGCCAAGTGCGCTCCCACCATCCAGCGCCTCGGCATCGATTGCCTGATCCAGGGCCAGGAATCGCGCGACCGGCTCCTCCGTCGATTCCGCGAGGACCATTCGAGCGTGCTATTCGCGACCAGCAGCTTCTGGGAAGGCGTCGACGTGCGCGGCCGGGCGCTCGAGCTGCTCATCATTGCGCGCCTTCCATTCAGCGTGCCCGACGAACCCGTTCACGAGGCGCAATTCGAGCACCTCCGCAACCTCGGCCTCGACCCCTTCCAGAATCTCGTCGTACCGCGGGCCATCATTCGATTGAAGCAGGGCTTCGGTCGCTTGATTCGCTCGCGCACCGATCGAGGCGCGGTGCTGGTCGCTGATGATCGCGTCACGCGGATGTACTACGGACGACGGTTCATCCGCTCGCTGCCCGAGATGGAAATCCAGACGGCTCCGTCTGGTGAACTTGTCCGCCGGATGAGCGACTTCTACCGCGGCATCGGCGACTGAGCGCTCCGCTCCAGCCCCCAGCCGGTCGTCGTGCGGCCCAAAAACTCCCGAAATTCCGGGTTGACCGCCCCCCGGGCTTGGTTGCACTCTTCCGGCCCTGAACCGAGGCGCTTCAGCGCCTTTCCTCAACCCGCGGTGGAGTGTCCGAGTGGTTGAAGGAGCCCGCCTCGAAAGCGGGTGTGCCGGCAACGGTACCGGGGGTTCGAATCCCTCCTCCACCGCCATTATCTCTCAATCAAATCATCACACAAAGCCCCCGGACTGGCCGGGGGCACTCGCTAATTCTCCGGCTGAATCTCTGTTTTACTGACAGTCTTGAAGATCCGCTCGCCTGGTTGGGGAACCAGGAAGATTTCCCAGTGATGCCCATCTTCTGCCCACATCTCAATATGATGCTCGGATTGATCCGGATCGATCAACACGACGCCCAGGCGATTCATGTACGCCCCCGCTGGACGAGGGAGCATGGAGGCTCGATTTAGGATCTCCCAATCGGGGAGCCGCTGGACGGGAACTGACCTGCCGCCTCCTGTCTCTGTCACTTCGACACGTTGGACAGGGTAGTCCCGAGAGTGCTCGGCAACGAGCATGACCTGCGCGGTTACGCGGAGGCGCATGGATACCTCGCACGTGCGTCCTGCTTCAACGATCGCCTTTGCTGGTACTGCGCTTACCCAGCCACTCCCACCGGCCGACACGAGATACTCGCCGGGTTCAAGACCTGCCAGGGTCAATCCCTCGATTGCTCCGACGCTCGTCGCCACCGGTGGTATGGTATCATCGGCACTTTCCTGCGCAACTGCGAAACCCGCCCTGTTTGTCTCATCATCTGCGACCCGGATGCGGATCTCTCCGCGTCCCCCCAGCGGGATATCCCCAAGGGCAAGATCCTGGGGCGGATCGGGCATCATGATCCCTTCCAGAACGCGCCATGAATTTCCTGTTTGCCCGTCGTACGAGATCAACTCATATGGCCCGGGAGTGACGCTGGTTACCTCGAATGACCCATCCTCTTCCGGTTCGACACCCAACCTCGCCATTTCCGATACCGGGGCATCGGTCCGCACAAAAAGGAATGACGTCGAAATGCCGCCTCGACCGATCAGGCGCCCCCGAATCGATCCCACGGGCGGAAAGATGAAATCGCGGTCGATATCCGTAGTTCCGAGTTCAAACTGCAGCCGAGGTGCGGTGTTGAGAAGAAGGCCAAACTCCGCCGGTTCGGCGCCAAGAGCAATAAGCTGATAAGATTCTGGATCGACATGCTCAAAGAGGAATCGCCCTTCGCCATCTGTTCTCGTCAGATGGTATCGAACAAGACCCTCGACGGGCGGTAGGAGCGCAATATTGGCATTGCTCATTGGAACATTGCCGGCCAGGGCACGTCCAGACACACGATGAGAGTCTGGCCCTGCGACTTCCATAAAATATTGTTCGCCGGCTTCCAGTTCGACTCTTCGCGATCCATTCCAACGACCAGCCTTCGCCTCCCTGAGATGTGCAGCCCTGCTCGGATCCGCAGCCCCCGCCGGAGCCGGAAGGCGTATTGGTTGCGCGTTTACCAGGTACTCGCCGGCCGCCAATCCCGTAAAGCGGAACTCAGCACCCTGCAGATTTCCCATCCTCTCGACTATCCCGTCATCATTGTATTTCCAAAGCCCGACTTCAGTCTTCGAGGCGATCTCAGGATCCAGGATTCGGCCGGTGATCGTAGCTTCACGATCAAGTGCCACCCGTACGGCTTGTGCCTCCTCATCGGAGAAGTCCTCCAGCCCCTGCACACGCTTGTCAGCAAATCCACTGGCTCGAATGCTGAGATCGATTGGGGCATTCGGCGGCATTTCGGACAACGTGAACCCGCCATCGTTACTCGTGGCCGTTACTTCACGGTGCAGTATTATGCCAAGGTGTGGATCGAGTGTACCATTCTCCCAGAGTTGCGAATCACTAATCCGAGAGCGCAGAACCTCCAATGCCGAACCGCGCACTTCGGCTCCCCCGATGGGATTCCCCTCTTCATCGAGTACTTTCCCCGAATAACGTCGATTATCGCAGGATACCGCGTAATCCACAGTGTCGTCGGCCTGATCCTCTGTTGCCAATACAGTCGTGAATATCGCCGGCGGGCAACCTTCCTGTGTGATTGTCAAATCGTACAATTCGCCCGCATCGAGTCCACCGAGCAAGAACTTCCCGCTCGGCGAATCGAATTCGACGCCGCGCCGAATACGCGATGCTTCAATCCCGCCGGCACCAGCATTGGACGGAGAAATCTTCACGTTGAAGCGCTCGATGGGGGTGCCATCCTCGGCACTGACAGCACTTCCCTGAATTGCTCCGGTTCGATTAAGACGCACCCGATTCTCATTGCTGTTCAGGTTGAGCGCGACACCGAACTTCATGCTCAGCTCGTTGGTGGAATCGATGAAACTGAACGTGGTATCAGATGGAATTTGGTGAACCTCGAAGCGGCCGGAGGCGTCCGTCTCCACCTTCAAGGGTAGCAGTTGGGTTCGGGCGTATGCTCGTTCAAGGACAGGGATCACCCACACACCTTGCGCGGGATTATCATCCGGATCTTCGACGTGTCCACCTACCCAATGCTCCTGCTCCAGAATGATTTCCAAAGGCTCCGCCTGAACCGCATCTTCCGGCGTTCTCAGATCCACGATTGCTACTGCATATCCATCGGCCATCGCCATGATTTCGCTCCCGAATTCCCCAAGTTGAGCGTTCTCGAATCGGAATTCCCCTGAGTAATCCGTCTGTGTTTTGATTTCATGCATCGAACCGGAGTTGAGAATAACATCTGCGCCTACTATCGGCTTCCGATCCGGCGAATGGACCCTGCCTGTGACTAGCGCTTCGGGCTGGAGAACAACGTCGAACTGTCTCTTTGGCTCTTTCTCAGTCAGTCGGAGATTCTCCTGGGTCAACCTCAAGTCGCGGAAGCCATGCGCTGTAATCATCACCGGGAGTGTCGTGTCCAGTGCCAGATTGCCGATGCGGTAATTGCCGTCCTGATCTGTCGAGGTTTGCGTGGCTTTGATGAACACGTAGGATCCGTTGTGATATTGCGCGACTGTTGCCGCCTGGACGGGGTTGCCCATGGAGTCCGTGACTTTTCCATAGAGTGTGCCTCCCTGCTCCATTTCAGCCACGAGTGTCATTGGTTCTCCATCGATCAATCGACCCGTCATACGCTTCAGTGCATAGCCGTTGGCCAATACTTGAACCTGCCATTCGCGCGAGGGTAGCCCCTCGAAGTGCGCCTGACCTTCCTCGTTTGTCCGACGTTCATCCCCGACATCGGTAAGGACATCTGCATCGGCGATTGGCTGAAGGGTCTCGGCATCCAGGACTGCAACTGTCAGCAGCGTACCTTCCTGCAAGATTAGCTTTACCGGACCATGTCGTTCGCCCACATGGAGCTCGAAATAGTCCCGCTCGAGACTGCCGGTACGAAGACCCGCGTGCTCCGCAAACAGACAACATACAGATGAGATGTCAGTCATGAAGGAGAATTTCCCCTGAGAATCCGTTGTCTCATGGAGTTGCTCACCGAACATCTGCCAGTAGCGTACGTCAGCACCCTCGGCAGGCGTCATGCCGTCCGGCATCAGAACTTGTCCGAAGACTACCGCTCGATCTGCCGGGACCACTGGGGGAGCGGGCCGTGACTCAGGCGGCGACTCAGTAGCTTCTTGAGGGGGGGGAGGCATTGCCCTCTGAGGGAGTCGGGGTGGGTGCTGTGGCCGAACTGGTCGCCTGCAGGTCCTTCGAAGGCGCCGGGCTGACTGCAGTGGGCGTGCTTGACGGAGTCGGAGCGGCCCCACTCGCCGCAAGTTGGCTCTTGACTGTGAATCCGGCCGCAACGACGAGGATTAGCGTGGCCCCAAAGATGATGGCGGCGACGGTACCCTTGGATATCGCCACCGTAGTACTTGCGCCGCCGATCGTGCTGCCTTCGGTGCAAGCCACGTGTGCGACCTGGTGTGTCTCCGCTGCACTCGCGCTCGGAGGCGAGAGAAGTTGCGCCCCTCCTGCCACAACAGCCAGTGCCACACTGCTTCTGGTGAATCCGGCTCGTCGCGCCATAGGCTCCAGCTTCCTCAGCCCGCGAGCAATCTGATTGGAGACGGTGCTCAGGGGGCGCCCCAGCGCATCGCCGATCTGCGCATGCGTCATGCCGTGGAAATAGTGCAGCAGGATAGGGAGGCGATAGCGTTCCGGCAACATCTCCACCAGCCCTTCGAGTTTCGCGCGCTCTTCGTTTTGCTGTGCCCCCAGGCGTGGCGAGACTCCAGTCGCTTGTCTCTCGGGAAGTTCCCCCACGACCAACTCCTTTCGCGTCCGTCCGGCGAGGCGCTTTCGCAAGGCGTTCGCTTCGCAATAGGCGTAGCGGCGTAGGACGACAAGCGTCTCCTCACGGGCACTGAGCGTCACGGCACCCTTTCGCGAGGAATCCAACAACCGAGAGAAGGTGGATTGGAACGCCTCTTCGGCCTCGCATTCACGGCCGTGCAGAACTCGGTAGCAGATCGTCCAGACGGTTGATCGGGACACCTCGAACAGTTCCGCAAAATCTGTTGCCTCTCGAGCAGACGGCACTGGTTGCTCGGTGGCATTGTCATTGGACTCGCGCGCCATCGATTCCTCCTCTGCGAACGCTATGGTCTACCCATGGAAGGACACTGCGGAAGAGAATTCTCTCAGATGATGTCGATTTTCTTTTGCGGGCTCCCCTCACGAGACGGTGCAGGGTACCAGCTTTGCCCACCATAGACAGAGCTTTCCCTCGTTTCGCCTTCTGCGCCAAGCGCTCTCAACACATGCGTTTACAAGAAACCCCTCGACGAGTGCTTTGCTGACGGAATAGACATTGATCATCCAAAATGCTGATCTCAAAGGAAGAGCCATGAAGAAGGCGCTCATTTGGCCGACCATCCTCTTTTTGCACGCGTTCGTTTGCGGGAATCTCTGGGCGCAGCCTCCGTTGCCATTGCCACAGAATCCCGTGAAGGATGCTATCTCCAATCAGGCAGAGGAGATAGTCCTCCAGATGTCTGCAGAGCAGCGCAACGATCTGCTGTGTTCGGTCGCGTCCTATCCCGACGATGTTCTGGACGCCGTTTTCTGTGCGTGTCGTTACGCTCCGTTGCTCGTCAAATTGGAGAGGCATCCTACGGACGAATCATTCAACCGAGCCGCATCCTATCTTTACACAACCTATCCGGATCTGTTCAAGACGCTGCAGCAGAATCCTTTGGCGGCCCAGGTGACAGGGCTTTTTGCGGAGAAACATCCGGTCGAGACTTACCAGATCATTGATCAGTGTCGCCGCAACAACAACCTACTGCCATCGGGTCTCAACTCGAGTGGCGCCGCCGCAGTTCCAATCGCACAGGGCGGCCTTTCCGCCCAACAGCCAATCCAAGTCGAATCCCAATCACTCGATAGTGCCAGCGAATCCATTGATGAGCTCAGTGAGTCCGTCGATGAATACAACGAGACGATGGATGACTTTAATAGCAACTTCGAGGATTACAACGAGAACCTCAGTGATCTGAATACCAACATCGACGAAGTCCAGGAATCCGCGGACGAAGCCGAGGAGGCTGTTAAGAGTGGCGAAGTGGAATCAAAGGCGGAGGAATACGCGTCGAGTATCTCTTCTTCGAATGGACTGGAAGCGTTTTCCTCTTCGGTTTCAGAAGATGGAGGAGCGGCCTCCTTTGGTGTGGACGTGGATTCATTTGGAATCGGCGGATTCGGCTACGGCCGCGACGTTTCACTGTCCGGCTCCGGGATGGCCTGGAATTCGAATCAGTTGTCCGCCAAACAACTCCAGTCGCAGATGACGATGGGCAATCAACGCATGAACGTTGGTTTCGGTGCCCAGCAGCAGAGTTTCGGAAGGATGGGCGGTCTGAATCGCGGCGGTGCCGGTGGGCGCGGAGGAGGAAGCCCCGGAGGGCGCCGCATTGGCCCGCCTTAATTCGCGGATGGGCGTTTTTTGAGCACAAATGCCTGCTCGGGTTGACTCATCGACCTCGCCCTGAGATTATTCGGACAATGGGGATCATAATAGGCTGATTTTGGGCGGCGGAGTCTTTCCACCTTTTCCCCAGCGTAATTCCAGCCTCGCCCGGGCAGCCGAGGGGAGTGCCTTTCATGCGGCGTCATCTCTGGTTCTTGCTCCTGGGATTTTGGGTGTTGGCAGGAGGTGGACCGGCGGCGGAGATCCCAGCGGATTTCCATCCCAATCTCGGCCCTGCAGATCGCGAGAATCTGTATGAGAATCGCCAGCCCGTCGTGCTGCGACGCGCCGAACTGCCCGCGCGAGTCATCAATCACGAGCACCTGCCGGTTGTGCGCAGCCAGGGCGATGAGAACATCTGCGCCTGGTTCGCGTTGGCGTACTACATCCGCACGTATCAGGAAGCTCGCGAGCAGGGTTGGGTTCATCCGGACGCGAGCACTCATCCGGAGCGCGTGATCGATGTCTACTCCCTCTCTCGATTCAACAACTACCTGAGCGTGATGTATGTCTTCGGCGCGAAGACGTTCGATACGTATTGGAGTTCCACCGATTCCATTCCTCCGCCCGAAGTCTTCGCCGAAATGCAACGTCATCGACTGGAGCACTACTGGTCGCCTGCAGCGTCCACAGCCGAGGAGCAGTTGACGAATGTGAAGCAGCAACTGGCCGGCGGCGACATTGTCTATTCCGAAATCTATGCATCACCGAATTTTGACTACTACCCGAACTACGGCGAGGGAATCGACGACAATGTCTTCCTTGCTTACGCAGGTCCGGGGAATCGTGGCCTGCATGCCATAACAATGATCGGTTACGACGACGACATGGCGTACACGGATGGTGGCGTGCCGAAGAGCGGCGCTCTGCTGGCCGTCAATTCCTGGGGCCCGGGCTGGGGTGTGGAACTGCCGGAAATGGGAACGGCCGGGTTCATCTGGATCAGCTACGATTTCTTCAAGTCGCAGATGGCAGACACGATCATTCTGCAAGAAGATCGTCCATCCGTGGACTGTCGTGATTATGCGATCGTCGACTACGTGCATGAAAATGCCGACGAGTTGATCCTGAGTGTCAATGTTGGGGATTCGGATATCGGACCGGACGAGCATCGGTCACTGTCGCTGGACCAGGCGTTGGGCATGCGCCGTGTGGATGGTCCGATCCCTGTGCCCATCGATCGGTTCACGGAGATCGGTGCGCTCAACTTCAATCTGTCCTTCGCAGACATGGACCTCCCGATTATCTACGGCGCGGGGCAACGCGTGGGGGTGATTCGTTCCTTCGAGGTCCAGTTGGACGACGGCGCATCCGTTTGGAAATGCGAGGATACCATGGTGCCGACCATTGATTTCAATCCGCTGGCCAGCCCCCCCGAGTTCCCCGATGCTTTGCAGATCATGGAGGCGGGTCTGTTCGAGGAACGCTATGTGGACAAGCGTGATGGCCATCCGATGTTTCTTGGGTACGGCGACTATACGCTAAAGGCCGGCGACCTCGATCGAGATGGAGACGTAGATCTTGTGGAGTGCTATCCCACCGGAGGCGATACGCAGTACGAGATCGAATTACGCCGTAACAATGGCGACGGAACGTTCGATCTCTACGACACGAATCTACCAATCGGAGATATCGCGCTGGTGGATGCGGCGGACTTCAATCGGGATGGCTTTCTGGACGTGGTTCTAAAAGTAGGGACGGAGTTTGCCATTTATCATCGGGATACGGTGTTCGGCCAGTTTGTGGATTCCGGCGCTCGCTTCTCGGGAGTAGAGATTTCCCTTTCCGCTCGAGCCGTGGACTGGAATCACGATGGCGCGATGGACATCGCGATCACCGGGCGACCGGATTACTACCTTCCGCATCCGACAGAGACGACATGGCGGTTCTACTGGAATGACGGCTCCGGGAGCTTCACGGAATCTTCCTGGCGTCTTCCCGGCACTTTCCAGCAGTGGCCCCATATGGAATTTGCCGACATCAATCGCGATGGATGGGAAGATCTCGTCGTGGCGATGCATACCGAGGCGGACGATTATGGGATTTGGATCTTTGGTTTTGCCGGAGAGGAAGTGCCGCTTCGGGAGATTGCGTCAATCAGCGGGATGCACTACAAGGACATTGAGGGGTTGGCCGTCGCAGACGTGACCGGCGACGGATGGGTCGACATCATCACGACGAACAGCGATGGCGAGCACACGCTTCATACGAACTCATCCGGTACATCTTTCACCTCTTCAGTATGGGGATTCACGGGGTTGGATAAGTTCGCCTTCGGCGATGTCGATCTGGACGGACTCCCGGATGTGGCGATGGCGGGGGAGTGGAATGGCGAGCCGCACAATGGCCTTTATCGGAATGTAGACAACACGCGGCAGTCCTATCTCTGCGGGCCGGACATCGTGGTTGCGGTGGCCGGTGAATCGGCAGATTTGACGAACGCGGACGTGGCGTTGGCAGATTTCGACGATGACGGCGACTTGGACTTCGTTGTCGCCGGCGTGTTCAACCCGGATTCGATTGACTGGTGGGAACACTATTCCGGGTTGCACTACTACGAAAACCTGACGGCTCAGCCGGAGCGTCTGAATCTGCCCAATCAAGCACCCGCCGCGCCGGAAGTTGCCCTACAATCTCTCGATACGGGCAGTGGTGCCTTGGCGATTGAGTTTCTTCCCCCGGCCGATGATTACACCCCGGCGGATCAACTGGGTTATCAGTATGCCCTCGGCACCATGCCCGGGTGGGGAGACTTGTCGACGGATGCGTTTGCCTTCGGTCAACCTCTCATGGCGCGGCCGACTGCCAGTTCCGGGACGGCGGCCATTGCTCTTCATGTGCCGACAGATCGGGCGAGTTTCGTCCGGCTCCGCGCAATCGACGAAGGCCTGGCCGCTTCTGAATGGAGCGAACCGCTTCTGGTAATGCCGCCGGGCGTTGCGCATCCATTCGATATCAACCGTGACAATCTCGTCGACGCGGCCGATGCGGTCGAATTGCGACAACTCTTCTACACAACGATTCCAGACGACATCGGCCGTGGCGATTTAAACGGTGATGGGAAAGTCGGTGATCCAGATCGCGTTCTGCTCGCTCGGGACTTGACTGGTCACGGTATTGCAGATCCTACGCTGATCGATGTTCTGAGTGTGACGCCGGAGGATGGCGGGATTCTTGTGACGGACGACTTCGTGGTCAACGTTCCTGCTGGAGCCGTGAGCGAGTATCTGGAAATCGAATTCTACCGTGGCCAGGAACCCATGCCGATGCCAGGCGCCATCGCCGATTCGATCGTGCGCATGGAAGGCGTACCCGTCACTCATACGCAGCCATTCCAGGTGGCTTTCCCCATTGGGGCGTACAATCCGGACTCCACAGTCCTGATGTATGGGCGAGAGGGATATGTGACCTCGGTCTGGGATGATGTCATGTCATGGAAGATTCTGCGGCCCGTGTCCACTCAGGATGGAATGCTGACTTTCGATCTGCCGTCTTTGGAGGATCCTGCGCGCGAGGTCGGCAGAGGTGGCTACCAGATCAGCAAAGTGACTCGCTACATAGGCTTGGGGGAGTACGTTTTTCAAATGGAAAGCGACCACTTTCTTGTGCAGTTTGACCAATCAGTCGAAACAGGCGACATCGTCGAAATGTTGGATGCCGTCGAGTGGGCCTGGGATCAACTAAGGAACATCTACAAGTTCGACATCGGCGGTATCGATGGCAAAATCAACATCCAAGTATTGGAAGGCATCAACTACGCGGGATATTACGATCGGGATGATGACTATATCGGAGTGAACTCCCATGGACTCACTCAGGCGCTCCCGCCGGGCAACTTCCTCACCTCCACGCGGACTGCAGTGCACGAGACAATGCATCGATTTACGGCCCAGTATTACAAGCCGGCATCTGCGCTGACCTGGAATTGGAAGAAAGACACCGAATGGCCCGACGAGGCGTGCGCGATCTGGTTGGAATGCACGTATAACCTCGACTCAGGCGAAGCGGCCCGAACGTTGCTCGATAACAACTTCATGGCGCCCTTCGAACGCTCCTTCGAGGGCGGCGTGAAGGCAGACCCGGACCAGTATGGCTATGGCCTGGCCACGCTTGTGCGCTACATGGTGCAAGGACAGGGCAAGACGACGTTCCCAAAGACCCTTTGGGACAACATCAAGCTGAAGAAAGAGACGCTGGTTGCCATCGAGACCGCTGCCGGCGCGCCGGCCACCGATTGGTGGCACGACTATACGTCCGCTCTTCTATCCAACGAGCTCTATAGAATACCCAACAGTGTCCTGTCCCCGCGATTGAAAGTCCGAGAATTCGATACCACATCGATCCTGCCCACAGATATCAACGAAGGTCCCTATACGCAGCTCATTATGCCTGATGTCGAGTTCCTGACTTCGCCATTGTTCAGCACTTTGCTCGACAATCAGAAGCTCGAACCGGACATGAAGATCAGCCATTGCCTGACCACAATTCCCGGCACAAACGTCGAGTTCTCCGCCTTCGCGCATTATGGTACTTCGACCCCATCGGAATTCATCATGGCTCCGTTGGGTGCCACAAAACCAATGAACGCCGGCCTCAAGCTCGACGTTCCCATGGAGCAGGCCTACCTCAACGAACCGGGCTGGCGAATCGTCAGCCTTGTCTCCATGCTCTCCGAATCTCCCGGCTCCGAAAACCCGTTGCGCATGCAAATCGCCGTAACGCGCGATCGCGTCTGGAATGGACCGGAGAACATCAATGTCCAGAACGGTGGCACGATCGTCATTGGCACCGATGAGGGGTTTGCCGCCGCCTTCGATGTCACGTATTCGCTCGAAGGCCCCGGCCTCGCGCGCGTGAAGACGACTGACTACGACAACTATGGCACGTTGTTCCAGGCCTGGCTGCTGGGAGAGACACCAGCCGACTTCACGTTGAACGTCTCGGCCACACAGACTGTAAGCAGCAAGCGTGAGGACTATGTCGGCGGCTACACCATCCACACTGCAGGTCCGATCAAGACCTATCGATTCGAGGCCTTCAGCGATGACGTCGACGGAGGACAGACGGAACTGACTTACGAGGATCCCGCCGGTTCCTTCCAGTTCACGATTGGACAAGATTCCCTCAACTGGGGCGGTAATCTCCAGGCCGTCTACGACATCACGGAGAATCGCTACGACGCCGATGACAATCTGATCGAAAGTACGCCGCATCCAAACCAGACGACCAGCCTGTCCTCCGTCTGGCTGCCACCTTACCCGTGGATGGTGCAAACAGAGGAGCGATGATCAGAGGTTCTCATCACTGGCAGGCGGCGGCACTCCAATTCCACATTCCTCGGCGAGGCGCAGGATGGCTTCGCCGAGATCGTCGTTTTCCTGCACAAGGCGATTGACCAGTTCGCAGGCCTTTTCCCGTTCGCCTGTGCCCATCCAGACCTCGGCCTGGAAGCGATCGGCGACGACTTCCGTCAGGCCTCCCCGATTCTCATCGATAAACTGCTGCAGGACTTGCCAGCGTTCCGGAGCGTTTTCCGGATCCGATTCGTCCGCCCAGTAGTAGAGATTCAGCGCTGTGCTCCTGCAGGTCTGACTCGTGAATGGATGCGCGGCGCCGTAGGCCTTTGTCAAATTCGCCAGCGCTTGGCGGTACAACGGATCGGCTTCGCTGTAGCGCCCCTGCTGGTAGTAGAACAGCGCAAGGTTGCTTTTGGTCACGCCGACATTCGGGTGGTCGGGGGAGTAGTTCTCCTCCAGAATCGAGAGGATTTGCTTGAACGTTTCTTCCGTAAGGTCCTTGTTTCCGCTCTGATCGTACAGCGCCGCCAACGTCATCAGTGTCTCTACGTGGTACACCGAGTTCTCTCCGTGCTCCTTGTTCTGCAACTCCAGCGCACGATTGAGGCACGCTCGTGCCTCTTCGTAGTCGCCCTGGCGGAAGTGGATCGTCCCGAGGGCCTGCAGCGTTGGAGCGAGGTAGTAGTAGTCGGGGCCGAACACGCTCTCCTGAATTGTCATGCATCGATTGTAGTATCCAGTCGCTTTCTCCAGATCGCCAGTAACGTAAGCGATATCGCCCAGCGATGAAATCGTCTGAACGATTCCGGGATGATTCGGCCCGAGCTTCTGAGAGAGAATCACCTCCGCGTGCTCGAGCAATTCCCTGCCTTCATCCAGACGGCCGCGATCCTTTGCAATGATCCCAAGGTCCATCGTGCGATAGCCTGTTTCCTCGCTCTCCGGACCATAGAGTTTTTGCGTTATCTCCAAGGACTGGCGGAACATCTCCTCCGCCTCCTCGCGCCGCCCCTGGAAGCGATAGAGTCCTCCCAGGTTACCGAGCGCCAGAGCTTCCCGACGCGGCGCAACATCGGACGCTTCGCGTGCGACTTCCAGTGACTCCAGGAACAGCTTTTCCGCATTCGGCCAATCTGCCAGTTCGCGCTCGAGTCGCGCGAGACGGATCAGGCCTGAGTAGAATTCTTCGCTGTCGCGGGGGGCATTCTCTCGCAGGAGCCGCATGGACTCTCGCAGGATCGGTTCCGCGCTCGCCGTATCGCCCATCATGTCGTAATTGCGCCCGACCTCGCCAATCGAATCTGCCCACTCCATCGTCTCCTTGCCCAGCAGCTTCTCGCGAATATCCGCCGATTGCTGCGTGAGTCGAATCGCTTCGTCGTACTTGGCCAGCCGGCTGATTGCGTGCGATACGCGCAACAAACCTGCTGCGTGCTCCAGTCGAATCTCCCTCGAATCGCGGGACGTATCGATCTCGTCGAAGTGCTCCATCACGCGATCTGCGACCTTTCCGATCAGTTCCGCATCGCGCGGAACATCCGAGCGCAACGAGTCGCCGAGATCTTCCAGCATGAAGTTCACGAGGCCTTGCGACGCCCGCGCTCGCTCAACGGCTACGGCCTGAGCAGCCTCCGCCTGCTCGCGCAGTCGCTGCTCTGCGTTCCGCTGCTTTCGGAACGTGTAGCCGCCGGCGATAGAACCGCTGAGCAAAACGATCAACAGAATGAACGACGTGGCAACCGCCCGCCGCAGCTTCTTCCGCTGCCGGATTGCTTGAGCTTCCGCGGTTTGTACTTTGGCAAGCAACTCATCGCGCTGCGTTCCAGCGTCCAGCAACTCCGCCTGGATCCGCGCCAGCGCCAGATCGCCGCGCTCGAGCGCAGCGCGGCCGTGTCCCGCATGTGTACGCGTTTTCAGCGACGGCAACTGCGGATTCTCCGGCCACAAGGCGCCGGCCTGCTGCAATCGTGACGTGCAATCACCGAAAACCGAGTAGTCATCCGATGCAGTCTTCAGCATCCGCTCGACTTCATCGGTGATCGCAGTGGATTCGCGGCGCCGCGTCGCGCCGCTCAGGTAATCTTCTAGACCCGCAATGAAGTCCGTGACCGAGTCCAGTCTCTTCGATACGTCCGGCGCGAGGCCCCCCAAACACAGGTCGCGCAACTCCGGCGGAATCCATCGGCCGGGAGCACGTTCCTCTGGCGGATCGATCGTTCCCATCGACGCATGCCAGAACGAACGCCGGCTGTCACCAACCGCATGTGGGTAGGTCCCAGTCAGCAAGTAGTACAACGTCCCTGCCAATAAGTACACGTCCGTGTGGAAACCGATTCCGTCCGTGGTTTGCATTGTCTGCTCCGGCGCCATCAGAACGGCCGTTCCACACGGATTCGTCGCTGTGTGCAATGTGGGCATTCGCGTCGCGGCGCCGGCCCGAGGCACCTCGGATGACGAAACCTGCGTGACTTCCACCGCCAGTCCCCAATCGGTCAGTAGCACTTCGCCGAACTCGCCGACCATCACCTGGCTTGGCTTGATGTCTCGATGCACGATACCGCGCGAATGCGCAAAGGCCACGCCCTGCGCAACGTCGATCAGGATCGGAATGTGACGCGCCAGGAATTCCTGTGGCGACAGCTCAGCAAAATCCTCAAGCAGCAGTTGATTCCAGGGCGTTCCGTAGATGCGTTTCATTGCAAGGAGCGGATTCCCATCGTCATCCACACCGAAGTCGTGCACCGGCAGGATGTTCGGGTGCTCCAGACGGGCAGAGACGATCGCTTCGCGCTGGAAGTCGATCTGGCGACGTCGCAGCGCCCTTGGCTCTAAACGGTCCTTCTTCAGAAGGTCCCGACGGATCATCTTCACGGCGACGACTCGTCCGAGTGAAACCTGAATGGCCTCCCAGACCTCTCCCATTCCGCCCCCGGCAATTTGGGACAGCAACTCGTACCCCACAGGGGCCTGTCCGGGATCGGGCTCTCCCTCGTGTGTGTCTTCCTCGCAGGCGCGCATCATCCACCGCAGGATCGTCCGTGGCGGCAGATCCTGTGTCGGATCGGAAGTCGCGTACGCCCCGGCGGGACGCGTCGTGTGAGATGCCAGCGGGTCCGAAGGGAACCCATCGGGAAACTCGTTCGCCATGTCTTGGCTCCATCTACGCAGAATGCTCGATCCCGAAAATTTGAATCACAATCAGGGACGATGCCAAGCAGATGTTTTATGGGTATTGTGGAGGGGTTTGCCCAGGAACCGGAGGTCACTCCTCGACGGGATCATCGCCGCCAGATTCGGGAGTCTCCCACTCGAATCGTTCATTGACTGTCTCCCCAGGCACAAGCTCGACCGTCCCAACCCAGTAAGCTTCTTCCTCCCCCCAGGCCTCGATGCGATACTGTCCGGGCGGTACGCCGAGGATCTGGAATCCATTCCTACGGGCCAGAACAATGCCGCCCTCTGGCGGCACCAACGTTTCGGAGACGAGCTCGAATTCGGTGCCCCAGTGGACAGGAATCGCGACTTCGGATCCCACCTGGCTGACTTCCAATCTCACAACTTCGGCCGGATTGTTCCGACCCGGCCTGAATGAGCACTCAACGATTTGCTGCGTCTCCAATGTGACTCGCGCTTCCTCGCCCTCCTCGACAGTAACCGGCGACATCGATCGTCCCCGGACGCCCTTTCCAGCCGCGAGCAACCAGTATGAGCCCGACGGCAGATTTCTTATTTGTGCCTCTGCCATTCCATCGAAATTCCCCATGCCGGAGAGGCTGGTGAGAGTGGCGGATTCCCCAACCGGGCCTGCGTTCTCAAACGCCAGGCAGACCGTCAGCTCGCTCTGCATCGAATGATCGGAGGCCTTGGCGACGATCGAGCCCCCTGCTCCGTATGGGATTTCGCCGATATCAATGTCCTCTGGTGGATCCGGCATCACCATCGTCGGGCCGATAGGAGTCGCGTTTGCCCCTCCCGTATCCTGCATTAGGAACATCTTGTACGATCCCGGATAGACTTGGCCGATGCGGAAAGATCCGTCTCCCTCGACCTGGACTTCATCCATTGATTTCCCCGAGTCGGGTGAATCCACCCTCAACACCGACACTCGCGGTCCCCCCTTGGGCAAGCCAGTGAACCGGCCGAAGAACGAGCCGACGCCACCAAACGCGAAATCGCGGTCGATGTCAGCGGATCCGACCTCGATGATCTCGCGTTCGTCTGAATCGCTGGGAGAGCCATAGCCACTCGGGGTGCCCCCGACGGCGATCACTTCATACGGCCCCGGTTCGACGTCTTCGAATTGGAATCTACCTTCCTCATCTGTTATTCGGATGGCATTGATCCAAATCCCGCCGATGATCGGTTTCAGTGCCACTGCACCGCTTGCCATGGGCCGATCGCCGAAGAGAATGCGGCCGCGCACTTCGGCCAGCGAATCCTCCGCCAATCGCACCTCGACCTCATCGCCTGGCTCCAAGTGCACTTCGCGGTGGGCGCAGAATGAATCCTGGTTTGTCCACTTCCCGGAGTAGACCAGGTAGTCCCCGGCTGCAAGTCCCTCAAAGCGAAAATCAGCGCCTTCTGAGACCCCATTCTGGAGCCATCCGCCGGAAACCTGCAGACTGTAGACATACACCTGCGCGTGCTCGCTCCATCGCTCGTCCATAACTTTTCCGTAGATCACTCCTGCAGGAGCGAGCTGGATGCGCAGCGATTCACGATCCTCAGGCGCATAGAGCTGCATATCTTCAAGGAACTGGCCTCGCATTCCTCTCGCCTGTACCAGCAGGTAAAGTGGCATCCCTGACGGCAGGCCATCGAAGTAGAACTCGCCGCGTGCATTGGTGACAGCATCCTTCATCACCTCCGCATTCGAGTTAATATAGGAACGCACAATCTGTTCTAATGAAAGCTGTTCAGAATCGATGCTGAATCCATACGACGGGGAGAACATGATCACATCGGCGCCCGGGATGGGCTTTCCTGCATCATCAACAACCACGCCGGCGAAGTCCAACTTGTCGCACGAGACGGCGAACTCCTCCCGTATCGCTTCATCCGAGGGCCTGGCGATTTGGAGATCAAACAAGGTCGGGCTGCAACTCTCCGACGTGATAATTACGCGATAAGAGGCATCAGCAGTAAGCCCCAAGAGTTCGAACGTTCCATCGGGCGATTCGAACTGCGTCCCCTGGTTCATGTTGTATTCGTCCAGGCGTGCATAGGGCTGCGTGTAATTTCCGTCCCGCGACCCCTGCGCCAGTCGGACACTAAATCGCGTCATCGGATCGCCAGTCGAATTATCAAGAACGCGGCCGCGGATCGCACCGCTGTAAGAGAGCGTCACTTCGTTGTCGTCTTGGTTGAGTTCGAGGAATACCCGTGAGTTGCTTGCGAATCTCTCGTCTGAGGGCTCGAACCAGAAGCCCACATCCTTTGGAAGGTTGCGCAAAACAAACTGACCATTCGAATCCGTTCGAACATTGAGAATGCCGATGAAACCGCTGATCGAATTGGCGCTGACGGCAACGGAGGGAATCGGGTTGCCCTCCGGATCAATCACGCGTCCGCCCACCCAATTTCCCGGCTCGAGCATGATCTCCACTTTGATTGGATTCTCGCCTCGGATGGAATCCAAATTCCTGCTAGCCCCGGCGTAGCCTTCGGCGATCACGGTCAACCAGGGATTGCTGGTACCAATCGAATCAAATCGGAAGCGTCCCTCCGAATCTGTTGTGGCTTCCTGTCGGGTTTGCCACCTGGGCGCAGCCACAACCAGCGCGCCCGCGATCGGTGTCTTATCCATCGCGATCACCCGGCCAACCAACGCCGGGCCGCGCTTCAGAGTAATGTCCAGGCGATACTCCGATTCCTCCACCAAGAGCATTTCCGGCTCTGAGTAGAGGCTGTATCCAGGCGCAAATGCCATGATTTGATTCCGTTGCCCACGGGGAAAGCTCTCCAGGCGATAGTAACCCTCGTAGTCGGTGATTGCACGCGTGGCATCGAGCAAGATCGAGTTCTTCGATTGCATGAAGGAGAGTGTCGCCCCGGCCACGGGTTCCTCGTTTTCGTTGGTGACCTGGCCATACACAGCGCAGCCCGGATCCAATTCCACGACCATCCAAAGGCCTGCACCTGAACTGACCGATCCGGCTTTGATTTCCGCGGCGTAATTCTTCGCCATGACCAGCACCTGCCACTCGCCCGGAGGCAAGGCGTCGAATTCCGCCAGACCCTCCCGGTCCGTCGTTCGCTCATCGCCCTGATCCAGGATCACACGCGCGCGGGATACGGGCGCCATTGTCTGCGCATCAACCACGGCCACAGTCAGCAAGGCGCCTTCGGCGAGAACGAGATTCACCGGGCCGTGCTGCTTGCCAAGGCGCGGATGGAACCACTCATTGCGCCTCGATGCCGGCGCGCGGAGAAGATCCCGAGTCGCAATCAGAAGTGCATCATCTTCCGAATCCGTGAGAAGGGCAAACCAGCCGGAATCATCCGCCACCGCATCCACACCGGGCCTACCCGGCTGAACCATTCGAACACTCGCCCCTGGGGCGGGCGTCTCGCCATCGGGCAGGAATACTCGGCCAAACACCAAAGCTTGGTCAGCCGAAACAGGCGGCGGAGAGAAGCGATCGGGATCGAGCTCTTTGGCACGCGTCACAGACGGAGTCGGCTGGGGATTCGCCGGAACTTGATGAGTTCTTTCCGCCTCCACGGAATGAGTCTGGGCCTCGGAATCATTCGTGGGGGAGGAGTCTCTCGACAGAGCAATCAACCCCACGACGATCAGCAAGCACGTTACAATCAGCCCAAACGTCGAGGCCAGTTGCAGTCGCTGAGTCCGGTTCATGAGATCACCCTACCTCATCCAAGTCCGGCGAAGAGAGACCACGATTCATCCAGAACGAACGGCCGGACTGCCGGGACGTTCGATAACGTGCAGGATCGACGGAATTCCATTATTCCCACTCCCCATTGAATCTGGTAGATCGCAGTATCAAGGACGGGTGTCGCTTGCGCAAGTCAATTGCCGGTCAGGAGCCATTTCTGGAGTTCCATCGGACCCATTTCACATCCGGAATCACTCTTGCTTACACAGTCGGAAACGGAATCCAGCGGTAGAGGCCCGGAAACCGGGTGTGGAGCCGTCAAACAGTGTGGGAAAGGCCGGTCGGAGAGGAAAATTCTGATTGCCGTCCTTTCAGTGGGTTTCTACATTGGTTCCAAGCATGGAAGCGCTAGACGGGGAGAATTAAGAGGACGAGAATGGCACGTAGGCTTTGACACGCCCGCCATGCCCGTGTTCATATATGGCTGTTTTGACCATATAGACGGAGGGCATGGGACATCGGCCTTGTAAATCTCGGACCCGGAAATCGCTTCCAACGCCGGAGAAAACGGCCACCCTCGCTCCCAAGGGAGATACTATCGTGAATCGGATCAAACTTGCTGCACTGCTGACTGCCGGGTTGGCGCTCCCCGTTCTCGGCGGCGCCGCCGCGGTGTACGAAACTGGCTTCGAGGCCAGCGGAGACCCGAGCGGAACAGCTTTCACCGTCGGCGATCTCGACGGACAGGGCGGTTGGGCCGTCCTTGAAAGCACTGCCTCCATCGCAGCCGACGCGGGCGCACACCAGGGCGGACAGTACGTCGTCCAGGACCCCGCCTCTTCCATCGATTTCGCCATGGACGGCTCGGGCCTCGACTCGATCTTCATCGAAGCTTACCACCAGGGCCCTGGTGCGGCTGCTCCCCAGCTTCCCCCGGACGATCCCGCAGCTTCTGCTGTCATCGCATTCAAGTCCACCGGCGTTGACACTTACACGATTTCCTGCCTCGACGGCGACGGCACCGGCAACACGGGCGCCAGCTACGTCGATGGCGGCGTGAACTACCAGAATGACTCCTGGACACGCATCGTCCTCCGCGTCGACTACACGAACGAGATCTGGGATTGCCTCGTCGACGGCAGCACGTACCTCAGCAACCTCGGCTTCCGCGACAGTGGCGTGACCCAGTTCAACGGCTTCCGCTCCACGACCGAGAGCGGATCCTTCCTCGACACCTTCTCCATCATGGTCTCCACGGGCGACCTCGATGGCGATGGCTTCGACGACGTCCTCGAGATCGAGCAGGACAGTGATCCGACCAACTCGGGCGACAAGCCCCTGTTCGGCGACGTCAACCGTAGCGGCGCAGTGAACTCCACCGACGCCATCCTGCTCTATCGCATCGTCATGGGCACAATCATCAACAGCGGCCAGTACGACACTTTCGATGTCAACATGGACTCGCAGATCACCGTGCTCGATGCTCGCCTGCTCTATCTGTGGGCCATCAATAGCTCCGAAGTGCCGACGCTTCCGGTCCGGTAAGACGTCGCACTCCAGCGCAAGAAACAACTCGGCCCCCGCGTCTTGCGGGGGCCGTTCTTTGTACTCAGGCGCCTTCGAACAGATCCGGCGCGTCGTCCGTAATCACAGATCGCACAGTCCCATCGATGAACTCCGTTCGCACGTGCTGCCCGGGTTTCAGTTTCTCCGCCGTCGTCACGACACGTCCGTTCTTCACGCGACGAACGATGGCATAGCCCTTCTTCAGAATGAGCGCCGGATCGTGTCCCTGCATTGCCGCCAATGCGCGCTTCATACGATGGCGGTGTTCGAGCAATCGATCATGCACTGCATCATCCTGTCGCCGCAGTGCATCATCCACACGTTGTTGCGCTTCTCGAAGGCGAGTCTCCGGCTCGCGCAAGGCATAGCTCGACGTCGCCGCCCGCACGCGATGGCGCAAATCGCTCAGGCGAGACATCATCGCTCTTTCCGTCCGCTCTGTCAGATCGCGAATTCGCGCCTGGAACTGTGCATGATCCGCGCTGACAAGTTCCGCCGCCGCCGAGGGCGTTGGTGCGCGAAGGTCCGCGACAAAATCGCTGATCGAGAAATCGACCTCGTGCCCGACCGCCGAAATGACCGGCACGGGACACGCCGCGATCGCGCGCGCCAAGCCCTCATCGTTGAACTCCCACAGGTCCTCCAACGACCCGCCGCCCCGGCCGATGATGAGCACATCGATCCGTCCCGAGCCGCCCAACTTGCGCACGCCCTCAATGAGCTCAGTGGCTGCTCCCCGCCCTTGCACCTTCGCCGGCCAGATCGTCACCGGAATGCCGGGCGCCCTGCGCTTAAGCACGTTCAGCATGTCGCGCACTGCAGCACCTGTTGGAGATGTCACGATGCCGATCGAATTGGGCAGGGTGGGGATTCGACGTTTGCGATCCGGGTCGAAGAGGCCCTCCGCCTCAAGTCGCGCCTTCATTTCCAGGAACTTCTGCCAAAGCGCGCCAGCGCCTTTCTGCTGCAGAGAATCGGCGACCAACTGGTACTGGCCGCGGCGCTCGAAGAGGCTCAGCCGACCGCGTGCTTCCACTTGGTCGCCATCGCGGAATTGGGCGGAGGTACGCGACAGCGACGACCGCCACATCACGCAACTCAAGACTGCACCGCCGTCCTTCAGGGCGAAGTAGGCATGACCGGAAGCCGCCACCGTCCAGTTGCTGATCTCGCCTTCGACCCAGACCCGCGGGAACCGATCCTCCAGTAGGAATCGCACTTGGGCCGTCAGTTCTGATACGGTCAGGGGCTTGCGATCTGGATCTTGTGTGCTGCCTGGGGGCGAGAGCGGGCGTAGGTCTTCCATTCACGGATTCCTCGACGGAGCTGGCTGAACGTTATCCTGGCTGGACATGCAGTGCAATCGAGACTGGTGGGCGTCTTCCCTTGACCCCGCGGCCCGCCCGATTCCCTTTATTCACAGGCAACGAAGTGCGAAAAGGATGCGAACGATGAAATATAAGGATGAGGATGGACAAGTTTTTCGCGTGGTCGTGAACAGCGGCACATGCAACCTGGCGCTGCTGCTGGCCGTCTTTTCGACGCGCCCCGAGGAAACGCTCGCCAAGTACCTGGAGCGCTCCGCCGTCGGCGTCGTGGAAGAGCCCACGCTGGTTGAGTCGAAGAAGCCCAGCGACAAGGGGATCGACCTCTTCATCGTGGAATCCAAGCGCGGCCCCGGTTTCGAGATTGCGAACCGGTTGAAGATTGGGAAGATTGACCGGGTCTTGAAAGACTGATCCGCGATCGACACTTTCCAGAACTTGAAGCATCATCCCCTCCGCTGCGTACCACACGTCGGAGGGGATTTCTCATGGATAAGCACGAGCAACTGACAGCCGGTCAATTCGGCGGAGATATTCTCGATGTCGCCACCGGCCGTGGATTCTTTGCACACTGGATGATGGAGAATCTGCAGGATGTGCGCTCGGTGACCGGCATCGATGAATCCGACAAGGGCTTCGAGCAGGCTCAAGAGCTGTTCGGCGAGCGCGACATCAAGTTGCTGCAAATGAGTGCCGCGAGGATTGGCCTGCCGGACGCCAGCTTCGATACTGTCGGAATCTGCAATTCCATCCACCACCTCGCCGATCGATATTCCGCGATGTGCGAGATGTCCCGTGTTCTTCGCCCCGGCGGAACCTTCCTGCTGACGGAGATGTATCGCGATGACCTGACGGAGACTCAGCAGACCCACGCGATCATGCACCATTGGTGGGGAGAGATCGACCGCTCGCTGGGCATCAGTCACTTCAAGACCTTCCGGCGAGCGGAGCTCTTGGAACTGCTCGAGTGGTCGAATCTCGAAGTCGAAGTGGTCATTGACCACAAGGATCTCACCCCTGATCCCAAGGCGCCGGAGACTTTAGAACACCTGGACAAGGTCATCGACCAGTACCTCGAACGCGCGGGTCAAACGGCGAACCGAGAGCACTTCTGCCGTCGAGGGGAAGAAATTCGCGCGCGTCTCCACGATATCGGGTTCCATTCGGCAACGCTTCTGACGGTGCGCGGACGAAAACCGGTCAACTGAGGCAAGACGGCGCACCTGTCCCGCAGGGTGTCCGCTGGGGGAACGCTTTCACCTCCTGGATCGTCATTTTGTTCGCCATAAATAGTTGAAAACAAACGGGTTGAGCTGTTTGGCCGGTTGGGGTACACTCAGTCGCAATTGGTTCTGGATTTGCTCCATCTTTCAATGGCGTCCTAATGCTCGTGCGCCTTCGGAGGGAACTTCTTGCTCAACAGCATCCGAGTTATCGAACGAACCTATTTGCACGCCCAGCGCTACCGCCAGATTCTTGCGGTGCTCTTCAAGTATGGATTCGACGATCTTGTCGAGCGCCTGAACCTGGAGAGCTATGTCGAGAAGGGGCTGAAGCTGATCGCCCGGGGCGACCAGTCGGAAGCCATTCAGAAGGCAACATCCGCCGAACGGACGCGCATGGCGATCGAGGAACTCGGCCCGACGTTCATCAAGCTTGGCCAGATTCTCTCCACGCATCCTGACATCTTGTCCGAAGAAATTGTCGTCGAATTCGAGAAACTGCAGGACCACGTTCCTGCCTTCTCGTTCGATGAAGTTCGCAAGATTGTAGAGGAGGATCTGGGCGAGTCGATCGAGTCGGTGTACGATGACTTTCAGGAGACTCCGATCGCGGCCGCATCGATCGGTCAGGTCCACCGTGCGAAATTGAAAGACGGCAAGGAAGTCGTCGTCAAGGTCCAGCGTCCCGGGATCAAGCGTATCGTCGAGACCGATCTGGATATTCTGTTTCACCTCGCGGAACTCGCCGAGCGCCACATGGAGGGGATGGAAGCCCACAATCCCTCCAAGGTGATCGAGGACTTCTCTCAGACGATCCACAACGAGCTCGATTTCACCACCGAAGCCGCCAATATGGAGGCCTTCCTCGGCGAATTCCGTCACGAAGAAGGCGTGTATGTCCCGACGGTGTACCACGATCTGACCTCGCCGCGTGTGCTCACGATGGAATTCGTTCGGGGGATCAAACCCTCGAACATCGAAGAGCTGCGCAAGGCCGATTTCGATCCAAACCAGATCGCGCATCGCGGCTACAAGTACATGATTCAACAGATTCTGGTGTTCGGTTTCTTTCACGCCGACCCTCATCCAGCGAATCATCTGGTCATGAGCGACGGCACGATCTGCTATCTCGACTTCGGCATGATGGGTCATCTCAGCCGACGCGAACGCGAGGAGTTCGCAGACCTCGTCACCGCCATTGCGAAGCGCGACGAGGTGCTCGCGGCAAAGTCCTTTGTACGTCTCTCGAATTGGGATACGGAACCCGATCGGGAGAAGCTCGAGAAGGCGCTCGAGCACTTCATGAACCAGCACTTCCACAAGTCGCTGAAGAAGATGGAACTGGGGCGCTTGCTGCGGGAGTTGGTTGAGATCCTCGGCGACTTCCGTATGCGCCTTCCGCAGGACCTGTTGCTTGTCGTCAAAGCCCTTAGCACCGTGGAAGGACTGGGGCGGATGCTGAATCCCGAATTCGATCCGATTGCAGAGGCCGAGCCGATGCTGCGCCGGCTCCAACGCGCTCGAAAGCATCCGTTGCGGGTTGCGCAGGACACGATGGACGCAACCGGCGAGATGCTGCACTTCCTCAGAGAGCTTCCCGGTCAGATGCGGACGTTCTTCTCCGCCATTCGGCGCGGGCGGTTGGACATCAAGTTCGAACCGACCGGGCTGGAGCCGCTCCTGACGATGCTGGACAAAGTCAGCAGCCGATTATCACTGGCGATTCTCGTCGGTTCCCTGGTGATCGGCTCCTCGGTGATTGTGCTGTCCGGAGTGCCGCCGACGTGGCACGATATTCCTCTGATTGGCATTGTGGGATTCGTCGTGACGGGATTCCTGTCCCTCTGGCTGATCGTTTCAATCATCCGTCAATCGAAGCCGTAGACGTCCGCCGATGATGATTCAGAGCGAAGCCTGCCAGCCGGAATTTCCTTGCCTCCCGGGCCGCCATCGCCCGAAATCGGCGCCCCCGGTTGAGAGCAAAGCCCAGCTTCGAAAACTGGGGATGATGAGTGACGAGAGCACTGAATTTGAAGGATTTACCCTTCCGCTTCTAACCCGGCGGGGGAGACCGCAGTCGAATCAGCGGACAATGCGCCCATTCCGGCCCATGGCGGGCCTTATCGAACCCAAGACGAGGAGTTCACAAGCATGACTCGGAAACAGACGATTCGCAGACTTTCACGTGCAGCGGCAACCGCGGCGGCCGTCCTGGCATTCGCAGCCGCAATTGCCCCCTCGGCATTTGCTCAGGACTCGAGACCGGCGGCGGTCTCTTCCGCGAAGGTCGAGGCAATCGACACTGCTACTCTCAATCTTGCGGACGAGGATCCCATCTTCGAGGCGTTCGGCAAGACCTATACTGCAGGCGAATGGAACGCGATGGTTCATGACTATCCGCCCGCCATCCTGCGATCGCAGGGAATGATGTCTTTTGATATTAATAATGCCACCAAGCCTCGCGTCTTAATGGCCATCAAGTCCTGGGCGACTGAGCAGGCCGCGGCCCGAAAGGGACGTGAACTCGGATTGAAGCCTAGCCCTGGCGAGCAGCAACACCTCGATCGCGAGAAGCAGCGCTTTGCCCGTAACATGTGGGTGGAGAAGATGGGTTTGTCGGATCTTCCAGAGCCAACCGAAGAGCAGATGCGCACCTACTACGACGAGCACAAGTCGGACTACAGCCGTCCCGAGCAACTCCAGATGCGCCATATCTTCATTCCGACCTACCGTTTCTACACGGTCGAGGATGGCGACACGCTTGAGAGCATTGCAGAGAAGATCGCCGGCGACGCTTCGCTGGCGGACAAGATTCTCGACGACGCTACAAAGAAGCCTCGGGCAGACAAGGTCATCGACGTGAATGGCGAGGAAATGCCTGCGCAGGCACTGCAGACTGGCGAACTACTGCTCGTTCCCGTGGCTGGAAAAAAAGCCGAAGAGGCAAAGCAAAGGATCGACGAAGCCTATCAGAAACTCAAGGACGGCGAGGACTTCCTGGACGTCGCGAAAGAGTATTCGGACAGCAAGGAGCCAGGGCGTCTGATTGTCGTCGATCCGAACAGCGAACAGGAAATTCTGCCGCTAATTTCCGAGACGTTTGAGGCTCTTGGTGATGGTGAATTCTCCGAACCCATTCGCACCAAGCACGGCTGGCAAATCGTCTATCGCGAGCAGCACCTTGAGAAAGGCTATCAACCGTACAACGAAGTCGACCAAGCCGCCAAACGTGCTGTCCGGCGGGAGATGCAAATCGCCAAGTTTGGAGAGATTTTCTCGCGTCTCTTCCTGCAGTTCCGCGACCGAATCGATATCAACGAGGAAGCGCTCGCCAATATCTTCGATGACAAGTACGCGGGCGATATCCTCGTAAAGACCGAGGACTTCGAGTATCCAGTCAGTGACTTCCTTGCCGACTACGGTACCCACATTGACGAAAACACGCCGATCGAGGAGCGCGTCGAGATGCTGAGCACTCTTCCTCGCATGCGCCAGCAACTCTTCAAATGGAGCATGGACCACGAAGGCATTATGGATAGCGACGAGCTCAAGGTGAAGATCGATTCTCTCGCCGATATCTTCTACTCGAATGCCTATTATCGGTCCGAAATCCAAGAGCAGGTAGAAGCACCCTCTGAGGAAGTTCTGCGTGCCGAATACGACAAGAACATCGAGAAGTATCGTCAGCCTGCCACAGTTGAAGTCTGGCAGTTCTATGTCGCCCCTCCGATTCCGGACGGTGCTGACGAGGCGAAGCGCGCAGAGATTCTGGATGCAGAGAAGGATCGCGTTACCAAGAAACTCGCCGATGTAACCAGTCCAGAGGCCTTCTCGAACAAGGCGCGCACCATTGGCGAGGGGCCAGATGCTCAGAAGGGCGGGGAGATGGGAGCTGTCGGAGTTCACTTCCTCGATGGTTTCGGCGAAACGTTGATTGAAGATGCCGAGGAGAATTCAATCTACGGCCCGGTTGTAATCGGCGATCGCGTCTATGCATTTTGGATCGGCGAGAAGACAGCCGAGAGTGTGAAGCCCTTTGAAGACGCCAAGCAGGAGATCGGAATTCGCCTGTCCCGTGTCGCAGAGCAGGAAGCGCGCGACAGCGTTTCCCAGGATCTTCTTGAAGATGCCGATGTGGTTATCCTGGTCGACGATCTGAAAGAACTTGATCAGAATTCCAAGAGCGAAGAGTAATCTCGAAGTCGAAGAACGGATTCATCCTTGGGCGGCGGCTTCAGAGCTGCCGCCCCTTTTCTTCGAAGTGAATTGGACATGACGGAACGATCATTCGATGTGCTGGTTGTGGGCGGCGGACACGCCGGAATCGAAGCAGCCCATGCGGCAGCGCGGATGGGCTGTTCGACGGCGCTACTGACGATGGAGAAAGCCGCCATCGGACGGCCTTCCTGCAACCCGGCAATCGGCGGACTTGGCAAAGGTCACCTCGTTCGAGAGATCGACGCTTTCAACGGGGTGATGGCTCGTGCAACGGATGAGACAGGCATTCAGTATCGCCTTCTCAATCGTTCAAAAGGACCTGCCGTTCAGGCACCTCGCGCGCAGATCGATAAGGATCTTTATCCGGCGTGGGTTCAGGAGTACCTGGAGACTGTCGAGAATCTCACCATCATCGAGGGAGAAGGCGCAGAGATACTGACCAGCGGCGGACGTATCTGTGGCCTTGTCACGGCAGATGACATTCGACTCAAGTGCCGAGCGCTGGTTCTCACGACGGGAACATTCCTGAATGCAGTCATGCACTGTGGAATGGTGAGGACGGAGGGGGGACGCATCGGCGAACGGGCTTCGAAGCGCCTTGCAAGTTCCTTTCTCGACCTTGGGCTCGAGACGGCACGACTCAAGACAGGGACGCCCGCGCGCCTGCGACGTTCTACGATCGATTTCTCCGTCTGCGAGTTGCAGCCTGGCGACGAGCCAGCCCCGCCGATGAGCATTCGTACTCCCCGCATCGACCGGCCGCAGGTCCCATGTTACATCACGCGCACTAACGAGAAGACCCACGAAATCATTCGCGGTGGCCTCGATCAATCGCCGCTTTTCATGGGCGTGATCGAAGGCGTCGGTCCACGGTATTGCCCTTCCATAGAAGACAAAGTCGTTCGTTTCGAGGAGCGCACAAGCCATCACATCTTCCTCGAGCCGGAAACGCGCGATGGCGAATCGATCTACCCGAACGGCATCTCCACAAGTCTGCCGCGGGAGGTACAGGAAGACTTCGTGCGGAGCATTCCCGGTCTCGAGCGCGTCGAATTCCTTCTGTACGGCTATGCTGTCGAATACGACTACGTGCCTCCGCGCCAGTTGCATCCGACACTCGAGACCAAAAGCGTCCCGGGTCTTTACCTGGCCGGTCAGATCAATGGCACCAGTGGCTACGAGGAGGCCGGAGGCCAGGGACTTCTCGCCGGAATCAGCGCCGCACTTTCGATCAAGCAGCAGGAGCCCCTCGAGATTCGACGCGATGAAGCCTACCTGGGCGTGATGGTTGATGATCTTTTGACCAAAGACCATCGTGAGCCCTATCGCCTTTTCACCAGTCGCGCGGAGTTTCGCCTGATCCTTCGCTGCGACAACGCGGACTTGCGAATGGCTCCGTACGCCTATCGCGTTGGCTTGATCACAGAGGAAGAGTACGAACGCACAATGTTGCTCCGCGATGCTGTCGAAGCAGAGCGCGAGAGGCTCGACGAAATGCCACTGAGGCATTCCGATGTCGATTGGGAGGTTGCGGACGAGATCGGTTTCGAGCGCCCCGACAAGGCATTGATGCTCTCGCGCGTCCTGTCTCGTCCCGATCTCACGGTCGATGAGTTTGAACGACTCGTGGGTCCATTGGAAGATCGCGTTCCCGCAGATTTACGCGAGCGCTACCGCCAGCTTGTCGAAACCGAGACGCAGTACTCCGGCTACCTGGGCAAGCAGTTGCGACGCGTCGAAGCCATGCGAGAACGCGAGGAGGTGCACTTGCCGCAGGACTGGGACTACGCCTCGATTCGCTCGTTGAGGCGAGAGGCTCAGCTCGCGCTCGAGCACTTCCGTCCCGCGACGCTGGGCCAGGCATCGCGCCTCCCAGGCGTGAATCCCTCCGACGTGGATATTCTGTGGGTCGCACTCCAGAAACGGCACGGGAGAGATTAAAGCAAACGTCCCCGGACAGCGAATGCCCAGGGACGCAAAATCGGAATGTCGATCCGATTACTTGTTCAGTTTTTCCTTCAGTGCACCTGCCTGGCGGAAGGAAACGCTCTTGCTGGCCGGGATTGTAATTTCCTGTCCGGTCTGCGGGTTGCGTCCCTTGCGCTCGGCGCGCGACTTCACCTCGAAGCTACCGAAGCCGGCCACGGCAAACTTGCCGTCGACTTCCAGAGCCCGCGCGATCGTCTCAAAAACCTTGTCGTGAATCCGGGTCACGTCAGCCTTCGAAACCCCTTCCACGTTTTCTGCCACGATATCGATCAGTTCAGCTTTCGTCATGGAGTCTTCCTTTCTGTGTGAATGGCCTCCAGCCTCTCCGGCGAGAAACCCATAATACGTATGCTCCCGTTCGGGCTTCAAGGGTGAACCACCGCCCACCCCTGGCGGTAAAGGGGAAAATGCGAGTCCCTCACGCCGATTCACACCCTAGCCCAGATCCTGATCCGTGTCGTCCCCCGCATTTCTCGCGCCTCGGTTCATGCGGAACTTCTGTAAACGACGCTCTGCTTTCTGACGGGCCACGTCCTGCATGTCGATGTGTTGATCGTGCAGATCAACGATCTCCTCGCCCAGCAGGTACTCCAGAACATCCTCCAGCGAAATCACCCCTTCGATCCCGCCGTACTCATTCGTGACGCAGATCAAGTGCTGGCGGTCTTCCAGGAATCGCTTCAGGAGCTCGTGGCACTTCACCGTCTTGGGGACCAGAACGACCGGGTGCATCAGGTCGCGCAGTGTGGTTCTTTCCAACTCCTCGCGCGGCGAATGCACCAGCATATCAAACACGTCGCGGCGATGGACGACGCCCTCGACCTGGTCGGGGTCGTTGTCCTTCACGACCGGCAGGCGGCTGTATGTCCAATGTTCCGAGTGCTCCTTGACCTCGTTCAGGGGCAGGTCGGCCGACAGCATGTAGACCACGGTTCGTGGCGTCATCAGATCCCCGGCGGTCACGTCGTTCAGGCGGAGCGCATTGATTGCCCAGCGCGCCTCCTCCGGCAGAAGCGTCCCCGCCCGGGCACCCATTTCCGCCAGAGCCAGGATTTCCTCTTCGCTCGGTGCGCTGGATTCCTCCGAAACATTCTTGCGAATCGAATGCGTGATCCGCTGGCTCAGCAAGACAAACGGAAACAGCCCCTTGATGATCGTGACCATCGGCAGTGAGAGCGAAGGAGCCAGGCGGTCCGCATACGTCACGCCAAGGGTCTTCGGGATGATTTCGCTGATAATGAGGATGATGAGTGTGAAGATACCAGAGTAAACAGCAACGGCCACATCGCCATAGTGATGCCCCACCAGCGCACCGGCGACCGTCGCGCCGACCGTATTGGCGATCGTATTCAGCGTCAGGATCGCAGAGATTGGTTCATCGACCTTCTCGCGCAGGCGGGCCAGCCGCACTCCACCGACATGACCCTGACGGCGCAGTTCCTCAATCTTGCCCGGCGGGATGGCATACAGGGCGGCCTCCATCAGACTGCATAGGAAGCTGGTGCCCGCCGCGATGACTGTGACAACAAAGATGAGAAACAAGCGCTGCCGCCGATCCTTTCGTGAAGAGAAGTGAGCGCAAAGTCTTGTCCTTCCATTCCTCGCCCCACCCCAGGGCTTCAAGCAAAAGCATCATGGGCAGGCGAACCGTAGCACCAGGCTGCACCGGGACGGGACAAACTGGACCAGCGTTCACCCCATTTTGAGTTGCCCGACCGCCGGGAGCGTCCTACATTCTTTCTATATTAAGATCTTGCTTGTCTTGCTGCGTCCCCTGACCGCGCCCACATGCGGTCATTGTCAATCTTTGTTGCCCGCCCATGGGCCGGCAGGTGAATAGTCATGCACCGTTCGTTCCTCCGCTCCCCGCTTCTTCTCATTATCGGGTTCACCATCCTTGGTCTGACCAGCAGAGTTCCCGCTGCGACGCTGGACATCTCCGACGGCACGGGCATTTTCGTCGCCGATGATGGCGAGTCCAATGCTCTTACGCTCGACTTCTACATCCTCTCCGACGCCTATGAATTGCACGACGCGAACAACATCATTGTGCTGACCGGAAATAGGCTGGCTGGAACTTCCGGATCAGGCACCAACACCGTGACTGTACCGAATCAGAATGTTGGGATGTTCCTCTTCCTCCTGGGTGACATGGCGGACGGGCTGGAGGTCAAAGGCACAGACGATTACATCAGTGCCTTCGGCGGCCCAGGTGGAGATCTGATTGTCTTCCACAAGGTGGACGAGACCGGCGCCTCGGCAGATGGAGAGGACGGAGATGACACGGTCACCGTAGTCGCCTGCGAAGATTTCTGCGTGGCACCTTGCGACTTGGACTGCGGAAATGTGGAAGTCACCGACTCCGGATCCGATACCAACGATGCTCTCTACTGTCTTGGGTCTGCGAATAACGACATCTTCGACATGCAGGGCGATGCCGTGTTCGCTTCCACCGCCGGGGGCATTCAGCGGACGATCGGTTTCTCGGCCACGATCGACATCCCGAATGTCAATGCCCAGGATGGCAATGACTCCATTACGCTGCGAGCCGGCAAGGGATACGTTCGTGGAGGAGCGGATGACGATCAGATCCACGTGATGGGGTCCGACGATGTGTTCGACATCAACGGCGAATCCGGAACCGACATCATTACGGTGGACCTGGGTGACCTGGGCGGTCGCGTCATCGTTAATGACTTTCAGGACGGTTCTTCCTTCAACGAACTCTTCGTAAACGGAACCGAGGGTCGAGATGTTCTCAATGTATTGAATTACCAGATGACCACGGCGACAGATCAGATCGATTTCACGACCGGCGCTTTCGTTGGTATCGAGATCAACACCCGGGGCGGAGACGACGACATTCTGCTGCTCGATCGCATGAATACTGGTGTCCTGAAGTGCGGTTCAGGAGATGATTACGTTCAGACATACAGCGCAACAAGCGGTGGCGGCTATTACCAGGATGGCGAGGATGGGAGCGACACATACCTCTTCTACTTCGATCCCGATCCGCCGTCCGTCGTTTATCAGGAGCAGGTGGAAGATACTGGTACGGGTGCGACCGACGTAGATAGAATGACTGTCGAAGGCACATCTGGAGTGGAGTCCATCCTAATCAAAGAACACGCCTCCTATTTTGGATTCAAACGATTCTACTACTATGGTGTTGAAGAGCTGACGCTCGACCTTCTTGAAGGAGACGACACTGTTTCAGTCGAACGTCTCGCATCCAATGAACTTATCCGAGTTAGCGGCGGCGACGACAATGATTCCTTCGAGTTTGGAACGACGCTGCTGCCGCTGACAACTCTGATTGCTGGAAGCATGATCCTTACGGGCGGGTATGGCGAGGATTCGCTCGTCGTCAACGACTCCGGTTCCACATTCGGCAGAACCGTGAATCTCTCCACGAACTTCATCAAAGGGATGAACCTGGCACCTCTAGGGATCATGTACTCGGGATTCGAGAGTGGAGCAATCACGCTCGGCTCTGGCGAAGACGGTGTTTCCGTGGTGGGCAATGGTGCGCCTTTTACTATTGAGACCGGTGCCGGAAATGATCTGGTCAGCATCGACCAAGTGACAACGGACGTGCTGGTGAACCTCGGTCCGGATGACGACCGGATTGGAGTGGGCACATCTGGTGACCTGACTCAGATCGCGGGTGACCTGCGCGTGATTGGTGACGGTGGGGTAGACCTGTTGGCAGTTTCCGATAGCATCGCAGTGACTTCGAAGACCGGAACCCTTGAGGCCCGTCGCGTGACAGGGCTTGGAACATACTCCGGCATCGTTCACGAAGGCTTTGAATACATCAGCGTCGACCTGGGAACGAAAGGCGACCAGTTCGACATCTACAGCATTCCCACAGTCATCGCGTCGATTCGGGGCGGCGAAGGCGATGACATCATCCAGCAACTTGCCGACCAACAACCTGTCGTCGGCCAGTGGGCGTTCGATGCCCCGGACGACATTGGAATCGCCCAGAACGGCAGATGGTGGATCGACTGGGGACAGAACGGGAGTATCGATCCAAACACACGCGAGGACGGGCAGGCCTACGCCTTTTTCCTGGGTCCTCAGACGCCCGTCGTCGGAGACTGGAACGGCGATAGCATCGATGATATTGGCGTGTTCGATCCCGATTCCGGTGTTTGGTTGCTGGACCTGAACGGAAACCTCCAGATCGACGACACACCGCTTGTGGCAGGTGTCTTCGGAACTGGCGTGACTCCCATCGTTGGAGACTGGAACGGCGACGATCATGACGACCTCGGTGCCCATGATCGTCTGGGAGAGAACTTCTATCTCGATTTAAATGGGGACGGAGTCATCGATCTTCTGGGGACCGAACCGCCGATCCCCTTTGGCACTGGCTCCGGCGGACGCGATTTCCCGCTGGTGGGCGACTTCAATGGCGATGGATTTGACGACATCGCTGCCTTCGATCCACAGACCGCAAATTGGGCAGTCGATTTCAACGGAAACCTGATCGGCGACGAGTTCATCACGACGTTCGCGACGAATTCGGGCGACGGAGGCGTTCCTCTGATCGGCGATTGGGACGGTGTCGGTGGGGATGAGATCGGCATCTACGAACCATATACAGGGCTTTGGCGCCTGGATGCTGATGACAGCGGCACCTATCAGGTCGGCACGGACACAGTCGTATATTACACGGCCGGGACGACATTGGAGCAGCCGGTCGTCGGCGATTGGAACGACGACGGGACAGACGATGTGGGGGTCTTCGCTCCGGAAACGGGCGAGTTCCTTCGCGATCGCAATGCGAACTACATCGCAGACGATTTGTTCGACACTCCCAATGCAGTCGGGATCGCCGAAATCCGTGGAGACGGCGGCGAGGATCTGGCCTGTGCATTTTCCAATACCCCATTCATCGCCAATGGTGGAACACAGGCTTCGGGCGATGTTCTGCAGGTGGACATCGAAGGAACGCTCCCCACGTTCCGCCAAACCACGGTCTCTATCCCTGGCAAGCCCAACGGCTCTTACGAGCAGACGGAAGTTGTCCTGCCGATCGATCCCGGCCCGACGATTTTCTTCGAAGGGACAAGCATCGACGATCTGATTTCCCTCGAGGATGGCTTCCTCAAGATCGCCGACGTGAGCATCAAGTACATCGACGCCACTTCCTTGCAGGTCGATGGCGATGACGGTTCAGATCACCTCGAGATTCGCATGCCGCACGTTCCATTCGACGTTGACTTCACTGATACGGGCGGAACCGGCACGAATACGCTGGAGATGAACGGTCAGGTTGGAACCGACGTGTGGCACCTGGCGGGGAATACGCTGACGATCGACGGTCTGACGGTGACTTTCAGTGGCGATACGGACGGGCTATTCGTCAATGGTCTGGACGGCGACGACACGGTGACTGTCGAAGGCGGCTCGTCGAGCACCGAAGTCTTCCTCCACGGCGGCCCCGAACCCCTCGCCGACACCTTCAACTTCGACGGGCTCGGTCTTGGCGGGACGAACAATCCCAGCGGTCCCGAATCCGGTATGGTCCAGGCCAATGGCTACCGCCCCGTGCATTACGAAGAGTTCGAGGCTCTGAATATCACGAACTTCCTGGCTCCCACACCGACTCCTACGCCCACTCCTGGGCCGTACGTGGGCTGGAGCCTGCGGTAGGGGAGTCGGGCGTTTGGAAACTTCCGAATTGACGGTCTGAGGGGCCACTAGGACAACGTGGCTGCGAGAGTAAGCAAACGCCCCCTCAGGAATTCGCCAATATGCCAGGATCGGAATCCAGGCCCGAACTCAGCATCGTCATCCCCGTCTACAACGAAGAGGAGTGCATCCAGGAGGTCGTGGATGAACTTGTCGGCGTTCTGAAGGATACGACCTACGACTGGGAAGTCCTGCTGGTGAACGACGGTTCACGTGATCGTTCGCCGGAAATCCTGGACGAAATGTCGGCGGAAGAGCCACGGCTGCGAGTCCTCCATTTCGTGCGCAACGCAGGTCAGACGGCTGCCTTCGAAGCCGGGTTCCTGGCCGCCCGAGGCGGCATCGTCGGCATGATGGACGGCGACGGACAGAACGATCCACGCGACTTCCCCCGCCTGATCGAGGCCATGCGCGAGCAGAAGGTCCACATGATGTGTGGCTATCGCGCCAAGCGCCAGGACAGCATCGTGCGCAAGATTTCCTCTCGTCTGGCGAATGGCGTACGCAATTGGGCCACCCGGGAGGAGATTCGCGATGTGGGTTGCTCCATTCGCGTCTTCGATCGCCGGTGCCTGCGCCGGATCAAACTCTTCAACGGAATGCACCGCTTCTTTCCGACCCTGGTTCGCATGGAGGGATTCCGCATCGGCGAGATTCCCGTCAATCACCGCCCACGCACATCCGGCACGTCGAAGTACGGCATCAACAACCGCCTGTGGCGGGGAATCCGCGATATCTTCGCGGTTCGCTGGATGCAGAGTCGCGTCCTCCACTACCGGGTGCGTCGCCCGAACGATCACTGAATGAGCAAATCGTCCGATCAGAAGAAGGCGAAGAAGAAACTCGGCAAGGACATCATCCGCGTCCTGCTGATCGCTGCGATATTCGCTCTCGCGGCTATCCTGCTACGCCACGAATCCGTTCGAGCAAACCTGTTCAACATCGAGCACATTCGAGACACATTGAACTCCACCGACAGTGTCGGCGGGCGTCTGAAGTCCTATTTTCTGTTTATTCTGGTTTCGGCTCCGCTCGTTGTCGTTGGTATGCCCCGTATTTGGATCAGCGTCGTCGCGGGATCGGTCTTTGGCGCCCTGGTCGGGATTCCTGTTGCATTGATCGCCTCGGTAATCGGCTGTCTGGGAACCTATCTGGTGGGCCGCTCGATGCTCGCCAGCATGATTCGCAGGCGATTCGGGAAACGCGTCAAGATGATGCGCGAACGATTCCGCGAGAACGCCTTCTTCTGGACGCTCTACTTTCGCCTGTTTCCATTCTCAAACGCGACGTTGACGGGATTGCTTTGCGGAACATGCAAAGTGAATATGCGCTCCTATGTACTCGCCAGCGCCATCGGCTTTACACCGATGACGATCATCTTTGCAGTCTTCGGCAGCGGCGCGGCGAAGGCGAACTCGCTCCAGATAGGGCTTGGAATTGTTCTCTTCCTCGGCAGCATTCTCCTGCAGCGCATGCTCTCGCCGAGAATGAAACTGGCTAGTGAAAGACACCAGGCCGAACTGGCCAGGAATTCGTCGAAGGATAAGCCGTGACTGATCGCCCATTGGCAAGCTACGAAGATTGTCTCAATTCCGCATTTCACGTTGCCCTGGAAGCATGGGGACGGATTTCTCACTACCATCGGGCCGATGACCTGGACGTGTACGAGAAGCCCGACGGACCGGTAACCGATGCCGATCGCCTGGCCGACCAGATCATCGTCCAGGCGCTTGAGAAGCTCTACCCGCGCACGGACTACGGCTACCTCTCCGAGGAATTCGAGCGCGATCCCGACCGGTTCGCCAAGTCCCGCGTCTGGATCATCGATCCGATCGACGGAACCCAGGACTTCATCCAGGGGCGAGATGACTTCGCCATTCACATCGGCCTTGTTGAGCGAAACGAAGACGGCATCTTCGAACCGATCGTCGGCATCGTGTACCATCCCCGTGCCGGACGCATGTACAGCGCCATCGTCGGTCAGGGGGCCTGGGTTCAGGAAGAAATCCGACCATCCGAAGGCGCCTTCTGGTGGACTCCGGACGAGCCCGATCCGGCGTCGGCTCGCTTTGCCGAACCCCAGCGCATGCACGTCTCGGCCCGGACGGAATTATCGGAACTGACGGCCGTGATCTCGCGCTCCCACATGACTCGCCGGCTGAAGGCGACCGTCGAAGCGCTTCCTCTGAAGGGCTACTACCGCCGCGGATCGCTTGGCGTGAAGTTGGCAGAAGTCGCTCGTGCCGAAGCCGACTTTTACATCCTGACCGAGCGCGGGCGATGCAAAGAGTGGGACACCTGCGCCCCACACATCATCGTTATCGAAGCGGGCGGGCGTGTGACCGATTTGGACGGAAAAGAACTGACGTACAACAACGAGGATGTCCACATCCACGGCGGATTGCTCGCCACGAATTCCGTTAGTCATGACATGCTATTGTCCGCACTCGAAGATATCCCCATCCTCTACAAATGAGTGCCTCCACTTGACACGGTGGGAAAATGTTGGCTGATTGGAGCGGACTCTTGTACGAGCGCCAATCTTTCCCACGTGGAGGGGATACAATGAACTCAGTAGCGACACCCAGGGGCCGGTCTCCATTCTATCGAATCGTTTCCAGTATCGTGCTGGTCACGTTTACGACGTACATGGCTGGCTGCTCGTTCTTCGTCTCCGGACAACAGAACATCAGCGTCACATCCGATCCGGACAATGCGAAGGTCATCATCAACGGCAACTTCGCCGGCACGACTCCCTTGATGTATTCGATCGACCGCAAGAACGAATCGATGATCAGCGTTTCCAAAGATGGCTATCGTTCCATCAATCGCCCGACATCCCGCAAGCTCAGCACCACGGGCATCCTGGATGTCATCGGCGGCTGCATCTTCCTGCTTCCGTTCCTCGGCCTGATCAGCTCCGGCGCCTGGGAGCAAGAGCCGGCACACATCGGCGTCTCGCTCATGCCGAATGAAGAGTGACCTGCCCAGACATCCCTGATTAAAACAAGAACGGCCGGCCCTCATCGCGAGGGCCGGCCGTTTTGTCTCATCTCTTGTTGAATCTTACCGGGTCAGAGGAACCTTTCCGGACTTCTGATAATCCGTCGACAGCGGACCATAGTCGGTCAGCAGATCCATCTTGCCATCGATCGAGTACGATGCCGAGTCGCCCTTGATCATGTTGAATGCCGCCGTGCCCAACTGGATCGGTTTGATGCTGATCGGAATCTCCAGTTCAGCAGCCTTGCCCGGCTCCATCGCGATTGCCTTCTTCAGTTCGCCCGTAGCCAGCGATACATCGCCAAGGTTCAGGTCGTAGCTCAGCGCATTCAGCGTCGCGGCGAACTGGTTCATGTTCTCGACCTTCAGTTTCGCAACCGCCTTCGCATCGGTCAGCGAAAGCGTTTCCCAATTGATACCGCTCACTTCGACTTTCGGGATCGCCGGGATCGGAATCGAGCCCGAGTGTGCCAGCGGAATGGTCATCTCTTCGCCTGCGACCTTGAACTTCAGGGCCATGTTCGCGTTGTAGGGGAAGGCCTCGCCGGGCTTGATCGTCTTCAACGTCTTCAGCACATCGTCGTACTTCAGTTCCAAGGGAATCCCCAGCGTCTCAGAAGCCTGCGACGGGATTGACTTATCGTAGGTCGTCTCGCCATTGGCGAAAGTCGAACCGTTGGATTCCAGGGCATAGGTGAGTCCGGAAATCGGGAGTTCGAAGGAGTAGGGGTTGTTCACATCGACATCGAAATTCAGCGTCGAGGAATCGAGGCCCATATCCTGAATGTTGGCACTCTTGACGTGGGCGGTCGGTTTGAACGAGACGTCGTTCCAGGCTTTCTGGACGGCTTCGCAGCCAGCCAGCGTGATCAGCAACAAGCTTGCGATAGCGGCCATGGCCGCAAAGCGGTGTTTCATGTCAGGGTCTCCGAATTTGGAATAACGTACCTCCATAGAATTCCCTGAGGGCGTTTGCCCTCAATCCTTTTCCGTGGTCGGCAGGGGAGAATCGGGAAGGCTCAGACTAACTCGTCGCGGGCGGCAGCGAGGCGGCGCTTCAGGAAGAAGCCTGCGGACAGGATCAGCAGCCCGAATGCGCCCAGCGACCAGATCATCGCGCTCGAAAGATGCCCAGTCTCGAATGCCTCAGAAATGGCTGTACCAACACCGGCATAGAAAGCCGCCCCGGGAATCGTCAGAAGAAGCGAGAAGATGAAGTACGAACGGAACCGCATTCTCGTCAGCCCCAATCCGTAATTGAGCAGTGTCACCGGGAAGACGGGAGCGATTCGAAGGATCGCCACGACGATGAAATCGCGCTGAGCGGCGAGTCGTTCCAAACGTTCGATGACAGGGTACTTCTCTGCAAGACGGAGGAAGAAGTCCTGTCCGAACTGGCGGCCGAGAAAGAACGTCATCGACGACCCACAACTCGCCCCGGCGAGCGAATACAGCGCGCCAAACCACGGCCCAAACAGCACACCCGATAAGATGGCCATCGGGATGGAAGGCATCGTCGTCAGCGTCCATGTTGCGTAGATGCCAACGAATAGCAGCGGGCCCCAGTGCCCGAACTGGCCGACGAATTCCTGGATCTCGCCGATCCACTCTTCAATCGGGAAAAGGAAGGTCGCGGCGCACAAAAGCACCGCCACCAGCGCCCCAACGGCCAGTCTCCATTGCTTCTTTGGTTGTTTGCCGGGGTCCGGAGTTGAGCCTGTCTGCATTTGATATTGTTCAGCTTAGGGTCTCTTCGGGGAGGACCTCAACCCCGATGACTCCAAGCGTCCACAGACCTTGGCTCATTGGCAAAGGGATTTTCTTCTTCTGCGATTAGGAATTCGTGAGCGCGGAGAGGCTCAGCCAGGCTGCCGCCCCACAAGATAGTAGGCGCCCATCCCGATGCATGGGAAGATCAGGATGGCCAGCATCCATAGAACCTTGGACAGGACGGATCTTCTGGGATTACTCAAGCAGTCGACGATCGCGACCACATCGAGCACAAGGATCAGCAGTCCAACTAGGGAATATCCATAATCCATCGATCATCTCCTTTCCACATCCAGACGAACGAGACCAGCGGGGAACGCACCGAGTGCGGTGCGCCTCGCCGACCGTTTCAGAAGGTCAGTCCGTCGCATCTTCGATTTCATCGCCGGCATCCTCGATTGCGTCTCCGGCATCTTCCCAGGCGTCTTCCGCGCGATCGCCTGCTTCGTCCGCGGCATCTTCTACCTTGTCGGATGCATCATCGAAATCCTTTTCGTTTCCGGCGCAGCCCGTCAGCACAATCGGAGTCGCACTCGTCAGGAGTGCGATAAACAAGATTCCAGAGTATCTTTGAAGAGTGGCTTGCACACGCATATTCAGTCTCCTTTGCAGGGGATTCGTCAGGCTTTCCTCATTCTTGCCTGAGTACCTCGTGGTTGATACATGCGTTGAGAGGAGCAACGGAGATGCCAGGGGGCCGCCCCATTCTCTACGAGGCGGCCCCGATCATGAGTGATCTCAGTCGTCTGCGTCCCCATATTTCAGGGGAGTCTTCCTGGCATCGTCGAGCCCAACCGTATCATGTTGCACGGCGGCACCGACGAATTGTCGCACCTGTCGGTCTTACGACCGCGATCTTAGAGTCCCAGCCAGAACATCGATTCAACTCACCAAAGCATCCACGCATCTGCGTCGGTTGCCATCCTATCGCCGATCACTACCGGAATGCGGAGGATTTCGGAGATGTTGCTTGGTCCGACGAGGATCATGCCTTCGTATTCACCTTCCAATGGCTTGGACCAATTGACCGTGAACTCGACCGGCGTGCCGGCCGTCACTGGACCAGAAGGAGGCGTAGGAATTGTCAGTCCGGAACCGTAGATTCCTTCGATATCGATATCGAACAATTGCGACCCGCCCGGGACAGACCAACCGTGCACAACAACGAAGTACTTCCCATCCGGCAACTGCGCCTGCTTTAGCTCGACCGTTTCATTCGAAGTCGACGTCGTCGACGATCCGAGCAGTGAATCCGATCCGCAATTGAACGTCCCGTCGCCATTATCACGATAGACAAACAAGTCGATATCCATGCTCGCACTGGTGCTCGTGACGACCTTCAAATAGGCGCCGTTGGCCATGTCCAGTGAGTACGTCCAGCTCGCGGTGCAGACGTTGTTGGGATCGTCTTGGTCGATTGTCTGATCGGTCAGATGGACCGGCTGACTTAGGCCAAAGGCCGATACGGACAAACCCTGCGGGATGTCTCGTGTACTCGTGATGCTCTGCGTCCAACTGCCCGTGCTGCCAGTGCCGGTCGCAGGATAAGGATCGAATGAAATGGCATACGTGCTGCCGACGAGCGGTTCGGCGATCTTCGCGCCGCTACTCGATACGTTGTGCAGGCTCAGGAAATGATAACCTGGCTCTGCGATCGCGCCGATTGCCTCCGTCGGTCCGCCGGTTGCCGTTTCAACGGCAAAGAGTCCACCGCCCAAGTTCAGGTTTGCACTGCCCGCAATCTGCTCCTGTCCGTAAGGACCGAAGAAGGCCTGATTCGCGTCGGAAAACTCATCCAAATGTGGCCCATAAAGCCACGAGTCCACATCCGTCGGCAGTGCATCCCAGTTCGTCTCCACGAGTATCTGTGTCCCGGCTTTTGTATCGCCCGGAACGACGAATGGGAAGAGACGCCAGTCGCCACTTTCGTAGCGCCAGGACCAATCGAAACCTCCCATCACATGACCATTGTCGTAGGGATATTCTCCGGCAGGTTCGACCAGCGAGGCAGCACCGAAATCGAATGCCACGTCGTTGGCCGCAACCTGCGAAACAATCGGAACTGTCTGCGTCCCCACTTTCAGAATGCCCTGATAGACGCCGGGGCGAGTGTTGGCGGGAACAGACAATGTGGCGGTGAAACTCGAGGCGCCATCTGCGGGAACGGAGACGGAACTCTCCGACAGAGTGATCCAATCCCACGCAGTGCGTTTGAAGTACGTGATGCGAATTTGAACCGACATCGCATTCGTCCCCGTGCGACGCTGCAGGCCCAAGAAGACTCCATCCTTCGCACGACTCAAGACATCGCGTCCGGCAGAGGCCTCCAGGTATGTCCCGGAGACGTAGCCGACACTGATCGGTGTGTATTCCTGGATTCCATCGCCATCGATATCGATTTCTGAAGACTGCACCATACCGTCGACGTTTGTGTCGGTCCAGAGATTCGTATCTCCGTTTCGATCCGACCAATCGTACAGCCAGACACGCCAACGGCTATCGATATTGTAATCATTGCCTGCGTCGAACTCCGAGAACGGGAAGACGGCCTGGACGCGTACAAGATCCGGATCGTACAACGCAATATCGTCGGTCAATTCGCGAAGGTAGGTGGGGATGATGAAGTCCGGCGGATCGCCCGAAGGGAGATTTACCGTGAAGTTCTCCTGATAGACGCGCTTCAAGTGTTCCGCCGACACCGGGAAGTCTGTTTTCGATCCGCTCGGATTGGTGACATCGAACGTCTCCTGCGTCGAATCGCCAGCAAAGACGACGTTGGGGAAACTCGGATAGGTCATGCCGTCGAAATCGCCTGCTCGCCATTCCGAAGGCGTCACTGCCGACGAATCTCCGGCAGCAATGTCAGTTGAAAGATCCGCATCCACATCACCGGCGCCCATTGTCAGCGGATCGTAGCCCAGGTCTCGCGCGCCGTTCTGCAGCAGTTCCTTTGCCTCTTCCCACGTTGGGAAGCGGCCGTGCTTCTCTGCAAATGCCTCGTGCACAAGGGCCAGCACACCACAAGCGATCGGGCTCGCCATCGACGTTCCACCGAACGCGCGATAGGCCGCTTCGCCATTGCCGATGACGTTGAGCGGATACGCGCCGGTTCCCCAGGCGCCAACGGCAGTAATCGAGACGCCCATCTCGCCGCCCATGCCCGGGCCACGATTGGACCATGGTTGCACGGCCCCCCATGTAATCTGCTCTGGGGTCACGAATCCGTAGTTCGTCATCGAGCCATAGTTCGTGCTCGCGCCGACACCGATGATCGAACCGCCACTTGGCGTTGCGACCGTGCCGTATCCATGTCCGCCATTTCCTGTCGAAGCCAGAAACGCCGTGTTCGGCGCAACGCCGGCATTGATGGCATGCACGAATCGCGACTCGTAATCCCAGCCATCTTCGATGACAGAACTTGAGCCGAACGAGTTGTTGACGATGTTTGCCTCATCGCCCGTCTGCGGCTGGCCGTCAAAACCGAGGGAAGCCAACGTCCACGCATCGTACGTCAGGTGAAGCCCGTGCTCGAAGGCCGCCAGTTTCGCGTCCGGCGCCATTCCCGTCATGACAGGATCCCCAACGCCACTAGCATCGGCACCGCCGGCCAGCAACGGGTTCGTCAACCCCTTGAGATTAGGATCCGTAATGACGCCCTGCGCAGCCACGTCGCTTGCGACACCGGTGCCGTGTGTGTCGCTGTCGCTGACAAAAGCCACCAGCGTGCCCGCGTCGGGAACGGATGCAAAATCCGGATAGAGAGTTCCCATGCCAGGGGGTGTGTTCACTCCATCTGAAATCCAAGTCAACATGCCCGCAGAAATATCCCACGTCCCATCCGTTCCCGCCGTGCCGGACGCGTCCACCAAGTCGGCTCCGGCCAACTCATCGCCCTTTCGCATCGGCTTCTCGTCGAGCATCGACCCGTCTCCGTCCAGGTCCACGTAAACGGTATCGTAGACTCCCGACTCTCCTTCATCGATCAGAACGAAGAAGGAGGGGATGCCGGAGCCGGCGATATAACCTGTTCCGAGATAACTCTGTATGTTGATCAGTGAGGGATCCGGATGCACCCCGTAGCGGTACTCACCACTCATCGAAGTGGCCGGCCAGGTGATGCTCTTCGTCACCTCAGTCCCATTCGAGTCGCGAGTGGTCAAGTCTGCCGTGCAGGTGCCGCCGTCGCAGACCGGGTTGGTTACGGCCACAGTCTCAGCATAAGCTGAGTACCCGGTCATGTTCCAGAAGTTACTCGGCGTGACCACGTAGGTCGTATTCAGTGCATAATAGTATCCTGAGAGAGTATCGTACGCGAACGGCCATCCTGCATACGGTCCGCTTTGGATCCGCGCCTGAGTACCATTGAGGTCCGGATGTCCGAAATCCACCCCGGTATCGACGATCGCGACCACGACGCCTTCGCCCGTGTAGCCCTTGGCCCAGGCGGCAGGAGCCTTGTGGATGTCCGCGACCTTTCGTGTTCGAGCGGCGGGGGAGAGAAGCCTCTTTGGCGGCACAATCGTCCGAGCCTCGGCGGCACTGTCGCGCTCCGGATCCGGAGGCGCCGTGGCTGGCTGATAGGTCTCTGAGGACACGATATTCCGAACTTCCGGACGCTCTGCCGCTCGGGCCAGCGACGCCGGCGAGGACTTGCAGACGATCCACCGGATCGGCCCCACTTGGCGGGAGATCACCGCATTTTCTACCAGAGCGGCGATCGGTGCCGGATCGGCATCTCGATCGATGACGATCGTGGCGAGCACAGCCTCGGAGTCCTTCGTTTGAATCGCCGCACGGAGATCGGGACTCAGTTTGCTGACCGTTCCGGCCTTGCCAGGAGCAGCCGGCAGTAGCGTGGCGCTGGAAACAGCCAGCGCAATCAAGAGGTGTCGAATCATTATCTGTTCAGCCCCCAGTATTCCCATCAAATGAGGATGTGTGGGATCGCCAGAGTGACAATCCACTGCCCCCAGGATCGACTGTTCCAGGGCATCGGGTCAACAGCTTCAGACAATCCCGTGGAGCGTGTCGGAATGATCCGCCCACTCCAGAGAGCGCTTCTCGCCGTTTTCCGCATTTCATCGCGCCTTTTCGGGCGCTTTTTGCTTGATGGGCAAGGGGGGGGATCGCTAATCCTCCCGCCCCTGCTTGATGCGCGGCAGTTGGGGCTCCGATTGGCGGCGACTGTATTCGCCTGCAATCGCGCAGTGGTTTCGCTCCGTTTCCCAGTCCGAAGATGGCGCGAAATACGCTTACGAATTGCCCCCAATGGTGCCGGCTCCAGGCCCAAAACACGCAGATGAACACCACAACGAGGAGACCGACGTGGCGGAAAACAAAGAAACTTCGACAAACGCCGAGGCCCAAGCGACCGAAGGCGAGGCCTTGACCTCTGTTATCGAAAAGAAGAATGAGCAGATCCCCCACGAGGTGCTCAGCGCCGAAGCCATCGAGGGCTCCCAGGTGCGGGTTCAGGTCAAGATTCCGGCAGACACCTTCAAGGGCCAGGTCGACGAGGTCCTCGCCGAGTACAAGCGCTACGCCAACATCCCCGGCTTCCGCCGCGGCAAGGCTCCCGTCGCTCTGATTCGCAGTCACTACGGCCGTCCGGCCCGTGACGAAGCCGTTCGCAAGATGGTTCCGCGTCTGGCCGAGTTGATTGGCGAAGAGAAGGGCTACGAAGTTCTGGCCCAGCCCGGGTTCGAAGGTTGGGAAGAGGGCGAGGACAAGAGCGCCGTCGCCAAGATCGTCCTCGAGATTCGTCCTGAGATCAAAGTCGAGGACGAGACGCTCGCCGGCATCGAAGTCGAAGTCACCGAGCAGCCCGTCGATAACGAGCGCGTCGAGAAGGAAATCGAAGCCCTCCGTGCCCAGAACGCGACCTACGAAGCGGCCGACGATGCCGCCTTCGAAGAGAACGACGCCCTGAGCTACGATCTCGTCGTCACCGATCCGGACAGCGGCGATCGGATTTCCGATATGTGCCGAGACAATGATTACTCCCAGAACCTGAAGCAGGACATGCCCGAAGGCGTCCTGGCGGCCCTGGCCGGCAAGAAGAAGGGCGATACCGCCGAGGCCGACATCGAGCAGGCGCACGGCGATCATTCGCACAAGTACCACTACGCGATCACGATTCACGAAGTGAAGAAGCGCATCCAGCCCGAACTCGATGACGAGTTTGCCAAGGACGTTTCCGACAAGTTCGAGACGTTCGCCGACCTGAAGGCTGAGATCCGCAAGGAACTGGAGCGGGTCGAGGACGATCGCAAGCGCCAGGAAACCCTGACCGAGATCCACCACGTGCTGCGCGATCGCGTGGACTTCGACATTCCGCCGAGCCTCGTCGAGCACAAGGCCCACCAGTCGCTGGAACAGACCGAAGACCGCCTGAACCAGATGGGAATCAGCCTGCGTCAGTTCGGCCGCGATATGCTGACGAACTTCGTCAACAAGGCTCGTACGGAAGCCCGCAGCGACGTGAAGACGATGCTGATTGTCGACCAGATCGGCCGTCACCTGAACGTTGAAGTCAGCGACGAGGATCTGGACAAGGAAATCGAACGCATCGCCGAAGCCCAGGGCCGCAAGCCCCTGTCCGTTCGTGCTCAGCTCGAGGCCAAGAAGGCCCTTGAGGAGTTGCGCGCCAACGTTCGCATGCGTAAGATCAACGACATGCTGATTGAAAAGGCGGCCGTCAAGGTCGTCGAGAAAAAGGAAGAAGCCGCCGGTGAAGCGGCCGGCGAGGAAGGCAGCGAGTAATGTTCACGCCTCAGGACTTGCCACCGGCAGTCCGCCAGGCGATCGAGGCAACGGCGACGCCCCACAAGGGCGTCCGCCGGCCTGTCGCCCACGACGAGGATGAAGTCTACTACATCCCCGTTCCGCGCGTCTTCGAACAGACCGAGCGCGGCGAGCGCGTTTTCGATCTGTACTCCCGACTGCTGGTCGATCGAATCATCCTGATCAACCGCGAGTTCGACGATCGGCTCTCCAACCTGGTTTGCGCGCAATTGCTCTTCCTGCAAAGCCAGGACCCCGACAAGCCCATCAGCATCTACATCAACTCGCCCGGCGGATCGATCACGTCAGGCCTAGCGATCTACGACACGATGCAACTGGTCAAGCCGCAGGTCTCCACAACGGTGATCGGCGAGGCAGCCAGCATGGGCGCCGTGATTCTACTGGCCGGGGCAGACGGACAGCGTTTCGCCCTCCCGAATTCCCGGATCATGATTCACCAGCCCAGCGGCGGTGCCCGCGGCGTTTCCCTCGATATCGAAATCCAGACCCAGGAGCTGATTCGCCTGCGCGAGCGGCTCTACCAGATCATGGCGGATCACACCGGCAAGTCCGTCGAGCAGATCGAGCGCGACTGCCGGCGCGACAACTTCATGGGACCGGAAGAAGCGCTGGAGTACGGCATCATCGACCAGATCGTAGTCAGCAAAAAGCAACTCGAGCAGAAGAAATAGGACAGGAAGGAAGCGATAATGGACGTCCCCTTCGTATTGGAGCAGACCGAGCGCGGCGAACGCTCGATGGATATTTTCTCCCGGCTCCTGATGGACCGCATCATCTTCATTGGCACCCCGATCAACGACACGGTGGCCAGCCTTGTGACGGCCCAGCTCCTCTTCCTGGAAAGCCAGGATCCGGACAAAGACATCAACATGTACATCAACTCGCCCGGCGGCAGCGTCACGGCCGGCCTGGCGATCTACGACACCATGCAGTTTGTGAAGCCGGACATCGCAACGACATGCGTTGGCCAGGCCGCCAGCATGGGCGCCGTTCTGCTCGCTGCAGGCACCGACGGAAAGCGTTTCGCCCTTCCGAATGCCCGCGTCATGATCCATCAACCCCTTGGCGGCATGCAGGGCCAGGCCAGCGACATTGAGATCCAGGCCAAGGAAATGTTGCGGATAAGGGATCGCCTGAATGAGATCCTCTCGAGCCATACCGGTCGGAGCATGGACCAGATCCGCGAGGATACCGATCGCGACAAATTCCTCTCCGCGGCCGAAGCGGTCCAATACAAGCTCATCGACCAGGTTATCGAGTCCAAGGGGCCGGTTGCCGAGAAGACGGCCAAGGGCAAGGACAAGAAGAAGTAATTCCCAGTCCTGCAATTTCAAGAACGCAACTCGGGCCGGCTCAATGCCGGCCCGTTCTCATATCCGGATGACCGAATCTATCATCGGGTTTTACACGACTTCTTGTTGCCCCTTCTACCTGTGAAACGTACCGTGAGACTGTCCTAGCCGAGAAAATCACTTGGCAGGATAGTGGAAACGGTCCAAACTTCACCAGTCCTCGGGCGGGTCTGTTAGAATGAACGGACCGGGATGTGTACTCCAGCGTCGGAATTGGCTGGACACCTTCCAAATGCAAACCTAGTGTTTAGAGCGATGCGCCGACCTCAGGGAACAGAACAAAGAGGCGCAACAATCAGCTTAATGAAGGAGTTTGGGAGCATGCGGCGTCGACAACGAAATCCGATCTTCATCCTCCTCTGCCTGTTGGCACTGATTCCAACGGCAATGATGGCAGCGCCGCAGGCCGAGGCACTGCCGCTTGTCCACACGCCAATCGGCGTCTTGTTCCGCGTCAAAGCGCCTGATGCCCAGTCTGTCTACCTAGCCGGAACATTCAACGGCTGGGCCGGATCCGACGGCTACACCGTCACCGACCCGTCGGCCCGTATGTACGGACCTGATGACAACGGCGTGTACGAAATCTTCTACCCCCTGACCCCCGGGACGCACATCTTCAAGTATTGCGTCAACGGAGCTCCCGACGGCTGGATGCCCGGACCATCCGATCTTCCGCGTGCCAAGGATGACTTCGACAACACGCCCGGACAGGCGGGCCTGATGGGTTCCTCGTTTGAGTTCTCCCTGACGGAGCCCCCCTGGCCGCCCAAGATCCCCAACCAGTTGATGCGTCCCGTCGTGCTGGTCAAGAATACCGACGGCCAGCCCTATCTCCGCGTTCGGTTCTTCAGTCGCCAGGCCAAGTCCGTCCATGCTGTCGGCTCCTGGGATGGCTGGACCGGCATCAGCGATCGCGCGGTCTTTGACGACTATCACAAGCTCAGTGTCACGAATGTTCCGCACGTGTGGGAAGGCTATCTTGGCCCCCTGACCGAAGGCACCTTGGAGTTCAAGCTTGTCGTCAACAATCGCCAGTGGCTTTCCGACCCATCGGTGCTTCAGGTCAGCCAGGACGGTAACTCCGTCATCCAGATCTTCCAGCGCAACGGCCAGTGGTACGCAGGCTACACGCCGCGCTTCCCCGACGGCGCTCAGCGTCAGGCCGAGGAGAACCGCTGGGGCAACGCCCTGAAGTGGCACATCGAACGTGAAGATACCTTCAAGATGGCAGCAGACTCTAATACTCCGCTGCTGTGGGTGATCACTCTGCCGGGCTCGAAGTACAGCCAGGAACTGATGGAACAGATCAACACCGACCCGGCGCTCGTGACGGAACTGAAGAACCGCTTCATTTGCCTGGAGACGCCGGCTAACGAAGTGCAGCACATCCTGCGCAAGTACCGAATTTTCCGCGTTCCGTATGTGGCCGTGTTCGATTCCAACATGACGCCGACATGGCGCGGGTTCAATCCGAGCACCAGTTTTTTGCGCCAGGAGCTCGAGAAGGTCAAGTAGGTGACTTGCCCGATGACTGTCCGTACCCCCAGGCAGAAGCCTGGGGGTACTTGCTTTGAATCGATCTTTCGAATGGCGGAATTTCTTCCGACTCCGCCCGAAAGGCGGCTTGCTTTCCCCACGGAATTTGGACAATCTCGACCAAGATCATACCGTGTGGCACAAACGGCAGTGCGCGCGAAGGAGTATTTGTCATCATGATGGATATGAATGAAATGCTGAAGATCATCGTCGAGCGCGACGGATCCGACTTGCACTTGCAGGTCGGCAAGAGCCCCGTCATGCGCGTGAGTGGCATTCTCGACGTGGTCGATCCGGACGTCTTGACGCCTGAGGACACGGAGCGGCTCATGCGTGAAATCACGCCGCCCCGCTATCAGCAGATGCTCCAGGAGCACGGCTCCGCCGACTTCGCGTACTCTTACTCCGAACAGGCTCGTTTCCGCGTCGCCTGTCTGCGCGCCCGCGGTAATCTTGGCATCGTCATGCGACTCATCCCGTCCCGCCTGTTGCCATTCGATGTTCTCGGTCTTCCCAAAGCATCCATCATCGAGCTGCTCCACGCACACCGCGGTCTCTGTATTGTGACGGGCCCGACGGGTTCCGGTAAGACGACGACGCTCGCCACGATGATCGACTACATCAACGTCAACCGATACGCGCACATCATCACGGTTGAGGACCCGATCGAATACACGCACCCACACAAGAAATCGATCGTGACACAACGTGAAGTTCACGTGGATACGCCCTCATTCGCTTACGCTCTTCGTGGCGCCCTCCGTCAGGACCCGGATGTGATTCTCGTCGGCGAAATGCGAGACTTGGAAACGATGGAAGCCGCCTTGACCGCTGCTGAAACGGGCCACTTGGTTTTCGGTACGCTTCACACGATTAGCGCCTCCGCCACCATCGATCGTATCATCGACGCCTTCCCGGCCAACCAGCAGGAGCAGATCCGTTCCGTGCTCGCGATCGCTCTCCGCACGATCATTGCGCAGACGCTTCTTCCCCACGCTTCGGGCAAGGGCCGTCTCGCCGCTTACGAGATTCTGCACAATACGCCGGCCGTGCAGAACCTGATCCGCGAAGCCAAGACGAACCGCATCATCTCGACCATCCAGACTTCAAAGAAGCAAGGCATGGTCACGATGGACGAGTTCCTGCTCAGGCTGTATCATGAAAACAAGATTACCGGTGAAGTGGCACTCACCCGCGCGCACTTCGCAGAAGAACTTCGCGTGAAGATGATGTCCGCTCCACCGCCGAGTGCAGAAGAGGAAGAAGAGCCGGTGATCTGAGGCGGGGAGCCTACTTCACAAGCCGCCGTTCAGCCATTAACGCAGCTCCGATGATGCCCGCTAGATTCTTGAGCTTTGCGGGCATGCAGGGCACGCGCGTCTTCAGGTGAGGCGACCACTTGTCGTACTTCTTCACCGCGCCACCACCGAACATGAAGAGATCCGGCCAGAACAGACGATCCAGTTCATTCAAGTACTGACTCAAGTTCTTCGCCCAGGACTCCCAGTCCATATCATTGCGTTTCTTCGCAGCCTCCGATGCGATCGCTTCGGCTTCGACCTTCCCGAGCATCAAATGGCCTAGCTCCGTGTTAGGGACGAGTTGACCCTGATTGAGAAGCGCCGTGCCGATCCCGGTTCCGAGGGTCAGAAAGAAAACCACTCCCGACCCACCGTCGGGAGCTCCAAATGCAACTTCTGCGATTCCCGCCACATCGGCGTCGTTCGCAACGGCAACCGGGCAACCTGTGCGCTTTCCCAGCAGTTTCTCCGCATTCAGCCCAATCCACGATTTATCGATATTGGCTGCCGTAGAGATCACGCCATCTTTGACGACTGCCGGAAAGCCGCACCCAATTGGGCCGGACCAGTTGAAGTTCTCCGCGACCTTGCCCGCTGTCTCAACGACCGCTTCGGGCGTTGCCGGCTGGGGGGTCTTCAGGCGAAAGCGTTCCGATTTCATTTCGCCGGACTTCGTATCGATTACGGCGCCCTTGATGCCGCTCCCTCCGATGTCCAAGCCGAGGATTTCCATTGGTATCGGTTCCTATTCCTGGAATGGGATTCGTCGAATCCGATGTACTTCACCCTAACCGGGAGATTTCGCGCAAGCATTGGATGGCAGTTTCGCGAATCTTCGAAATCTTCTCCATCTCGCTGATCTCGGGATGGATGTACGGATTGCGATAGTGCTGGAGCGAGACCAGCAAGTGCGCAAACCGAATGATCTCGTTCTCCGACTCGAACCCGCGCAGATTCATCGGATTGTTGATCTTGATCGTCTCGCGCAACGTCTTGATCGAGTACTCTCGTCCAAAGCACAACACCATGATCCCAAGTGCCTTCAGGCCGTCGGGCTTGTAGCGCGACTCGTGCTCGAGGATCCGCTGGAAGACCTGGCGGACGTTGTCGATCGTGAAATCAAACGCCACTTGCTGCTGCAGCCGCGCGAGATGTTGATGGTAGAATAGGTCGAGCTGGCCTGTCTTCTTGTCGATCAACTTGCGGATCAGCCGAACCGAGTCGCTATTTGACAGGAACTTGTGTAAACGCTTGCGCAGACGGCTCTTTGCTTCGTTTTCCACCGCAAAGCAGAACGAAAAACCGATATTGCGAGAGAAGTCCGCCTGTCCCTGCACGTGGTCTCCGCCCTGGCGATGGAAGAAGTACTCCGCCGTGCAAAGCTCCTTTCGCGAATCCGCCGAAAACGATTGGAACCCGGGGATCAATTCCTCGAGTCGCTGCTCTGCTTCTTCCAGTTCTGCGCGATCGGCCTCCTCGACTTCTTTCTCCATGGACAGGCGAACTTCCGTCTCGGTTGCTTGAAGCAAAGCGTCGTACGCCTCGCCACGGACGCTGGCGTGGAGCTTCGGATTGCCAATGATCTGCCGCAAGCGATCGATTCGATCCTGCGAGACCTCGCCCTCTGGTCCGCCGGAGAGCTGCTGCACTTCATCGCGAACGTTTCGGTTGAGTTCACCGACTTGGCTGGCCTCTTCGATGGTTCGATAGAGGCTTTCAATCTCCTCATCAATGCGGGCCTTGCTGATCACGGAATGAGCGCCAAGTCGCGAGGCTTCTGCACCCTCTTCAAACGTACCGACTGCGCTGATCATCACGATAGGTACCAGCGGCTCCACCTGTTTGATCGATCGAATCAAGTCAAGGCCCTCTGTCGGCGAACCCATACTCAGATCCGTAACGACCACATCCGGCCGAGATTCCTGGTAGACGCCGATCGCCTGCTCTGCGTTTTCCGCTTCGACAACGTCGTAGTTCTGCAACATCATGTTGCGTTTGAATGCGTTGCGATACATCGCGTTGTCATCCACGATCAGTACTTTTACCGGCATGCTCAGCCTCCGGATTGCGCGTTGGTCTCGTTCGATTCGCGGCTGCCGTTACTTTCGGCACCTTCCGCAGGTTCCAGCGGAAGGATAATGCTGAAGGACGCTCCGCCCGCAGAGCGATTGCGTGGCATGATCTGGCCCTGGTGGAAATCGCGCACGATCTGCTGTACCCAATTCAACCCGAGGCCCTCGCCTGAGTTCTTCTCCTTCGTGGTGAAGCCCAATCGGAAGATCTCATCGATCTCTTCCGGCTTCAGCAGATGCCCATCATGGCCACGAATGCCGTCGCCGTTATCTTCCACCAGAACTTCCTGCGTCTGTTGACGCTCTCCCCGTCGAGTGCGCAGCCAGATTTCCCCGCGCGGTTTCTCTGCTGCCGTCGATCGCTTGATCGAATCGGCCGCATTACTCAGGATATTGAAGAGTGCAAGCCGCAGCAGCCGCGGTTCCACTTCCAGCGGTTGCAAGTTTTCGTCCAACTCCAGGTGCAAATCGATGCTCGGCGAAATCGACAGCGAAAACAGCTCGCTGACGTCGTGTACGAGCTCGCTCAGGCTGACCTTTTCGAATTTTGGCCGGGACAGATACGTGAAAGAACGATAGAGATTCACGATCTCTTGAAGGAAGCGCGTGTTGTTCAGCAGCGCTTGCAGCGATTCGCCAAAGATCTGCTGCTTCACAGGGGCGTCGCGAATCTCCTGCGGGGGCATTTCCAGGAATCGCTTCACGGTCATCAACTCGAGCTTGCTTGTCGCAATGATGTTTGTGAGATCGTGCCCGAGGTTGCGCGAGAGCGAAATGTTCGCTTTGCTCTTCTCCTGCAGAATCATCCGGCGCTGCTCGGAAATCGTCCGCATCGCGAAACGGATTTCCTGGGCGATGTTCTGATAGAGTTCCTGCCACCAGCCCGCGATGATGCGCCGCCCGCCGGATGCATGCGCTACGAAGAGCGTCACCGTCGAGTCACTCGTCTCCAAGTGCTCAACAAACCACGATTGAGCAGCGTCGTTATCGTCGAAGAACTCCCGCACGCACGCGGACCACGCATCCGGATGTTCGTCCGGCGGTTCCGAAGCAAGGGCGTGTGCCAGCATCATCTGAAAGCCGGAGTCTGGTTTCGCATCATCGGCGACAGAGTAATATCCCTCAGACACCCAACGATCCTCATCCGGTGAGTGGCGGTAGGTCCAGATCTCCACGCAATCCAGGTGGAACAGTCGATCGATCAGCGGGGGAGCGAGCCGCAGCAAGGGCTGGTGATCCAGCAAGCCCTCGCGCGACACAAACTCGCGAAGTCCCGTCGAGAAGAGCGACAACGTCGCATCCCGCGCCAGATTGTTATAATATCTCTCCAGCAGCGTCCGGGGCCGCGGAATCACTGGAGCACCGACTTCCGCTCCCTTGTCGAGCGCCTTGATCACGCGCCGCACCGGCAGTAGAAGTCCCCACAGCAGTGCCGCATAGAAGCAGGCCAGCCCGACGCCGACCGCTGCGATGCGGAAACGCCACTCACGCGTCAGGGATTCGATTTCCGGCACGCCAAGCGGCGATGTGTAGTACAACTCCGTCGTCCCGACGTTTTGGTTTCCGGAGCGCGAATCGCTCACCAAACGCTTCAACCACTGGCGCGTGAAGAGTGAGTTGCTCCAGTTGTTCTGCTTCTCGATCCGATCGTAGTCTGAAGTCTCCGCAACGACTTCCCCATTTCGGTCCTTCACAACGACCCGATAGGCCATCGGGTTGTTTTCCAGGAGCACCACCATCTGATCTTCGATGCGATGGAGCAACTCCAGGCGCTGCTCCTCGATGCGGGGATTGGGGTGGGGTTGCGCTGTGTAGGTTAGAAGGAATGACTTCGTCAGTTCTGAGAGTTGATCCCGGGAACCGTCGCCCAGCAGGCGGTTGAGACGAATCTCATCGGCGACCAGTTGTTCCTTTGCCTGTCCGTAGTACACGCGGTCCATCTGGCTGAATACCATCACCGCGACTGACACGAAGATGATGGCAGACAGGATGATCAGAAGATTGCGACGAAGAAACTGGCGAATGGCCAGCGAACGGGGCGGCAGATTGGGCAGGTCGCGCTTGTGGAGGATCGATAGGTCGATTTCCGGCACGGGCCTACCTCACTTGCGTGGGAATTCGAAGGAAAGTCGCGAGTCGCTCGACCTCACGGGCTCAACGGCGACGGAACCAGGTACTCTTCGGCGGAATACTCGCCGGTGATGACTTCGCGAACGATCAGGCGAGCAAAATCACGCAGCACGCGTTCTTTCCCGACCGGCTCCGGCTCGTAGCTTACGCGGCGTTTGTCGCTATTGAAGCCCCCGTATGCAATAACCTGACGCGCACCGCCGATGACAGGCATTCCCGGGACATTGCGCTTCACTTCGACCGTTGCCGTAATTGTGTACTGCGTTGACTCGGGCAAATCGTCCGAATCCAGGTAGGGGCTCTCCTCGACGAAATCATCGATGGTCACGTCGATGATTGCATCCGCCTTCTCCGGGCGAACCAGGTCCAGGCGCCCGTCCGCGAGAAATTCTTCCTGGGTGTAGACCGTGGCGTCCTCTTCGATCTGCGGCTCTGCAGAGCGATTGATGAACATCGGCACGGACACCGAGCGAATCGACGGGGGCAGTGTGCGCTGGCGCGGAATCCGGGTACACCCGGTCATCATTGCTGCGGCCAGTACGGTCAGGATTGCCATCGTCAGCAGGGTACGGAGCGAGTGCCGTTTCATCGGGAAAAATCCTCGGTTTTCGAGAGAGTCATCACGTTCTCCGAGGCCTTTGTCGCGGGTTTAGCGGACTGGTGCCAGCGAAATCTCTCAATACGTGATCACTTCCACGTCGTCACCCCAGTCCGGCTCATAAGTCTCCGGCGGGATCTTCGCGTTGAACTTCACCTCTTGGAGGGTCACCGTGACCGTGTCCTGCTCTTCCTCGAGGAAGATCTCCTTCGGCTCCAGCTTCTTCCGATCGAACGTTACTGTGATGCGCTGGTAACCCATTGTCCGCTCCACATCGCGCGAGACAAAGGCGATGCTGACGAGATTCTCGTCCTCCGGCTGCTTTTCGGCCATCCGGACATTGAAGACATCCAGAATACGCTCTGTCTCTACGCCGAATCCTACCAGCAACTGGTTGATCGGGGCGGAATCTTCATTCTCGACCGGGTACTTCTCGACCTGCTGCAGGCTGGGCGTGTAGCTCAGAATCGCGTCTTTGAACATGTAGAAGCGAATCTCGGATGGCTCGAAGTAGTCCGCCCGGAAGTGATTCGGCTTGGTGTACCAGAATTCGCCGTTGCTCTCCACCTCTTCCATGAACATCGGGTTGACCCGAAGCTGATGGAACTTCCCCCACAGCGTCTCGATATCCTTATTCTTGGCCTCGATCTGCTTCAGGAACTCGACGGCGTCATTGCCCTTCGGGGCCGGGGTCGGCTCCGGCGTCGCCTCATCTTGCGCCAGAATCGGAACTAAGAAGAGTAAAGTCAGTGCTGTACAAAAAACCAGAGAGAGTCTGCGCATACCTGTTTATCCTTAGTCTTATCCCGTGCGCTACGGCCCCAGCGTCCACAAACTCCGTGCCGTGCTCAACCATTTCGACACGACGGCCGCGCTTAAAGTTCCTTCACCGTCTTCAATAAGACCTGTGGATGGACAGGACGTTTGGCCAACTCGTCGAATTCCGGCATCTGAACAATCCACCCGTCCGGGTCTGCCGACACGGAAATTGGCCGATCCCGCGTCACGAAGGTGATGGAAACCTCCTCGCCGGCCGTAACGTCGAATTCGCGCCGAATCTCGTCCGACTCGGTACTCAGGACAACCGGCACCGGCATACGGCCATCGCCTTCGTTCTTCAAGACCACCCGCGTCGTGTATTCCAGCTCCCGAGTCTCCGGATTCTCAGCCAGGATCACCTGCGCTTTGCTCAGATCATACTGCGGCACGACGCCGTCTCGCAGCCACTGGTCGAAGAACCAGCCTAAGTCCTTCCCGGCCGTCGCCTCGGCGGTCTGCTTTACTGCCGCCAGCGTCAGGATCTTCGCGCGATTCTGATCGATCAGCGTCCGAAGGAACTGCGCGTACTCATCGTCGCCAAGGACGCCACGCAGCATGTGATGGAAGGCCAGTCGCCGCTCCTGCGGGACAGGGACCAGATTCGGTGGGCGATCCGACTTCAACATCGGCCCGCGGAAACCCGGTTCCTGCTGCGGCGTCAGATCGAAGGGGAATCGCCCTTCTCTGTGCTGCCAGTCCCACGGTACGAAGATGAAATCGCGACCCATCCGCGTCATCAGTCGTGTCTGGCCGCGGTTGAACGCCAGGCCGTCGAGGTACTCAATCCACGCATCCCGGAGCAACTCCGGGTGCTCGAATCCGGCGAAGCTGCCAGCGAACATCCGAGTCACGGCGCCGAAATGCAGCCGTGCGAACGCCTCGTCGAACTGCCCCGCCGTGGGATTCTCGTAGTCGCTGTAGTCCTCCAGCACTTCATTCAGCCGATCCAACTCGGCGGAGCTGATCGCCATCGGATCGCGCGGATTCGCCTGGGGGACTTCGTAATAGACCAGCGGTGCCGGGGGTTGTCCAAATGCCCGCCGCAGGCGATCGAATCGTCTCGCATAGGCTACTTCCAGGCCCTCGGCCAGTTCCTTGTGTTCGGGGAAGACCACGAATTGAACATCCAGCGACCCCTCAGCCGCGCGGACGGTTACCAGTTCCGCGGCGAACAACCCACGCGGCACATCTGCCGCACGCGACTCGACCGTCTGTCGGCCGTTTTGCCGGAAGGTGACTGCTGCGCCAGCGAACCATCGCCGCGGTTCCACATCCGGCAGCGCGATCTCGAACGGCGTTCCTTGCTCGGTGATGTTGAAATTCTCGAACGCATAATCGATGGCGGCACCTTCGCCATACCAGTAGGGGAGGGACTGGAACGAGGCGAACACCGGATGGCGCGTGCGCTCCCAGAGGCGAAGTGCAGAAGGCTTGGGCTTCAGCTGGAATGTGACTTCCGTGCCCGAATCCGGAGACAGTGGGGGATCGAAACGAAGCGCGTACGCGTACATCTTCGGCGACGTTGCCGTCGGAACGACTTGTACCTCGCCGCCATCGCGGTCGATGCCGACAAGATCCACCGTTGGCCCGAACGTGACAGCCGCGAGGACCTGGGGCTGATCGTGCAGGGCGTTCAAGGTCAGGCTGACGCTGTACGGCTCGGCCGGGTTGTCGGGAATATCAATATCCCGGCGCATGATTCGGGGCGGCAGGAGCTGCCCGCGGGTGGCTGCAGAAGGCTGCGTCAGGAGCGTCCAATCCGGATCGAACTCCGGAACCGGCCGCATGGTCGCATAAGTCGCAACGGCCAACAGACCCGCCAGAATGAGCACGAACGCACCCGCGAGGCTCGGCAGTGGCGCCCTGAAACAGCGTCCAACGAAGCCTAACGCACGCCGCGCCGATGGTAGGAACGAGCCCTTTGGTGGATCGAGGCGACGCAACGGCGTTGCTGGGCGAACCCGGCGGACCGTCAGAACTGCCAGACCCAGGAACAACCCTGCGGCGAGGAGGCAAACTACGGCATCTTGGATCAGCAGCGAAGACGGGACGAGCAGCCCGAGACTTCGAGACGCTGTCGTGAGGATTTCCTCCGGGTGTGACAGCATAAGCCGGTGCCAGACGACTGGAACCAGCAGGATTCCGCCCGTAATCAGCGCCGCCCCATCGTTTGGCAGGAATGACCGCATGAACACGCCTGCAGATGCACCAGCAAGGATCAAGGGCGCCAAGACGCAGGCAAATAGGACCAAAGAGGGTTCCACCAGCAGCTTCCCATGATCGTTGAAGGGAGAGGCGAACGGGAAGATGGTGACGACGGCGGCGGGAATTAGCAGAGCAGCCGCGACGGCCAGACACCGCGCCGCTTGAACCGATAGGCCCGGCAGCGGTCGCGCGTCGAAAGCTCTCCGTGCGAAGTGCCGATCGAGTTGGCCGACCAGGTCGACGCCCAGAACCAGAGCCGCGGTCGTGAAGAAGATGGAGAACGCTCGGATGCCAATCTCACCACCGGGAAATGCCACTGCGGCGCCGGGTCCAAACGACATCCCGGAATCCATTATGTAGGCGCCAATCAGCGACACCAGCAGCGCTGCCCGCCACCGCCACGCCCGAATCAGCCGTAGCCAACACAGCTTCCACAGCCCCGCAAACGGGAAGATCGCCCGTCGCAGCGGGCTGGACTCGGGAACTTGGCTGTCCGGCGTCTGCATGAACCGATTGTCCTCAACACCTTGTACGCGCCGTGCGAGGAAACCTTGAGAGTTGATTTCGGCTGATTTCTGGCGGCGGCCCGTCAGATTAACAAGTTGTAAATATCACGAATTCGCTCGGCCGTGTCCATCCAGTCGAACCCCGTAATTCGCTCGTGCCCGGCGGAAACCAGATCCGCCCGGAGTCCCTGATCCGTCAGCAGCCGCGCCATGCCGTCGGCGATGTCGTCCAGATCGTCCGGATCGACCAGCAGCGCCGCCTCTCCTGCGACTTCGGGCAAGGAGCCGCTCCGGCCCGCCAGCACCGGAACGCCGGCGGCCATCGCTTCCAGAATGGGGAAGCCGAACCCCTCGAACTTCGTCGCGAAGGCCAGGGCCTGCGATCCGGCCAGGAGCGCGCGCTGTTCTGACTGCTCCACTTGGTCGAGGACAATCACGTCGTCCTTGATCCCCTTTTGGCGCACCGTGCGCTCGATATCGCGGAAGAAGCGATCGCGTTTCAGAATCAGTGCAAACTGCAGGTCTGCAAACTGACCATCCTCCTGTCGTTTCAGCCGCGCGAACGCCTTTAGCATCGCCGGAATGTTCTTGTTCGGACGCGTCGAACCGTAATAGAGGAGGTAGCGTTCCTTCAGGTGGAACTTGCCGCGGATCGCCTCGATCTGGCCTTCCGACGGTGGCTCCTGCTTCGACTTATCGAGCCCGGGATGGATGACGATCAGCTTCGACACGGCCCCGGGGAACAGTCGCGCCACATCGTCCCGCGTGCTGTAGCTATCGCAGATGATCCACTTCGCCTTCGACAGCGTATTCGGATAAGCCCAGCGGTAGAACATATTGTACGCCCACTGGATGTAGCGCGGCCGGCGGCTGGAGAAGTGCGGGTCGATCAGCGGCTGCACATCGTGGATCGTAACGATCAGCGCGCCGTTGTAGAAGACGGGCGCAATTGGGTATAGCGCGTGGACCACGTCCGGCTGCATGTCGCTTAGCAAGTCCTGGTAGCGGAAGTAGCTGGCAGTGCTGACCGGCCGGGCTCGGTAGGAGAGCAGTTCGAAGTTCTCGCCCAGCGTCATACTCTCCCGGAATCCGGGCCGCACGACCACCTGGTATTCGTTTTCCTCGTCCACACGCGCCAGATGCTCCACCAGCAGGCGACTATAGGTCGCAATGCCGGAGAACGTTCCATCCAGATATCGCGCGTCGATTAGAATCCGCATACCGATCCCCATGGGGCCCGAGGGCCCAAACTGGATTCGAGGCAAACACGACCACTGAATCGGCGGCAACTGAAGATGGCCCGAATCGCCTTTACGCCGTTCCAGGGCCTTGCGCATGGTTCGGCCGGAAAGCGGAACCGGACTTGCTCTGATCCGCACCTCTCCATCTGCCAGGTAGGACGCTCAGCCCATGAACCAGCATTTCAAGTCCCTCCTCCTCCTCGCCGTCGCCGGTTTGATCCTCTTCTTCATCGGATCGCCCTGGACGGGTTTCCAGGGTACCGACGAACTGCGCTACGGCCAGATCGCCAAGGAACTCGAGCCGGGGAGAGACCTGTTTCTGCTACACTTCAATGGCGAGCGTTACAGTGACAAGCCGCCGCTCTACTTCTGGACGGTGGGCCTGTCCTACGAAATCTTCGGTGGGGTCTCGGCATTTGCGCTACGTGTGCCGGGATCGCTTTCCGCAATCATGTGTGCGCTCCTTACTTATGGAATCGCGTGGTCGCTGTTCAAGCGGCGCGATGTTGCGATCCTCGCGGCGCTGACGCTGATGGTCATGGGGCGATTCGTCTGGATCGGCCGATGGGGTCGACTGGACATCATGATGTGCATGTTTGTCTATGCCGCCATGTTGTGCTTCGTCCGAATCTACTTCCACAAAGCCGGTGGCTGGGCGAAGTTCTGGTACTGGACATTCCTTGGGCTTGGATTCGCCATAAAGGGGCCCGCCGCCCTCGTTGCGGGAATCGGTGGCGTTGCAGTGTTCCTGCTGTGGCAGCGCGAATTCAAAGCCCGCGCTCGCGAACTGTGGAGTTGGAGCGGCTTCGCGGCGATGATCCTGGTAAATGCAGTCTGGATTCTGCCGATTGTGCTCTTGGGCGACTCCGCCTCCAGCCAGGACATGATCGTCGAGCAGAATCTCGGCCGAGTGATTCGTCCCGATCGCCACGTCGAACCGATCTGGTATTACCTCGAATCGACCTGGCACAACATCTTCCCGGCGACCCTATTTCTGATTGCCGGCGGAGTGTACTGGTTCCGTCGCCGCAAGACGGACGGCGGGCGTCCGTTCGGCGACTTCCATGCAGCCTGCCGATTCCTGATCGCATGGGCGCTGTTCACGTTCTTCTTCTTCTCGCTCTATCCGCCGAAGCGCCCGCAGTACCTCCTTCCAGGATTCGGAGGAGCGGCGATCTTCACCGCGTTCTTTGTCGACTTTCTCAGCAAACGCTACGAGGAGAAGCACGGCGACGCGATGCCGAACAGCAAGTACTACCTGCTGCCGGGCATTCTATCCATCATTCCGCCGATTCTTGTTGGCTTGGCGGTGATCTGGCACGAACAAATCTTCTCGCTCGCATCCCGTTTCATCTCAGCCGGCAGCGAGGCGGCTGAGAAACTCGCCGAGACGCAGGCCGAGTATGGCAGCGAAGCCCTGCACTTGCACATCGCCGTTCAGGTTGTCGGTACGCTGCTCGCGCTGGGGGCGGGAGCATTCATGGTTCGCCTGCTCCTGCGCCGCCGGATCGTTGCGGCGTACGGGACGCTCGTTGGAATCGTGTTTGCGGGCTACCTGGCGCTGTTTGGATGGATCATTCCGCCGACGCTGCAGGATGACGAAATTAAGGACGCCGACCACCGCGTCGCCGAATTCCTCAAAGAACAACCCGACCTGCGCGTAATCGTGTTCGGCGATGATAAGCCCTACTTCAATGTCTACGAGGAGTTCCTGATCACTTACTTCGACCGCCGCGAGGATGATGAGTTCGTCGCTTACATGGAGAAAGTGATGCCGCAGGAGCGACCGATCCTGCTGATCATTCGCCAGGATTACCTTGGCCGCATCGATGAGTTCGATCTCTCGCCGTTCGAGCCCACCGTCGACATGCCGATCCGTGGAGATACATTCACCTTCTACCGGCAACGCGCTCTGGACTGAGTGCTGCCCCGTGTCAAACGACACATCGCCGCTGGACCTTCTTCTTTAGAATGCGTGTGTCAGGCTGAAAGCGAAGAACCGGTTTTCGCCATGCCTGCGAAATCACGCATTCCGGAGGAACCTCCATGCATCACCACCGAATTGGATTGGGTATGTTCGCATTATGCCTGGGTCTCGCATCCAGCGCGTCGGCTGCATCCGATTATCAATGGACTTTCAATGACAATGGCTTCACGGACTACGTGTTGACCAGTGTGTCATCCGAGCAGGTCTTCAGCGGTACCCTGCCGGCCAACGACCCGACGATCAACCTGATCGTCGGAAAGCGCTATGAGGTCACGGTCGTCAACTACATGCCGCACCCTTTTGAGGTCCTGGCAATGGGCGATACGGCGGCAGGCGATACTGTGATTCTGTCCATGTCCGGCGGCGGAACGCTGCAGTCGGATGCAGCAATCAACTGGACCTACAATGGAGCCGGCGTGGCCGAATTCACCGTCACGTCTGCGCTTGTCACTGCAATGGAAGGCACGGCCAGTCAGTCGCCGGGCTACCGTTGCGAAATTCACGCGGCCGCCATGCGCGGGGACTTCGAGATCTTCGGTAACGGCTCGCCGATAGCCGATCCGATTCCCGAGGCAATCCCAATGGGCTCCGTCGCGATCGACCTTGAACCTGTGGCGACAGGACTTGCCTCTCCACTTGGAATGCTGGATCCAGGCGATGGAACCAATCGTGTCTTTGTGTACGATCAGGGAGGCACGGTAACGTTGATTCAGAACGGAACCCCCGCCGCCACGCCATTCCTGGATGTCAGCAATCGACTGATCGACCTTGGGATCGTGAATGGGGTCAATATCGGCTACGACGAGCGGGGCCTTCTCGGGATGGCCTTTCATCCGAACTTCTCATCGAACGGATTGGTCTATACGTACACCTCCGAACCGGTCGCCGGATCTGCGGATTTCAGCACCATCCCCGGTGGGGATTCTGCGAATCATCAATCCGTTATCGCTGAGTGGCAGGTCTCCGCGGGCGATGCCAACGTGATCGACGAAGGCACACGCCGCGAGATCCTTCGTGTCGACCAATCAGAGTTCAATCACAACGGCGGAGAGATCGCTTTTGGCCCGGATGGGATGCTCTACATTGCATTCGGCGACGGCGGGGGAGCGGACGATCAGGATGGAGGCAGCTCGCCGGGCGGCATTCTCACCACCGGCCACGGCGAAGGCGGCAACGGCAGCGACCCAAGCACCATCCTGGGCACGATTGTTCGCATCGATGTTGCCGGGAGCGACTCGGCGAATGGGCAGTATGGAATTCCCGGAGACAATCCGTTCGTTGGGCAGGCCGGAATGCTGGATGGAATCTACGCCTATGGCTTCCGGAATCCCTTCCGCTTCAGCTTCGATACGGCGAACGGAGACTTGTACGTCGCAGACGTCGGACAGAATCAGGTGGAGGAGATCGATCTGGTGACCGCCGGCGGCAACTACGGCTGGAGACTGAAAGAGGGCTCCTTCTATTTCGATCCCGCCGATGCATCCACGGCCGGCTTCGTGACGGATGTGCCCGCCGAACCGCTTCCTGCAGGCCTGATTGACCCCATCGCCGAGTACGACCACGACGAGGGAATTTCAATTATCGGCGGCTACGTCTACCGCGGAACAGATGTGCCGGATCTCGATGGAAAGTACATCTTCGGCGACTTCGGGACCTTCAGCACTCCCACCGGTCGGCTCTTCTATCTCGACACCGGAAACGAGATCAAAGAGCTGCAATTCAGCTCAACGCGTCGTGATATTGGAATCTGGATCAAGGGCATGGCGCAAGACAGCGCCGGCGAAGTCTATGTCCTGGGCTCCACCACACTTACTCCATTTGGCAGCACGGGCGTCGTTTACAAACTGGCGACTCCGGCCCCTGCTTCCGTAACGGGATGGATGGCTTACTGAGACCCCGGCTTTGCAACTGCCCTCGAAGCGAAACCGCGGCACGTTGGTTTGAAGCCAACGTGCCGCGGTTCTGTTTTGCTCTGGGAGGATTTGGGGGAAGTGTTACTCTTCCAGCGGCTCCCGCAAGGGCAATGGATCGTAACCCGCCTTACCGATTGCCCACTTCACAAGCACATCGGCATCGACAGAATCCACCTGGCCGTCAGCATTGATATCGTACAGCGGATCGTAGAAGACAAGCGCGTCATCGGTAGTCGCACGAGCCAACTGGATTGCGTCGGCCATATTGACGTGTCCATCGCGATTGAAGTCACCGAAGAGCGGTCGCTCTGCCGGATCCTTCGGCGATGTTCCGATCGCAAGCTCGAGCTCATCACTGAACCCATCGCCATCGGTGTCGCGCCTGCTGGTCGGATACGGGATCGTGCCGTGCACATAGGGTGAAATGAATCCGACATCGGACAGGCCCGTGTCCTCGCCGTTGTTCGCGTAGTAGCGACGCAGCGAACGCACGTACCAGCCCTTGTTGCCGGGCGTTGGCGTGTATGTGTGCTCGAACGAGATCGGAGTGCCGACGCTTTCCACCGGCTCACGATCGCGGCCGTTATCGGCAACAAGCAGTTCCGTCTGAATCGCGCGATCATCACGTGTCGTGAAGAACGACTGCTCGTACAGATAGTAGTTGTAGTCGTTGGCAGATCCCGTCGGACGCGAATCGGTGAAGCGGATCGTCCAGGAATCGTCGGGATTCCGGGTTGCGCTCACATTGTCAACCGAGGTCGACGGAACCTTCGCTGTACCAGTCTCAGTGAAGACGACGGATCCCGATCCACCGACACTATCGTATCCGGTAATCACGTAGACATAATCGCCTTCGAACGAACTCGGGTTCCCGCCGTCATTCAGTGGCAGCGAGAAGACATCCGTATAGCGGTTCTCGGGCGGACCGGCCGGGGCCCTCGGCACGGCTCCCACGTCGAAGGTCTGCGAATAGAAGGGCGCGCCCGGTGTTGCTGACTCGGCTACTGTCACGACATACGAACCGACATTGCGATCGAACTCGTCGCGGAACACGACATAAGCCTGGCCCGGCGTGTTGATAATGAAGGCGCTCACGAACTCCAGGAAGTTTGTCGCCACCACCTGAACATCGTCGATGTACCATCCGACGTAGTCGTTAATCGTATCATCGACGGTATCGAAGTCGAAGCGCAGGCGGATCTTGCGATTCGCATACGGAGTCAGGTCGACTCGTGCCTCGGTCCACTGGGGATTAGAGAGGAAATTCTCCGAGATGGGGAAGAAGGCTCCACCATCGACCGACAGCCACACGCTGTACATGTCGTAGCCCGCATAATCCTCTGTCTCCACGTAGTTCTGGTAGACGAGCTGAACACAATCGGCGCTCGGAAGCTTGATTTCGTCGATCATCTGGAGCGAACCGGCGGAGATGCCGCCGCTCTCGTAGGTACATTGTCCTTCGATGTTGAATGCGAAGGCCGAATTGCCACTCGTTGCCGGCGGAGTGATACAGACCGAGTTCTCCTGGCGATGCCACAATCCCGTCATCGACCAGTTCGTCACCGGCGATGTTTCGACATCGTCGGTGTAGATGATGTATTTCGGATCCTCGCAGGGAGGAATCGGTGTCGGCGTGGGGCTGACCCCGTACGGGTCGATTTCCGCGACAAAGGCATCAGCCGTTCCCATCAACGTGTCCTGTGCTTCGTTAACTAGCGGCAAGTCGCTGGAAGTTGTCCGGCCGCATATAAAGACCGATCCCGATGGCCCGAGGGCGATCCCCAGGCCCTCTTCGGAGAGGCTTCCTCCGTAGTAGGAACTGAAGAGGATGTCTGTGCCCTCGATGTAGTAGACCTGTGCGACGAACGCATCGGTCGGTCCGTTCAGATTGAAAAGGAATGGGTCCAATGTTGGGAAGTCTGATGATGCTGTTGTTCCGACTAAAGTGGCATATGACCCATCGAAGGCGATGCCATTCCCCTGGTCTGCGCCTGAGCCGCCAAAGAAGCCGGATGTCTGCACAAAGCTCTCTCCGCCAAAGTAATCCACGGCCGTCAGGAAGGCATCAGTGACGCCGCCGCCATAGCCCGCTTGCAATGGACTCTGAACAGGGAAGTCAAGGAACGAGCCGGTCGATCCAGTCATGCAGGCTTCGTACATTCCACCAGAGGCTACACCATTGCCTTCCTCGGGACCCGAGCCGCCGACAAACGTCGACAGGACAACCGTCGGAGTCACTGTCACATCCCCGCTGACCACGAGCATGAAGGCGTCAGACACACCCCCTCCGTAGCCTCCCTGAATCGCTGCAGTCTGTGGGAGATCAGGCGAGGACGTTGTCCCCGCAAATGCCATCACGTTACTGCCGGAATTCCAATCTACTGCATTCGCCAGGTCGGCACCCGATCCACCGAAGTAGGAGGAGAAGTAGACCTGCGCGGCAGCCCTCTTCCCGCCAGCCGGAGGGCCGAGGACGATGGCAAAGCCATCGGTGCCGCCCGTTCCGAATGTATCCTGGATCGGGAACAAAGTGGGGAAGTCGGAAGAAGCAGTCTCACCTGTGATAACAAATCGCCCAGTGTCTCCTGTGGAGACGTCTGTTCCGCGCTCTGCGCCGGAACCACCGATATACGAGGAGAAGAACAGCGTCGCTCCATCGTTGGACAAGACAACACCGACGGCGTCCGAGGCACCCTGAAGCTCCGACTGAATCTGAAGAGCAAGTGGGAAGCTGGTCGATTGGGTTGTGCCGGAGACATACACGACCCCGGTATCATCAAGATCGATCCCCGTCCCTTCGTCGATGCCACCGACCTGGCCGACATAACTGACCCAGCGCACCGCGGCGGGATCGCTGCCGTTTGGCCCCTCGATCTGGGCCACGAAGATGTCCGATGCGGACACAGAGCCGCGGCCCTGCGGCGGAGAGGGGGGAGTGACCACACCAGGACTCGTCGGGATATCGCTGGAGAACGTTGTCCCCACAACATAGGCGACATTGTTCGAATCGACCACGATGTCTTCGGCCCAGTCCACATTGGAGCCACCCAAGTATGTCGAGTAGACGAGCACCGGGTCGATGGTCAGTTTGTAGTCCGGATCGTACTCACCCAGCTCGAAACCGACTGTCGAATCGTCAAGAGTCCGATAAGCGACCCGGACCGGAACGATGTAACCGCCGATTTCCTGGAAAGCGATCGGGGCGTTGAAGTGGATCTCGCCATCGCCGAGTTGCACGGACAGCAGGCCGTCAGATTCGATGGACAGTGCGTTCGCACCGTCGAAAGCCAAGGCGATCTGGCTCGGATCGACGCCCGGGGCGATTTCGAAGTCGTATTCCAGATCTTGTCCCTTGCCGTAGAACATCACGTCGATGCCCGGATAAGCCTCGCGATAGGCAATCCGCGACCAGGTCGGAACATGCGTCTTCCATTTAGCTGAATCGTTGCCCATGAAGTAGTTCACGTGACCGCCGTGCGATTCCACGCCATCGAGACGTGGATTCGGCGCGCCATTCTGGAACCGAATCGCGACTTCCGAGAACTGTCCTTCGTCATCCCGGAGCCGGAGGATCGGCCCCTGGTCCTCGAAGAACATCATGTAGCCTGGACCACGGGCGTAGAAATCCGCCGACGAGGAGATCTGGCCTTCGTTCGCTTCGAACCAGAGGGGCGGCTCGAAGTCCTTGACGTTGGCGTCGGCAAGCACCAGCGCCCCTGGCGCACTGGCCACAATCAGGGCTAGTGCGGCCACGGCCCTGAGGATTCCTCCGAGAGAATTCATTCGAGGGGTCATCAACCATTCTCCAATCTGGTCGCGATTTCGCATAGGTTCCATATTACCGGCCGGACTGACCGGGAAAAGGGTCATTTTGATCGGTTTTGAAATTCGTCTTTCTGCACGCAAAAATCCAGCCTGTTTGCTTGATTCCTACTCGCTTACGGGCCAGCCTCTCGGCTGTACACTTCGTCCCAAATCCTTCAGGAGGTTCACATGGATCAAAAGGCACTGATTTCCGACGCCATGCAAGACTCGATTAATCAGCAGGTTGCTAATGAACTATACTCTTCGAACGCCTATCTGTCCATCGCTGGATATCTGGATTCACTCGGTTTGAGCGTGATGTCCCAGCGATTCTTCGAGCAATCCGACGAAGAGCGCGCCCACGCGATGAAATTCGTCCACTACCTTCTCGAGGTCGGTGGCGATCTCGTCATCAACGCCATTCCAGAGCCTGCGAACAAATTCAAGTCCGTCCGCGAGGCGGTGGCTGCTTCCCTGCAGCAGGAGAAGGAAGTGACTCGCCAGATCAACCAGATGATGACCCTTGCTCGAAGCGAAGACGATCACGCCACCGCGAGCTTCCTGCAGTGGTTCGTCGATGAGCAGGTCGAGGAGATCAGCACGATGAGCAACCTTCTCCAGGTCGTTGAGATGGCGGGAGACAACCTCCTTCTGGTCGAAGATCGTTTATTGAAAATTCAGACGATCGGCAACCAGACTTAATGTCGTTTCGAGGTCCGGGGGCCCGTCAGCGCATTGTCGCCAGGCGGGCCCTGGCAGCCTCGATCATATCCGGCAGAGCCGCCACCTCCGTGGCCAGCTTCCCCGGATCGATCCGATACCCCAATCTCACGAGATCCAGCCGGTCTGCGTCCCAACAGGTGCAGATCGTTCGGCTCTTGTGTGACTGCATGTCGCTATGATGGCGACAGGCTTCCACAAGAACAGCCAACCGATTCCGATCCAGCCCCATGTATTCCTCGTTGAGCTCGATCGCCAGACGAGCAGCTCGTTCCCCATGTTCGGGGTCTACATGCTCATTCTGGCGGGCCGCATCGTGCAGGTAGGCAAATGCTCGAATGACGTGCACGTCGCCTCCCGTCTCAGCAGCCAGCATCAACCCGTTGGACTCGACACGCTTCCAATGAGAGATCCCATGCAGTCCTTCGCCATTTCTGAAGTGGCGCTGACACAGGACCTCTATCAGGCGAGAGTTCATCGCACCATCCCGTAGAGATTATGAAGTTCATCGGATGTTGTCCCTGGGGGCTTCCGTCCGCAAGGGAATAGAGAACCGCGACGCAGGTTGGGCGGGGTGGTGCTCAGTTCAGCGACGGCCCATCTGACGGTGGGGGAGGCTCCGGCTGGCGGGAGAGGTCCACCTGTAGTGGCGGGAAGGTCAGCTCCGAACGCCGATAGCGCCGGTACCATTCGCACGCTCGTGCGAGCAGAAGAGTCTTCGCCAGTGCCGCGCGAGCAGGGTCGCCGGTGCGGACACGCAGAACGTGCTTCAGGACGAACCGTGGCGCCTCGTCGGGAACGATCTCGGGAGGGGCTTCCGCCAGCAGATCCATCTGAAAGCCGACTCGTTCGCCGCGTTCCGCCGCGAGGCGCTGAGCTTGTGCAAAGCGCCGGATTTGCTCCGTCAATTCGTCCATCCGCTTCAGAAGAACCGCGCAGCCCTGCTTGTCCAAATCGAACTCGAAGGCCTCGTACAACCACCGCGTTCCTTCGTCCTCGGCGCCGGAAAGATCGCTGGCGATCACAGACGACTTCCAGGACAGGACGCGCAATTCCTCGTCTGCAAAGGCCTCCGCGAACACCTCGGCGCTGAACTTGCCACTACTCAGCAGGCTGTAGCTCTTCAGGCAATCGGCCATCAGCCCCTCGGCCGCCGCGCGTGCTGCAATGCCCAGCTTTGTTTCCGGGTCGCCTTCCTGGAGCAGGAACCACTCCTGGTGGAGAGGCCGCAGGCGAGCGTCGAGAAATCGCTTTGGATCGGGAGAATGTGCGCTCAAAGCGTAGTCGCCTATCGACGTATCATGAGCAGGACCGACGTGATTCTCTTCGGCAAGACGCGCTAAGTGCAGCCACTCGAAGAAGCGCCACATCACGCCCTGCGTCAGGTCGAGCTTCGACCCGATCCGGGCGCTCCAGAGCTGTGTCCAGTCGGCCAGTTCGCGTGCGCGTTGCCGAAGCGCCTTACGCGGGAACGCCGTCAGCGATCCACGGGAGAGCGACTGAAGGTCCAGCAGCGGCAGCAACCGCTCGTCAATCTCCTCGTGATCTTCGGCGGCCAGCAGAATGTCCTCGCTCGCCCGGTCGATCAGGTGGGCGCCCTGATGCCCAAGAAGGAGCAGGTACCGGGCAGTCAGTCCCTCCTCCGCGACAGCGCGGAAGATCTGGCGATGCCGGACCGTCAAGTCCTCGTAGGCCTTGAAGCATGGCGACAGGGACGGGAGGTCCTCTTCCAGGGCCATCAGCAGTAGCGAATGCTCGTCCGGCAGCGACAGCGCCAGCCACACGGCCTGGCCCGCTATTCCGCGGCCGCCGTGCCGGAATTTCCGAGGTGCGCCGGGCGCGCTCAGGCTCCAGCCCAGGTGCGACAGCACCGAAAGGAACTGATTCAGTCTCTTCTCAGCCGTGGGGCCCGATTGGTCCGTCACCGCGCTGACTCCTGAGGGATCCGGCGGCACAGTTCGGCCGCTCTGCATACGAGTCCATATTCTTCTGTTGGCAGCGTCAAGCAGGGGCTAGCAGGATCGGCCCAGAAAGCGAAGGGGGCACGCGTTGGTTCGTCTTGTACTGTGGTCAACATTCCTGCTGCTTCTCCTGATTCTCTGGGGGCGCGAGATTCTAGTGCTCGGAGCCGCCCAGCGCGAGAAAGAGGAGACCCGCTTCGAGAATCGCCGATTCCGGCGCCGTACTACCGGGCTTTTCGTTCTGCTGCTGCTCGCCGGATGCTACGATCTCAGCAACTACCTGGATCCCTACCTGACGGCGCGCGGTGCGATTCTCTACTACGGGATGTGCTTCATCATCCTGATTTGGCTGTTGATCATCGCGACGCGAGATGTTCGCGCGGAGGCAATCCATTATATGGAAGAGCAGAATCAGGTCACGCTCCAGGCATTGCTGGAACTCGAACGTCGAGTCGCTATGCGAGACGATCCCGATTGGCAGCGCATCCCTCCGCTGGAGTTCCCCAAGAAGGACGAGGACGAAGCAGAGGAGCCCGAAGCAGAGGCCTTGGAAGAGGTGGAGCCGAAGGAGTAGTTACTCGGCAACTTCCTTGCGTTTCCTCACTGGCCAGAATCCCCCAACCAGCAATCCCAGGAAGAGCAGTGCCGAAACCGGCAGCATCGTCCGCGACATTGCGGGCAAGTGATACGTGCGCTCCACCTGCCACTCGCCCGCCGGCAAGGCCATCGATCGTCCCTCTCCCTCAACGGTCTGTCCATCCGGGCCAGTCGCCACGATTCGCCAGTTCGGGTACTCGATCTCGGCGAAGTGCACCGTCATTCCCTCGTCCGGAACGACAACGCGGAACGCAGTTCGATCCGGTGTGCGTTCCAGTTCTGCGATCTCGACAGCCGCACGATTCTCTATGCCCGGCCACTGATCGTCCGAGGATAACCACGCCCAGCCCACCGCGTGCGGATTCTCCCAAATCTGCAGACCGTACGGCATCTGCTTCTTGAACTGCAGGCCGATCCTCTCGAGTTTCTCCCGTGCCGGTTCCCCGTCCGGGAATATGCCGTATGTCAGCAGCACTGTAGCGTTGTACGCATCCAGATACGTGCGATCGTCAACTTGCGGCAGGAACATGAAAGCACTGAGTTCGCTGTCCGGCGGCACGTTCAATCGGCTCGCATCGTACAGATGGCGGAAGTCCTCGACGTAGCTCTTCAGCAGCAGCGGTTGATACCCGCGCATCGTCTCCAATCCGTAAACTGCAGGTCGTTCACAGGCGATCTCGCGCGTGTACTCGTCGACTCGGTAATCCAGCATGCTGTTCGTGTAAACGAAACGGCCCTCGGGCGAAGCTCGGAGTTCATCAACCAACGGCGTCTCGGGATAGAAGAAATCCTGGAAGTCCGCCGCAGCGATTTTGTGATACACGGCCTCCGATTCGATTTCCATTCGATCCAGCACCTGAGGAATCGGATCGCTGAACGGTCCCCAGAATCGCAACAAATCAAGCAGCACACCAGCAAAGAGTAGCCCGATCGCCACACGCCGATTCAGCTTCCGAGCGATCAGAAGTCCCCCGGCAATCGCCGTGACGACGACCATCGAGAGTCCCCATTCGAGCGAATTGCTCGCCGTCGTCAGGATGTCCTCCTTAAGGCCCGGGGGAAGTCCCGGCAGGCGATCGCTCAACCCGAGCACCTCCGCCAGGGACGGCACGATTCCTCGCGCCACTGCGAACCCAATCGCGAACACCACTGCAATTGAGGCGCCCGCGATCGCCAGGCGCTTGCGCTCTTCATCGGGCGCGTCCTCATCGGACATCTGGAGGAGCCGTTCCAGACCGAACGCTGCGAACAGAATGATCGGCCCGACAGTCCAGAGTTGCCAGCGCGCGGGCACGCGGAACAGATCGAATCCTGGGAGGATGGAATAAAGAACCTTGTAGACGAACGTATTGCGGCCTAACGCCACAAGCAGCCCGAATACCGCCAGCACCAGGCCCGTCGCAAGCCATCGACGATCCGCGGATTGCTCGAGGCTTAGATCGGTTCCTCCCAGTCGTTTCCAGCCAACAACCAGTCCCAGTGCCGCCAACATCAGCGCAGCGATCCCAACGTAGGCATTCGTTTCGTGAAAGCCGGTGCTGGAGCCCCAATAGAACATCTCGTTCGTGCCGGTCATGAAGAAATCCGGCGCCAAATCCGTGATCAATGTTCGGGGAGACAGGGAATCAGACGTCAGATAGTTCCAGGCCTGCTCGGCACCGCGGCCGACACCCAATTGCGCATACACCCAACTGGCCGCGAGTTGCGGCAGGCTGATGATCAGGGTGACCAATCCCGCGATCCCGAAATGCACGACGGTCAGCAGCCGTGTCTTCGCCGTGCCCGGCTCGGCGATGGCCCGCCCAAGCACCCAGATGCCCAGCCCCATCCAGGTGATCTGGACGAGTTGCGGCGCACCGGCCAGAAACTGCAGTGCTCCCAGCAGCGCCAGTCGCGCGGTCGCACGTTTGTTCGCCTGGCCGCACAATTCCGCCTCTGCCCACATCCATGGAAACCACGCCAACGAGTAGATGAAGATTGCGATACCGGATACGAGGCGAAGCATCAGATACCCGCCGCACATCCAGAGGATGCCCGCCAATAGGGCTGGAATCAGCGAGACGCGAAGTCTGGCCAGGCGATAGAACCCCAGGCCTCCGCCCAGCAGGTGCAGAAGCAACACCCACGTCATGGCCCGCTCCAGCGGCAGCCCCAGCCAGAACAGCCACTTGGGTGGATACAGTACGCCCGCTTGAATGTCGCCGAAATACGGAAAGCCGGACATCGTGGAGGAGAACCAGCCGGTCGAGAATCCCTGGGCCAGCCAATAGGCACGGCGCGGGAATTCATTGTTCACAATGTCTCCGCCACAGAAGACCTGAGTTCCCCACACCGTACCCCCATGGAACAGGAGCAGGCAGAAGAACAAAACTCCAAAGACAGCAAGGCCGCGTTTGACGCGGGGCCGTTGATTCATGAATAGTCTCGCCCTGGGCGGATGGCGCCCGATGAAGTTCGGCGCCTGTTTTGGCGCCCCAACCCACGCGACGGCAACGAGAAGATGGCAACTCCTGCAAACCCCGGCGAGATGAAACCTGCTTTCATCACCATTGTGCAACTCCACCAGATTCAAGGAATGCTGCACCTCGGGGTCATCGCCGATCCCGCCACGGGCAAGCCTCGGCCGGTCGACTTCGGTGCTGCGAAGTACGAAATCGGCCTCCTGCGCATCCTGCGACAGAAGACCCAGGGAAATCTGGACGAGGAAGAGGAACGCCTGTTGGACCAGGCCATCGAGGCGCTCGAGACTGCGCTCGCAGAAATCGCCGGCCCGGATGCCAAGTCCACCCGCAAGCGCCGGATCGTTCTGCCAGGCGAAGAAGAATAACACCTCCGAGAATCCCCAACGCCATGCCCCTTCACATCGCACTCGTCCATCATCCCACCGTCGACAAACGCGGCAACGTCGCCGCGACTTCCGTCACGAACCTCGACATTCACGACCTGTCTCGCATCGGTCGCACCTACGGCGCGGATGGCATCTGGATCGTTCATCCTTACGAGAACATGCAGCGTTACGTGCAGAAAGTCTTCGGCCATTGGAAGGACGGGTGGGGCGCGGCGTATAACGTCACGCGCAAGGAAGCACTCGAGGACACTTACCTGGCGACGGACTTGCCGGAACTCGAAGAGCGCATGGAAGAGCTCTATCCCGGGAAAGAAATCGTCTGGGTCGCGACAAGCGCCCGTAAGGCTGTGAATACGCTGTCCTACCAGGAAATGCGTGACTGGCTGGACGATCCGGACGATGAGCGCGTGTTCGTGCTGATCTTCGGGACGGGCTGGGGATTGCACCCCTCCGTCATCCAGGAAATGGACTACGTTCTGGAGCCCATTTACGGCCCGACTGAGTGGAATCACCTTTCGGTTCGCGCTGCGGCGGGAATCATCATCGACCGTCTGCTCGGACTCGGCAGACCGCGCCAGTCTCAAGGATAGAACTCGTCATGAAAGCCCTCGCGGTTTTGAATGGCTCGACGTTGCACAAGTTCCATCGGGGCATGCCGGAGGCCATCGATCGCGCTTTGCACGAACAACACCCCAAGAGCGAAGTTGCCATCTCGCGATCTCTGGAGCACATGCTGCAACTGATCGGCCGTGGCGTTGAGCGTGGCTTCGAGTTGATCCTCGTCGGCGGGGGAGACGGCACGCTCTACCACACGGTGAATCTGCCCGGGATCGAGCGTGTTGTCGTGGCGCCGCTTCCGCTAGGAACGGTGAATGCCTTCCTGCGGGCGGCTCGCGTCTCCGTGGACGACCCCATGGAAGCCCTTCGCCAGCTTCTGGCGGGGGATGTCGCCGAATGCTCTCCCGCAAAGGTCAATGATCGCCGCATTGCGTGCTTCGCGTCCATCGGTTACGACGCGCGGGTCGTCCATCGGAACTCGCCAAAGCTGAAACGAATGATTGGCGGCGCATCTTATGGCCTGACAGGATTGGGAGAGCTCGCGATATCGCCGCTCGCTGCGCGCTCCGGGCGCATTCGATTCGACACCGATCGGCGCGTGTTCCGCGCGGCATCCGTCGTCATTTCGAAGATTCCTGTCTACGCGGGCAGTCGCTGTTTCGCCACCACCGCTGTCGACCCCTATCTGCAGGCCGTCTGGACGCGTCATGACAACCCGGCTTCACTGCTCGCAATGGCCGGATCGTTGGCCCTGAAACTACCGGAAAAGGATCACGTACTTCCCGGAGTCGGTCGCATCGGGGCTTTCTCTCGCGCGCGCTGGCGCAGCGAAAAACCCGCCTGGGTGCAACTCGACGGAGAAGCGATCACGCTCGACGACAGCCGCGTGATCGACATTCGAATCGATCCGGTGAAGCAGAGATTCCTCATGCCGAAGCGATCTTAATCGAGGCATCATGGGCACCGAGATTCCGAATGATTCCTCTTTATCGAGTCCCGACAAAGACAAGCATGCTGCTGTTCGTTGGCTTGGCATCCTGACAGTCTGCTTCATATTGCTGTATGGCATCACATGGCGAGTGCAATTCAACGGCGATTCGCAAGCTCATCTGTACTCTGCAGCCAGTCTGGCCTGGTCTTCCGACTTCGAACTTTCCGAGTACGATTCGATGCTCCGCGATCGCAACGGCGGGGCGCTTCCGTACTTCGTCTTCGAGTCTGGTGACCATCTATTCTCCATCTTCAACTTCACGCCAGGCCTGCTGCTTGCGCCCTTCTTCAAGCTCGCTGGCCTGTTTGGGGAGACCGTTCACAACGATATCGTCATTTGGGGGCATATTGGGCGCTTCGTCGGTATGTTGTTCCTCTACTTCGCCGGGGTCTGTGTGTGGCTGCTGCTGTGGAGGCGCATTGGCCCTCTGCCGGCATCTTTGGCACTCGTTGCACTCTGGTTTGGCAGTTCGTTCTGGCCGCTTTGCGTGGATTATCTCCAGCACCAGCCCGCCGCCTTCTTCAGGGCAGCTGCACTCCTGACGATCTTCGGAATGACATCGGAATCGAAGGCCGGGATCTGGCGAAGCCTGGCGGCGGGCCTGCTGTTTGCAGTCGCCGTCCTCTGCCGTTATCAGACCGCGCCCGCAGTGGCGTTCGTGGCAATTGCCTGCGGCTGGTGGGGACTTGGCACCGCCAGGGAACGCATCGCTTTCGCAGCCGGTCTCCTCGTTCTTGTACCGTTGACGATGCTCTATCATGCCTTGGTCTTCGGCAGTGCTCTGCGCATCGGGCCGACGTTGTGGCTGCAGTTCTCATCGCCGTTTTTCTACACTCTGAGCGCGCTCCTTGTGAATCCCAGCAAGGGGATCCTGCCGCACAGCCCGTGGGTTGTTCTGCTTCTCTTCGCGTTCATCCGGCCGAAGGGCGCACTCCCACTCAATCGGCGAGATAATGCGCTTCGGCTAATCTGCCTTCTTTCCATTCTGCCAACGCTCTTTCTCTACTCGAAGCTCAATGGCTGGTTTGCCGGCTGGTCTTGGGGGTGGCGCTATCTGCTGGATGCGGGGCCGGAGATAGCGATCCTGTTTGGGATCGGCGTGGCACGGTGGTGGGGGAACCGAATCCTTCGCGCCAGCGCTCTTGCCCTCTTGACGATCGGCATTGGGATCCAGGGACTCGGCGCATTCACTTACGATGGAGATTGGCACGCAAAACACGACCTCGGCATCGGTCCCAGCCAAGCCTGGCTCTGGCAGGTTCGGGACAGTCAGATTCTCTATCAGCTTCGCCGCGGGAAGGTCTACATAACCACGAGGCCAATTCAATGGAGAGATAACCCCTATGATTCCCAGGGCCTCTACGGTCGAGAGCAGTGGGGCGAGACGTCGGTCAGTTGGACCGCGCCGCAGGCCCATTTCATGTTCCTCGCGACGGAGAATCCCGCCCGTCTCCACGTGTTCTCGCCGTCACTTCCCGATGGCGTGAATCAATCCATGACCATTTCTGTGAATGGGAAACAGTGTGGGGTATATATGCTGCAGCCGGGTAATTGGAACGACATCGAACTCCCTCAAGTCCCCTTCCAGCACAGCGCTCTTCTGGATATCGACGTGCAACCGATATTCCACGAGGATGGGCCGAGCGGACGTGCGTTGGGAGTCGCCCTTCGCCTCGAGCAGATACGCTGAGAAGGGACCATCACTTCTCGTCAATGACGAGGCGGTCGCGGTCCTTGATGCGCAGGTGCATGCGGCCGTCCAGCAGCGCCAGCAATCGTTCGCCGATCAACTCGCGCCGCCAGCCAGTCAACACAGGCAGTTCGAGCCCCTTCAGCTTGTGGCGGTTATTGATCAGCGTGGTCAGTTCGCTGGTCGTTGCCAGAAGCGGCGCCGCGATTTGCTCTTGCTCGGCCGTTGCGCGCAGAAGGGCCTGGAAGACTTCGACAAGCCCAACAGGGATGTCCGGGCGAGACGTGACGTTCTTCTTCGGCCATTTCTCCGAAGGCAGTTCCTTGGCCTTCTTGATGATTGGCAGAACCTCGTCGAGCACGCGGAAGATCTGTCCAAGCGGCGCGTGCCGAGCGTCCTTCACCTCTTGCCGCGAATCCGGCGCGATGCGCGCCAACGCAACCAGGCCGTCATCGGAGATTACCTGGCGGCGCGGCACATCGCGCTTGCGTGCCTGGGCTTCGCGCCACGCGGTCAGCTCACGCAGAATCGCCAACTTCTGCTCCGAGAGCTTCACCCAATCCTTCACCGAGCGATAGCGCTCCTCGTCCAGAACCTGCTCGTCCTCGGACGCTTCGTCGCCGCGGCGCGATTGTTCTTCGCGATACCACGCTTCGCGCCCCATCTCTTTCAGGCGCTTCAACAACTCCTCGCGCAGACCGTGGAGATACAGCACATCTTCGGCGGCGTAGCTCAATTGCGCAGCCGAAAGCGGACGGCGCGACCAGTCGCTTACCGTCTGGCTCTTCTTCAATCGCACGCCGAGCAGTTCGCGCACCAGGTTGACGTACGAAACCTGCGCGCCGATGCCGATCATCGCGGCGGCGAGTTGCGTATCAAACAAAGGACGAGGCACTTCGCCCAGATGTCGGTGCAGGATTGAAAGATCCTGTGATGCGGAGTGGAAGATCTTCTCGCGCTTCGGATCCAGAACCAGCTTTGCCAGCGGCTTGAGATCATCGATTTTGCGGGCATCGATCAGACCCGGCGGCGTACCGTTCTCGCCGGCGATCTGGATCAACTCGAGCGATGGATAGTATGACTTCTCGCCGATGAACTCCGTATCGAGCGCAAGGATCTTGCTCGCTTCCAGCTTCGAGCAATACTCGACGAGCGCGGCGTGGTCTTCGATGATCAGGTACTTCGGATTTCCTTCGGTCTTTTTCGACTTCGGTGCGTTTCGCGGGGTCATTCGCTTTTCCTGACGGGAGCTATTGGGCATCGAGCACTTCGACTTCGAACGTGAGCGTGGCATCGGGAGGAATTCGCGGTGGCATGCCGCGCTTTCCGTAGGCCATGTCGGCCGGGATTGTCAGTTTTGCTTTTGAACCGACGTGAAGTCTCGCAATTCCCTCATCCCACCCCTTGATGACCTCTCCTCTCCCAAGACGGAATTCCAGCGGGCTCCCCCAATCGTAAGAGCTATCGAACTTCTCGCCGTTCTCCAGCCAACCGGAGTAGTGCACCTTCACCGTATCGCCGGGCATCAGAATCCGATCGCTGCCCGGTTCGATAAACTCGACCTTCACGCCACCAGGGGTTGTGACATCCTGAGGCGTCGGTTCCGGAGTCGGCTCCGGCGTCGCTGTCGGGGCAGGCGTTGGCGCTGGTGTCTCGACAACTGTCGTCGTGGCGCGCTCTTTGGCGGCGGGCGCTTCCGATGCCGGCTCCTCGCCGCCCTTGCAGGCAGTTGAGCTCATCGCGGCTAAGGCAATAAGAATCAGTGCAATGTGTTTCATTGGCAATCCCAGCTTTCAGGCCCTTCTAGCCCGAATGCCGCCGAGCCGCAACGGCAAAGAGGGGGAATGCCGCCCAGTCAGTTGGGGGAGGCCAGGCACCACTCCCGGACTTGCTGATGTCGGATCAGGCGCCACGCCGACTTCTCTGGGATACCTTCATTCATGAGGATCGTCATCAACGCACCCAGCAGTTCGTCCTGCTTCACCAGATCCGTGATCCACATCAGGTACTCTATTTTGTTTCCCGGCCAAATCACCTCGACCGGCAACTTCAACACTTCGGCTAGTTGATGCCTTCTCTTCAGAATTTGGTCGCTTGAGGGAGCGGAGGGCTCAGTAATTCGATCGAGGAACTCCTCATCGCTCATCGGCCTCCTCCCTCTGATCTTCCAAAGAACAATCCTTGGGACTCCAAACCAAACTACAAGGACCGCAGCGATGAAGAACAGAAAGTGGGGGGAGCTAATTGACATCTCAATCCTCCTCCGATCGCCCATATGCCTGCCCGAGATCATGGTGGTGTAATCGCGCCTGTGCCCACACGTGGATCACTGCCTGCAACCCGATCACGAGTGGAACCGTTACAATTGGTTTCATTGCGGACCCGCCGTTCAGGAAGCCCAAGCAATAGAAAACCCAGGAGACGGCGGCGAATCCGGACTTCTTTAAGATGTAATAACCGAGCGAAGCCAGATCGAGTGCGAACCCGGCGATCATGAGTCCCCAAAGCAGCGGTTGCGGGGGATGAAGAGTCCCCAGGCAGGCGGCCAAGACCAGACCTCCGATCCAGATTGCAATCGATGCTCGCTGATTGTTCATCACTCAATGCGTGGCGCGGCCGCCCGTGCGAAAGCGGCCGGTTTGGAGGAACTGGCGGGTGAGATCCGCCGTTCGTTTCAGAAGCACCAGTTGCGTGTGGCGGGCGCGCACGAGGGCGAAGTCGCGCATTCCCGGCAGAATTGTCTCCTGCACGCCGACCGTGAAGTCGTTGTCGCCCGGGATGAGCGGATTGAAGCCCTTCGAATGGCTGATCCCGCCGGCGATGATGCCCAGGCGGGTCGCGCGGGGGAATTGGCCGGCGCGTTCGCACAGTCCCGCAGTCCCGCGGCGCAACTGCATCGCGGCGCGTCCCCAGATCAGCGGGAAGAACGGCCCCGTCTTGCTCCACAGCCAATCGGCCATGAAAGCTCCGCGATTCGGCGCGCCAATCTGCACGACAGAACCCAGGCGAGGCATTTCGTGGTGATTGACCGCCCAACGCAGCAGAATCCCCCCCAGGCTGAACGTTACCACATCGATGTCGTCCTCGCCGAGCTGCCGCAGATACGCCGCCAGTAACTCTGCATTATCCGGAATGTCGCGCCGATAGGACGCGTAGCTGAACACGCGCGTGCGATAGCCTGCGCGGCGCAGCCTCCACGCCAGCAACTGCATGATGAGGCTCGGATTGAGCAGGGGAGGCACCAGAACGACGAGACGTTTTGGGGCCTTGGAATCGGATTTCTTTGCGACGGCCCGACGCCGCCGGCGGCCGGGGAGTGGCAGGATCATGAGAGCGCCCTGTTGCGAGCAATACCAGCTTCTCGCCACCCTCTCCACACCGGTGCACAGCGGCAAGGGGGAAGTCGGTGGAGGCGTCTCGCAAGGCTCATCTGCGTCCCCATTTTGCTGGCGTGAAGATTGCCCATATCTTGTGCAGTAGTCTCAAATCAGCCGCTTGTCAGTCCGAGTCACGTGAGCGGAAGACTGGCAATGTTGAGGTTCGGCATTTTTCCTCAATGGTCGTCGGGCGGCGACAATTCTCTGTTCGGGGTACTCCCTTCATGCAGATCGGCCCAAACTTCCATGCTTTCCGCCTCACCCGATTCCTTCTGGCGGCACTGTTGGCGCTGCCTTTCGCTGTCGGATCCGCCGCTCAGTCCGAGGGTCAGGCTGCCTGGTTTGTCCAGTTGGAGAGTCCGCCGACCGTGAAGGTCTACGTGGAAGCGCTTGCTGAGGCAAAGGCGGCCGACCGGGACGATGCGGAATCTCTCGCTGTAGCCCGGGGTGTGGATGCGTTGAAGCAGATCAAGGCGGCCCAGGATCGTGTTGCCGATAAGCTACGAGCTGTTGACCCGAACCTCACCGAACTCTATCGCCTGCAACGCACGCTGAATGGCATCGCGATTTTTCCGAGCGAAGGCAACATGCCTGCACTGGAGAAAATCGATGGCGTGAAGGCAGTCCTGCGGATTGCGGCGGCCGTTCCTCACAACTCCTCGAGCGTTCCCTTCATCGGCGCCCAATCCGTTTGGGAGAGCTACGGCTATACCGGCAGTGGCATCAAGATCGGCGTAATCGACACAGGCATCGATTATCGGCATGCGGATTTTGGCGGAGATGGGAACCCGAACCCAAACGATCCGACCATTCTGGATGGAGGATTTCCCTCAGCGAAAATCCCGGGCGGGATCGACCTTGTTGGCGATGTTTACGATAATGTCAACGTCACGACCCCCAGTCCGGATCTGGATCCCGTCGATCTGTGGGATCACGGGACGCACGTCGCAGGAGCGATCGGCGGCTTCGGCGTAACGTCAACCGGTGACACTTACACAGGCACGTACGATGCCTCGACCAATCTGGCAGACATGCGAATCGGCCCAGGCGCCGCGCCGGAATCGCTTCTTTATTCCATCAAAGTCTTTGGCCCCGCCGGCAGCACTAACTTCGCGCCGGCGGGCATCGAGTGGGCAATCGATCCGGACGGTAACGGCGACTTCGCTGATCGGATGGATGTGATCTGTCTTGCTCTCGGATCTTCTGGAAGCGATCCGGAATTTGAACCGACTGCAATGGCAGCAAACGCTGCAGTGGATGCCGGCGCAATCGTCGTTGCCGCAGCCGGCGACGTGGGCGACGAGCAGTACATCGTCAGCACTCCTGCCGCGGCTCGCAAGGTCATCGCTGTAGCCAACTCACAAGATCCCGGCGTCACAAAACCGCAACTCCTCGTCGATGCTCCGCCTGCGATCGCTGGCCTTTATGAAGTGGGTGGATCGAACTTCACTCCTGCGCTGACTTCGCCCGGCATTACTGAGAGGGTGGTCTACGTCGAGCCTCACGATTCGTGTTCGTCGCCGACAAACCCCGCGGATCTGACCGGTCATATCGCACTCATCGACCGTGGCGGATGCCGTTTCGACGAGAAGGTTGCAATGGCCCAGAGCGCAGGAGCAATTGCTGCCATCATCGTGAACAACTCCGGCGATTCGCTGGTTGATATGAATGGCGAGCCGGGAATCATCACGATTCCCGCGTTTTTTCTCGGCCAGTCCGATGGCCAATTGATCAAAGATGAGTTGGCGAACGATCCGCTGAGCGTCATCGCAACGTTCTCGTCAGATTACGACATCCCGCAAACCGATCTTGTCTATTCAGGAAGTTCCCGAGGACCCGCGCGACAAGGGATCATGAAGCCCGACGTCGCCGCACCCGGGGTGAATATCACTTCCGCCGCAATGGGCACAGTAGACCAGCCCCTCGTTCGGATCGGGACGTCACAGGCCGCGGGTCTAGCAGCCGGGGCAATGGCGTTGTTGAAAGAGGCCCATCCCGATTGGACGCCGCAGGAACTGAAGGCGCTCCTGATGAACACGGCGTATCCATTCATGCCGGTCGAACTGGGCAACTCGACTCCGCGCTACGACCCCGCGCGCATTGGAGCCGGCCGGATCGACATCGCGAAGGCGCTCTCCACATCAGTCATCGCGTACGCCACCGATAACCCCGATGGAGTGCACCTTTACCAACGAAACCTCGAGGTTCCCCCCGGGACCAAGTCATGGACTCAAAGCGTAACCGTGAAGAACCTTGGCGCCTCTGCGGCTTCATTCATCGCTTCTCCGGATCTGGCGGACGATTTGCCGGGCGTGTTTGTTTCGCTTCCATCGGGTGTGGTTGTGGATGTCCCTGCTGGTGGAACAAAGACCATCGACATCCGCATCGAGGGACTCCAGAGCCAAATGTATTACCCACTGCCGGGTGCCATGTCGCCGCTAGCGGGTGGAAATCCTCGGTACTGGTTCCCGGCTGAATCCGGCAACCTTGTGATGAAGGACGCGTCGAGCGACATCCAGCTTCCGTTCTATTATCCGATCCGACCTGTCGGCGCGGTGAGGACTTCTCTAACGAACTTCCCCCTGGACGATCAGCACACAACATTCACGCTGCCTCTCACTGGGACCCCGATGTTTAACGATTCATCGATGACTCCCAATGCCGATGCGATCTCCGTGATGTCGCCGTACGAACTGACCTTCCAGAGTCCTCGGAACACAATCGATCCCCGCAAGACAAGCTGCGACCTGAAATACGTTGGCATCCAGCGTCTCAACGGTCAGGACGGCCCGAGCACCGCCTTGATTGCCTTCGGCATCGTAACTTGGGGGGATTGGGGATCACCTGCCTATTCACAGACCAGGATCTTCATCGACTCCGATCTGGACGGAACAGATGACTACATGATCAGGTGCAGCCTCTTCTCCGCAGCCCTTTTGGTCAATGAAGTCATCCGGCTTTCCGATGGCGGAAGCACATGGCTCAATTACCTCTCCGGCCAGCCAACGACAGCACTACACCTCTGGCCCTACAACACGAACGTGCTCCTGCTGGAGTGCAATGGAGCCTCGATCGGTTTGTCGGATACTCATCCGAAGTTCAACTACCGAGTAGAGATCGAGGGCTACTTGACCGGGCATTCGGATTCCACACCAACCCTGCACTACGATGCGAAGAATCCGGGACTGACCTTTCCGGACCGGTTTGTCTTTCCGAACATGACTTCCAGCATCGACGTCACATACGACCGAGCGGCATTCAAAGCGAATGCCTCGGAGGGGCTCCTGATGATTCACCATCAGAACGGAGAAGGAGCACGCGCTTTGATCCTTCAGCCCGCGCCCCCAGGTCCGGGAATCGGCTGGATGTACTACTAGTGCCGAACTGGCTCAGCAGAGCATGATTTCTGGCCCCCGTTCCGTTTTCTCAGCGAACGGGGCCCGGTTCATTTACGATTCCCTGACGAATGTTCTTGATCTCCCGCCACATGTTTTAAGACAGTCGACGACTTGATTCGCGAGTCCTGAATTTGGAGTGTCTACCGATGGGAATGAAGAAACTACTGATCGCGCTGGGCGGAAACGCCATCGTGGGCCCCGGCGAGAGGGGTACGCTGGAGGAGCAGTTCCAGCACACCGACGAGACCATGACCGAACTGGCTCAGTTGATTAAGGAGGACATGATCGAGTCCTTCATCCTGACCCACGGCAACGGCCCGCAGGTCGGAAACATCATCACGCGCAGCGAGTATTGCACGAAAATCCTGTACCCGTTGACCGTCGACGTCTGCGTCTCGGACAGCCAGGGCGGCATGGGATACATGATTCAGCAGAGTTTGCGCAACTGCCTGAATCGGCAGGGCTTGGACGCCCCCATCGCAACGATCGTCACCCAGGTCCTTGTCGATCCAGACGACCCGGCCATGAAGAACCCCACGAAGTACATCGGCTCCTTCATGACCGAGGAAGACGCCAAGAAGAAGCACGAGGAAGAGGGCTGGATCGTGAAGGAAGACCCAGGCCGCGGCTGGAGGCGCGTCATCGCCTCGCCGGAGCCCAAGGCGATCATCGAGCTCAATTCCATTCGGAAGCTCTATGATGCCGGCGCGACGGTCATCGCCTGCGGCGGGGGAGGAATTCCCGTCGTTCGGAAGGGCACCGACCTGCACGGCGTTGACGGCGTGATCGACAAGGACCTCGCCTCGGCGCTGTTGGCGAATGAACTCGGCATCGAGACCTTCCTGATCATGACCGGGGCCGACGGCATCTACACAAATTACAAGAAGCCCGACGAGAAGCACCACCCGAAGCTTTATGTGTCAGAATTGCTCGCTCTCGTTGCAGAAGGGCACTTCCCGGCCGGCTCGATGGGGCCGAAGGTCAAGGCAGCCCTCAAATTCATCGAGCGCGGTGGGAAGCGCGTCATTATCACCACGCCCGGAAATCTGGCCGCTGCCTTGCGTGGCGAGGCCGGGTCTGAGATCCTGCCCGACTGATCCTCGAGTCGGGCTCGAATCGGCAGGTCCCGTCCCTTTCGCTCCGGCGATCCGCAAAGAAGGAAAAAAAGCTGGGGATTTGGGGAGTTTCTGCTTGCGTGGGGGGGGCAGGTGCGGATAGAAAGCCGCGCCTGATCGGCTGGTGGGGAGATTTCTGCGGGGTTTGAAGCCGGTTCGATCGGGTCTGAAGTCTAAGAAATTCAGGGGTGTAGCTCAATTGGGAGAGCAACGGTCTCCAAAACCGTAGGTTGGGGGTTCGAGCCCCTCCGCCCCTGCCAAAATTCTGAATTCAAACCGTGCTCGGAGCGCCCCCGCGGCGGCCCGAGCACTTTGATGCAAAGGAAAGTCTCGTGAGCACCAAGGCGGCCGTCGGCGGATTCGAGAAAATCAAACTCTTCAGCAGCCAGGTGCGCACCGAAATGGCCAAGGTCAGTTGGCCATCGAAGGACGATTTGCGCACCTACACGATCGTTGTGATCGTTTCGACTTTCGTCATTTGTGTACTGATGGGCGTTTGGGACAAGCTGCTCTCGAAGGCTGTGGAAATCGGCTTCAAGATGCTGGGCGGCTGACGGCCCACTGATTGCAGCACTGGCGGGGGTGGGGTCTGTTTGACCGGCCCGAACGGGAAGTTTCACCAGCGGCCACCGCCGTCATCCTACGCGAAGATTAAGGACTGTGAAGTACTTATGAAGTGGTTTGCCATCCACACTTACTCGGGCTTCGAGAAGAGCGTGAAGAAGGACATCGAGCATCGCGCCTCGGTGGAAGGTCTTCGCGATAAGCTGGGCGAAGTCATCGTTCCCGAGGAAAAAATCGTTGAAATCAAAGAGGGCAAGAAGCGCGAGCACGCTCGCAACATCATGCCCGGTTACGTTTTCGTCCAGATGGAGGAGAACGAAGAGCTGTTTAAGCTGACCGAGGAAATCAAGGGTGTCTCCGGTTTCGTCGGCGCCGGCGGAGCACGCACGCCGCTGAGCGATGAAGAAGTCACGAATATCCGCGGTCTGGTCGAGGAGAAGAAGGACAAGCCTCGCGCCGAGATCAAGCACCGCCTGGGCGACCAGGTGAAGGTAATCGAGGGCCCGTTCGCGAGCTTCGTGGGCACCATCGACAATATCGATTACGACAAGGCGAAGTTGCGCGTGATGGTCTCCATCTTCGGACGCAGCACGCCGGTGGAATTGGACGTTCTCCAGGTCGAGAGCGTTTCCTGACCCGACTTTGACCGATTTTGGGCTCCCTCGAGGAGCCGCTAAACTTCAGGAAGAGATAGACCCGTCATGGCGAAGAAGAAAGCGATCGCAACCATCAAGTTGAACTGCCCGGCCGGCCAGGCCACCCCGGCTCCGCCGGTTGGTCCCGCCCTCGGTCAGCACGGCATCAACATCATGGACTTCTGCAAGCAGTACAATGCTCGCACGAAGGACAAGGCCGGCCTGGTGATCCCTGCGATCATCACCGTCTATTCGGACCGCAGCTTCAGCTTCGAGCTGAAGACCCCGCCCGCACCGACACTGCTCCTCAAGGCTGCCAAGCTCAACAAGGGCTCCGGCGTCCCCAACAAGGAGAAGGTCGGCAAGGTGACCAGCAAGCAGGTGAAGGAAATCGCCGAGCTCAAGATGGTCGACTTGAACGCCGCAAGCGTTGAAGCCGCCATGCGCATGGTCGAGGGCACTGCCCGTAGTATGGGAATCGTCGTCGAGGGCTAATTGCCCCGGCGTTCATTCTATAAATTCATTCCAACCTTCGGTGGGAGGTCGTCCGCATGACGGAGACCGCCTGGACCACGGGAGAAAGCACAAATGCCTAAGCACGGAAAGAAGTATCGCGAGAAGTTCGAGCAGTACGACAAGACCGAGCTCTGTGAAGTTCGCCCGGCTGTTGAGTTGCTCCGCAAGCTCTCTTACGCCAAGTTCGACGAATCCGTTCAGTTGGACGTTCGTCTTGGCGTCGATCCCCGAAACGCAGAACAGCAGGTTCGCGGCACCGTTGCCCTGCCCCACGGCACTGGCAAGACGGTTCGCGTCGCTGTGTTCGCGTCGGGCGACAACCTTCGCGCGGCCGAAGAAGCCGGCGCCGACGTGGTCGGTGGCGAAGACCTCGTCAAGCGTGTCCAGGAAGGCTTCCTGGATTTCGACGCTGCGATCGCAACGCCCGACATGATGCGTCACGTCGGTCGCCTCGGCAAGGTCCTCGGCCCTCGCGGCATGATGCCGAACCCGAAAGTCGGCACCGTGACCCCGAACGTGGCGGACGCCGTCCAGAACCTGAAGGCCGGCCAGGTCGAGTATCGTCTCGATCGCTACGGCATTGTCCACGTTAGCGTGGGTAAGATGAAGTTCACCGACGATCAGTTGGCGGAAAACGTCGACGCGCTGCTGGATGCTCTCCTGAAGGCGCGCCCCTCGGCCGCCAAGGGCACGTATATGCGCTCCGTGACGTTGAGCTCAACCATGAGCCCCGGCATCAAGATCCTCCCGCCGGACCGCAAGGCCTGATCGAACGACTCTGGAATTCCCCCGGCGCCTATTCCGGCGCCGGGGTCACAAACTCGCCAAGCGAGGCCTAAGACAGCAGGTGAACGCAGCGGTGCGTTCCTAAATCGGGCGACCGGCCCAAGCCTGCCGAGGCTCGGCTCCTCCTGATCCCCCATTTTGCGGGGACTGGTGTCCGGGCGTCTCAACAGAAGGCCCCGGGCATACAGAAAGGAGGTGAGAAAGAAAATGGCGAAACCTGGAAAAGCCGCGAAAAAGCGTCGAGGCCGCTCTCCAAAAGTCCGCGCAATCAGCGAACTGGAACGATTGTTCCAGGACGGCGATGGTCTGGTCTTCTTTGATAACAAAGGCCTGACCGTCGAAGAAGCGACGGAACTTCGTGCTCTCCTGCGCAAGGAGGGTGCGACCATGAAGGTGGCTAAGAACACGTTCATCAAGCGTGCCATGGCTACGGCCGGCATCGAGATGAACGGGCTGGAAGACAAGCTGACCGGGCCGACCGTCGTCGCATTTGGTCTGAAGGATGCGGTGTCGCCGGCCAAGGTCCTGAGCAAGTACGCGGAAGACCACGGCGAGCGCTTCGAGATCAAGGCCGGCCTGCTCGGCGGCGAAATTCTCGATGCCAAGGGCGTGGATGCACTATCCAAGATGCCGAGCCGCGAAGAGCTGCTCGGACGGATGCTGGGCAGCATGCAGGCCCCCGCTCAGAACGTCGTTTACGCTCTCAACCAGACGGTATCGAAGGTCGTTTACGCCGTCTCCGCCCTGCAGCGTAAGCTGGAGGAAGGCGACGCCGCGTAAGCTCCACAGAACTTTCAACAACTCGACGCAAGATATTCAAAATCAAGCTTTTGCATACATAGGAGATTGCAGAAAATGGCTATCACCAAGGAAGAAATCGTTGAGGCAATCGGCCAGATGCCTCTGATGGAAGTGGCCGAGTTGGTCACGCTTATGGAAGACAAGTTCGGCGTTTCCGCCGCTCCGGTCGCCGTTGCCGGCGCAGCCGCCCCTGGCGCTGCCGCCGCCGCCCCCGCCGAAGAGAAGACCGAGTTCACGGTCGTTCTGAAGGACGCTGGCAAAGAGAAGATCAAGGTTATCAAGGAAGTCCGCGCTATCACCCAGCTCGGCCTGAAGGAAGCCAAGGATCTCGTCGAAGGCGCCCCGAAGGAAGTGGCCAAGGACGTGTCGAAGGAAGACGCCGAGAAGTACAAGAAGCAGCTCGAGGCCGTTGGTGCGGTCATCGAACTGACCTGATGCTGTTCCGGACCGGGGGTCCGGCGGGTGTTTGGCACCCGTCGGCCCCCTGTCCATTTCGTTTGGCCGGAAATTTGCTTGATTATACGTCGGAGTACGCCCTTTGGGATTGACAGGACTTGCTTCACATCTTGTCATGATCGACGGGCTAACGCGGCACACAGTCAGTAAGGGTTCACGCTTGTCCCTTGTCAAAAAGACGTTGTTAAACAGCCAAACAGTAATCGGATAACCCGCTGATCCGCGCCTGCGAGGGTGCTGGAGCCGCGGCCTTTTTGCGTTTCAGACAGATTTTCCGCCTCGTGCGGTCCGATTGCTTTCACCTCGTCTCACCCTAGGAGCTTCACATGGCAACCGCTGTCAGCGAATCGGCGCGAAAGAACGGGCGACTTTCCTTCGCGCGCATCCCAGAAGTGATGGAAATGCCCTACCTTCTGGAAACTCAGAAGCAATCCTACTCGGATTTTCTGCAGTTTGAAGTCCCACCCGATCAGCGGGAAATGAAGGGGCTGCAGGAAGTTTTCCGCTCGGTCTATCCGATCTCGGCCCCGGGCGATCCTTCCACTCTCGATTTCGTCGAGTACACATTCGGGACTCCCAAGTACACGGTCAAGGAATCCATCGACCGTGGGATGACCTACGCTTCGCCCCTGAAGCTCAAACTTCAGCTCATTGTCCGCGAACAGAACGAAGAGACCGGTCAGGTCGAGATTCGCGACATCAAGGAGCAGGAAGTCTACATGGGTGAGATTCCCCTGATGACCGAACAGGGGACTTTCATCATCAACGGTGCCGAGCGCGTGATCGTGTCGCAGTTGCACCGTTCGCCGGGCGTGTCGTTCTCGACCGCAACGCACCCGAACGGCAAGCTCACCTACAGTGCGCGCATCATTCCGTACCGCGGCGCCTGGGTTGAGTTCGAAATCGACATCTACGGCGTCATGTACGTCATGATCGATCGCAAGCGCAAGATCCTGGCGACGACCTTCCTGCGCGCCTTTGGCTATCGCGACGACGAAAAGCTGGCTGAAGAGTTCTTCGCCACCGAGTTCGTCGACATCGAGGACTTCGTCGCCGGCTTCACCAGCGTCGAGGATCTGCAGGAGCATCTCGGCACCGAATACGCCGAGACAGTGGTCGACGATGGCGGCAAGATCGTCATCGACCACGGCCAGAAGGTCACGAAGAAGTCCCAGGAAGCCCTGCGCCAGGCGGGCGTGGACGAGGTTCAGTTGAACCTGGCCGAGGGATACGAGTCGCTCGTCGGCCGCGTGCTGGCCGCCGACGTGGTGGACGAGACCACTGGTGAGATTCTCGCCGAGACCTGGGACGTCATCACGACGTCGATGCTGCGCCGCTGCTCGCACGCCAACATCAAGGCTCTGAAGGTGCTCTTGCTCGACAACCCGGAAATGCCTGGGCCGATGCTGAGCACGATCCAGAAAGACAAGGTCCGCACCGAAGACGACGCCGTCATCGAGTTCTTCCGCAAAATGCGCCCGGGCAACCCGGTCAGCGCTCTCGCCGGAAAGCGCCTGATGGAGGAGATGTTCTTCGACGAGCGCCGCTATGATCTCGGCGCAGTGGGCCGTTACAAGATTAACAAGCGCTTCTATAACGCAGGCACCGGCACAGGCGATCTGAGCCAGCGCCTGCTGAGCATGGAAGATCTGCTTCACGTGATGAAGCACCTCTCGAAGCTGGCCGCGGAAGAGGTCGAGGTGGACGACATCGACCACCTGGGCAACCGCCGCGTCCGCTGCGTGGGCGAGCTGCTTCAGAACCAGATCCGCATGGGTCTGGCGGAGATCGAGAAGACGGCGCGCGAGCGTATGTCGATCGTCGATCTCGAGAACATGCTGCCGCAGAACTTGATCAACGCGAAGCCGCTGGTGACCGCGGTGCGCGACTTCTTCGGTCGCAGCCAGTTGAGCCAGTTCATGGACCAGACGAACCCTCTGGCCGAACTGACTCACAAGCGCCGTCTCTCGGCCCTTGGTCCTGGCGGTCTGTCGCGCGATCGCGCGGGCTTCGAAGTCCGCGACGTTCACCATACGCACTATGGACGTATCTGCCCGATCGAGACGCCGGAAGGCCCGAACATCGGTCTGATCAGTTCACTGTGTACTTACGCGCGCATCAACCCGTTCGGCTTCATTGAAACCCCCTATCGTAAGGTCGACGCCAAGCACGTCTCCAACGATGTGATCGACTACCTGACGGCGGACGTGGAGGACAGCTTCACGATCGCTCAGGCCAACGCGCCGCTCGACGACGACGGCCAGTTCGTTCTGGATCAGGTTCTCTGCCGTCGTCAGAGCGATTACCCGCGCGTCAAGCCCGACGAGGTCCAGTTCATGGACATCTCGCCGAAACAGTTGGTTTCCGTCAGCGCCGCGCTTATTCCGTTCCTGGAGCACGACGACGCGAACCGCGCGCTCATGGGCTCCAACATGCAGCGCCAGGCCGTGCCCCTTCTGTTCACGGAGTCGCCGCTTGTCGGTACGGGCATCGAACACAAGGTCGCCCAGGACTCCGGCGTGTGTCTGATCGCCCGCCGCGCTGGCGTGGCCGAGAAGGTTACCGCCGAGGAAATCATCATCCGCACCGAGACCGGTGAGACCGATACCTATCGCCTCGAGAAGTACAAGCGCTCGAACCAGAACACGTGCATGAACCAGCGCCCGATCATCCATGAGGGCATGGACATTGGCGAAGGCCAGGTGCTGGCCGACGGCCCGGGCACGGACATGGGCGAACTGGCCCTCGGCCGCAACGTGCTCGTGGCGTTCATGAGCGCCGGTGGCTACAACTTCGAGGACGCTATCCTGATCTCCGAACGCCTCGTCCACGACGACGTGTTCACCTCGATTCACATCGAAGAGTTCGAGATCGATGCCCGCGACACCAAGCTGGGCAAAGAAGAGATCACCCGCGACATTCCGAACGTTTCGGAAGAGGCGCTTTCGAAGCTCGACGAGACGGGCCTTGTTTACATCGGCGCGAAGGTCGATCCGGGCGACATCCTGGTCGGCAAGGTGACGCCGAAGGGCGAGACCGAGTTGAGCTCGGAAGAGAAGCTGCTGCGCGCTATCTTCGGCGAGAAGGCCGGCGACGTGCGTGATGCTTCGCTGAAGGTTCCGCCCGGAACCAACGGCATCGTCATCGATATCAAGACGTTCTCGCGCAAGGAGCGCGGCGCCAAGACCGAGCGTGAAGACCGCGCCCGGATTCAGGACGTCGAGCGGACGCGCGAAGAAGAAATGCAGAACCTGTGGGCGGAGTTCGACGAGCGCTTGGTCAAGCTGCTGGTTGGCCTGGACAAGGAAATCGTCAACTTCGAGACCGGCAAGGTCGAAATGAAGCCCGGCGACAAGCCGAGCCCGTCCGCGATTGCCTACATTCGCCACAGCCTTCAGACGGGTATGCTTCCCGTCGACGGCAAGGTCGGCAGCGAAATCAAGCGCCTGTACCAGGATGTTCGCGCCCGCGAGATGGATATCGACGATCGCGCGAAGAACTCGGTCGATCGCATCAAGACCGGCGACGAGTTGCCCCCGGGCGTGATCAAGCTCGTGAAGGTCTACGTTGCCAGCAAGCGCAAGATCAGCGTCGGCGACAAGATGGCCGGCCGCCACGGCAACAAGGGTGTGATTGCCAAGATTATGCCGATGGAAGACATGCCGTTCCTGCCGGATGGCACTCCCGTCGACGTCGTTCTGAACCCCCTTGGCGTTCCTTCCCGAATGAACGTGGGACAGATCCTCGAGACGCACCTTGGTTGGGCTGCTGAAGAGCTTGGCAAGCAGATCTACGACATCTGCCAGCGCTCCGGCGCTGCTGCTGCTCGCATGCAGCTCAAGGAAGCCTTCGCGATGCCGCAGGAGCTTGTCGACGACGGTGCCGACCCGAACGAGTTCTATGATCTCGGCGAGCGCCTCGACAAGATGAAGGACGAGGAAGTCCTCGCCTTCTCCGAGTCGATGAAGAAGGGCTTCCGCCTGGCGACGCCGGTGTTCGATGGCGCGAAGGAAATCGAAATCTGGTCGCTGCTCGAGCGCGCCGGCCTTCCGACCAACGGTCAGGCCACGCTGTTCGACGGCAAGACCGGCGATAAGTTCGATCGCTCCGTCACTGTCGGCCAGATTTACCTGCTGAAGCTCGCTCACTTGGTCGACGACAAGATGCACGCTCGCTCGATCGGTCCCTACTCGCTCGTCACGCAGCAGCCGCTGGGTGGTAAGGCGCAGTTCGGTGGCCAGCGCTTCGGCGAGATGGAAGTCTGGGCGCTCGAAGCGTACGGCTCGGCCTACACGCTTCAGGAACTGCTGACCGTCAAGTCCGACGACGTCAACGGCCGCACGAAGATCTACGAGGCCATCGTCAAGGGACAGCACTCGGTGACACCGGGTATTCCCGAGTCGTTCAACGTGTTGGTCAAGGAACTCCAGTCTCTCGGACTCAACCTCGAGTTGCTGGTCGAGGAAGATGAACTCGAAGAAGAGGATGTCTTCTCCGCAATGGAAGGCGTCGAAGACGACTCGTTCCTCGATGATGAGGAATTCGGCCTGGACGACGATGAAGTCCCCAGCCGTGCGGGTGGCGGAGACGACGATGACGACTCATCCGAGGAAGAAGAATGACGGGGCGCTGCTCGAAGCGAACCAGGACCTCAGACCTTGTCCCTACCTACAAGGGGGTTAAGTAATGTTGAAGCAAGATACGAACAGCGGTGGTAACGGAGCCACAGTGCCGGCGAACTACCGGACGATCCCCGTTGGCGTCGAGGGCGCCATGGACGACGTAAACCTGAACGACGTTTCTGCAGTCGCTCGGATTTCGATCGCCTCCCCGGACCAGATTCTGGATTGGGCACGTCGGCACCGTCGTCAGACGGAGCGCTCCATCGACGAACTCGAGCAGCGGTCCTTCGGCGAAGTCAAGAAGCCGGAAACGATTAACTACCGCACGTTCAAGCCCGAGAAGGACGGCTTGTTCTGCGAGCGCATCTTCGGCCCGACGAAGGACTGGGAGTGCGCCTGCGGGAAGTACAAGCGCATTAAGTACAAGGGTATCATCTGCGATCGATGCGGCGTTGAGGTGACCGAATCCAAGGTCCGCCGTATTCGCATGGGCTATATCCAGCTCGCCGCCCCCGTTTGCCATATCTGGTTCTACAAGGGCACGTCCTCGAAGATCAGCAACCTGCTGGACATCAGCGTCCGCGATCTCGGCAAGGTGATCTACTTCCAGGAGTACATCATCGTCGACGCCGACGAGGAAACCGGCCTGAAGACGAAGGAAGTCATCACGGAAGAGCAGGCTCGCAAGTACCGCGAGCAGTACGGCGACAAGGTCAAGATCATGATCGGCGCCGAGGCCGTGGTTGAATTCCTGAAGCGCATCGACGTCGAGGACCTGGCGAACCGCCTGGCCGTCGAGATGCGCGAGGCGAAGTCGGCTCAGAAGCGCAACAAGATCATCAAGCGCCTGAAGGTCGTCGAGGCGTTCCGTGGGTCCCCGAACCGTCCCGAGTGGATGGTGATGGAAGTGCTGCCGGTGATTCCGCCGGATCTGCGTCCGCTCGTCCACCTGGACGGCGGCCGCTTTGCGACCTCCGACCTCAACGACCTCTATCGTCGCGTTATCAATCGTAACAACCGCCTGAAGCGCCTGATCGAACTGCGCGCCCCAGACGTGATTCTGCGCAATGAGAAACGCATGCTGCAGGAAGCCGTCGACGCGCTGTTCGATAACAGCCGCCGCGGCCGCCCGACCAAGGGCCATAACAACCGCCCGCTGAAGTCCCTCAGCGATATGCTGAAGGGCAAGCAGGGCCGCTTCCGTCAGAACCTTCTCGGCAAGCGCGTCGACTACTCGGGCCGTTCCGTGATCGTCGTTGGTCCGGAACTGAAGTTCAACGAATGCGGTCTGCCGAAGCGAATGGCTCTCGAGTTGTTCGATCCATTCATCATTCACGAACTTGAGAAGCGTGGCTATTGCACGACGATCAAGTCTGCAAAGAAGTTGATGGAGCGCGAGGATCCCGTCGTCTACGACATCCTCGACGACATCATCAAGGACCACCCGGTCCTCCTGAACCGCGCCCCAACCCTCCACCGTCTCGGCGTCCAGGCTTTCATGCCGCGCTTGGTGGAAGGTAAGGCGATCCGTCTGCACCCGCTCGCTTGCGCGGCTTTCAACGCCGACTTCGACGGCGACCAGATGGCCGTTCACGTTCCACTTTCGATCGAGGCGCGCCTCGAATCGAAGATGTTGATGCTTGCGGAGAACAACATTCTGGCTCCGTCCAACGGACGCCCGATTGCGACTCCCAGCCAGGATATCGTCCTCGGGTCCTTCTACCTGACGAAGCTGCGTCACAACCAGCAGGCGGGCGAGTACCGCGAGGTTCGCAAGGTCAAGGGCGGCAAGACGCAGGAGTTCAATCGCTATCAGTTGACGCAGGAACGCGACAAAGATGCGAAGTTCGACGAGAAGACCGAACTGGTTAACACGTCGGGCGTCTACTCCGGTCCAGCCGAAGCCATCATGGCTTACGAGCACGGCAAGGTCACGTTGCACGCGGAAATCAAGGTTCGCTTCAAGGACTATAGCGAGCCGGGCGATACCCGCTGGGCGTTCACGTCCGTCGGCCGTCTGCTCTTTGCCGAGCACCTGCCGAAGGAAATCGACTTCCTGACCAATGCCAACGAAGTCATGACGAAGAAGACCCTCGGTCATGTTGTGGCGCTCGCGCACAAGCTTTGCGGCCCGCAGCGCTGCGGTCAGGTTCTCGACTCGATCAAGGACCTCGGCTTCTTCTTCGCCAAGGCCGGCGGTATCTCCATTTCCATCGCGGACATGGTCATCCCGGCCTCGAAGCAGGACATTCTTGCCGAAGGCCAGAAGCGCCTCGAGCAGATCAACCGCGACTACGCCGCCGGTAACCTGACGGACGAAGAGCGCTATCACAACGTGATCGCGATCTGGACGCAGGCCACGGACGACGTAACCCGCGACCTGATGAAGTCGCTGTCCTCCGACCAGGACGGATTCAACCCGGTCTACATCATGGCGCACTCCGGTGCTCGTGGTAACAAGGACCAGATTCGCCAGTTGGCCGGTATGCGCGGCCTGATGCAGCGTCCGTCGAAGAAGCTGACTGGCTCCATCGGTGAAATCATCGAGTCCCCGATTCTCGCCAACTTCCGCGAAGGCCTGACCGTGCTGGAGTACTTCATCTCCACACACGGCGCGCGAAAGGGCCTGGCGGATACGGCTCTGAAGACCTCCGACGCCGGTTACCTGACGCGTCGACTTGTCGATGTTGCCCAGGATCTGATTATCACCGAAGACGACTGCGGCACGCAGAATGGTATTCTCGCCACGCCGATCATCGACATCGACGCCAAGGGTGAGAAGATCCTCGAGCCGCTGCGCGAGCGTATCACGGGCCGTTGCCCGGTGCGCGAAGTGCGTCACCCAAATACAGACGAACTGATCTGCGCCCGCGGCCAGATGATCACCGAGCCTATCGCTCGTCAGATCGAAGACGCCGGCATCGAGCGCCTTGAGATCCGTTCCGTCCTCACGTGCGAAACCCGCCGCGGCATTTGCCGCAAGTGCTACGGCCGCGATCTGGCCGTCGGCGATATGGTCAAGTTCGGCGAGGCGGTCGGCGTTATCGCTGCCCAGTCCATCGGCGAGCCCGGCACGCAGTTGACCCTGCGTACGTTCCACACCGGCGGTGTGTCGATGGGCGTGCTCGAAGGCTGGTACCAGTCGGACGTCAATGGTCACATCCGTTTCCTCGACCTGCGCTTCATCGAGACGCAGCGCGGCGAACGCATCGTGACGAACCGTACCGGCTCAATCAAGGTCTACAACGAGCAGGGCGATGAAGTGCAGAACCTGCCGAACATCCCGTACGGTGCCCGGATCCTGAAGGCCGACAACGACCGCGTGACCCGCGATGACCGCATTGTCGAATGGGATCCGACGTCGACTCCGATTATCGCGGAAATGGACGGCGTCCTGCGCTACGAGGACATCATCGACGGTATTTCGATGCGCTACGACATCGATCCGGAAACGGAACACCGCATGATGGTGATCACCGAGCACCGCGAAGAGCGTCACCCGCGCCTCGTCATCCTCTCCAACTCGGAGAAGGACGAAGACGGCGAGCCGAAGGTGCTGGCGCACTACTCCCTGTCCTCCGGCACGATTATCGGCCGCGAGGCCTCGGATGGCTCGAAGGTCTTCGCCGGCCAGATTCTCGGCCGAGTTCCGAAGGCTCGCACGAAGAGCCGTGACATCACCGGCGGTCTGCCCCGTGTCGATGAACTCTTTGAAGCCCGCAAGCCGAAGGAATGTGCCTTCATCGCGGACATCGAAGGCATGTTCGAGATGCGCGGCGTTGCCAAGGGCATGCGTCGTTGCGCGATCATCGCAGAGAACGGCGAAGAGCACACCTACTCGGTGCCTCTGAACCGTAACTTCCTCGTTCGCGATGGCGAGCGCGTGCAGGTGGGCGATGTGCTCACCGACGGCGCGCTGTCGCCGCACGACATCCTGCGCGTGAAGGGCGAGAAGTCCGTTATGGAGTTCCTGCTGCAGGAAATCCAGGAAGTCTATCGTCTGCAGGGCGTGCACATTAACGATAAGCACATCGAGTGCATCATCCGCCAGATGCTGAAGAAGATCGTCATCGAGGATCCGGGCAACACGCGCTTCCTCTTTGGCCAGCAGGTGGACAAGTGGATGTTCCAGGAAGAGAACGACCGCGTGATCAAGAACGGCGGCGAGCCTGCCGTCGGTCGTCCGAAGATGCTTGGCCTCACCAAGGCCTCGCTTGAGACGGAGTCCTTCATCTCCGCCGCGTCCTTCCAGGAAACCACTCGCGTGCTGACCGATGCCGCGATCCGTGGCCGTCGCGATTACCTGCGCGGCCTGAAGGAGAACGTCATCATGGGTCTCCTGATCCCCGCTGGCACTGGCCTGCCGCGTTATCGTAACGTGGAAGTCCTTCCCGCCGAGGAGCCGAAGCCGGCCGAGCCGGTCGAGGCAGCGACGGAAGAATAACCCGCGTCCTCGCACAATCCGATCAACCAATCGACCGCTGGGGCATCATGCTCCGGCGGTCGTTTTTTCACAAATGACGAAGTCACCCTTTGCGTCACCGCGGGGCCTTGGCGTATACGCCGAAACTCGCGTGGAAACAGGCCCACTTTTGGAACGGAATACTTTGATGAAGCACACCGACGTGATCAAACAGGCATCCGAAGCTCTCAGCCAGGCGCTGGCAAGTCGCCAGGATCCCCCCGTGGCTTTTGCCGGCCTCGATGGATTCATCGACGAGATCGTTCAGGTTGTCGACAAGCGCACAGACTTCGAAACCTACACGGCGATCCCGACGATTTCCGATTACGCAGCTCGCCTTGCGGGCGCGGCCGGGAAGTCCACAAACATCGAGTTTGTCCTGCAGCAGGTGAAGATGGGCGGGAACGGACCGCTGATGGGCGATGCGCTGGGCCGCCTCGGCAGTCGCGTGCACTACGTCGGTGCGCTTGGCTATCCCGTGATGCACCCGGTGTTCGAGCCGCTTGGCGACTACGGTGAGGTTGTCTCTATTACGAATCCCGGCGTGACGATCGCCGCAGAATTCGAGGACGGCAAGATCATGCACGGGCGCCTCGAGAGTCTGGCCGAGATCACCTGGGATAACCTGATCGACCGCATGGGCGGCATCGAGGTGATGAATCGAATGCTCGCCGCGACGGACCTGGTTGCGATGGTCAACTGGACGATGATTCCGCACATGACAGACGTATTGCGCGAGTTCTCCTCGCACGCGAGCGGCCTCGGCGAAGCGGAGCCAAAGCTCTACTTCTTCGACCTGTGCGATCCGGCGAAACGCACGCACCAGGATATTCGCGACGCCCTGGAGGTCATCTCCGGGTTCAGCCGGGGTGCGGGCCAGACGATCCTTGGCTTGAACGAAAAGGAGAGTCTCGAAGTGTGCGACGCGCTGGAACTGCCGCACGGCGATCACGATCACGCCGGACTGCTGGATCGCGCGAAGCGCCTCTGCGACCAGACCGGTATCCCTGAGATCGTGATTCACCCCACGCATTCCGCGGTCGCCTTCGGCCCGGCGGGGGAGGGCGCAATCGATGGTCCGTTGTGCAAGAGTCCGAGATTGACCACCGGCGCCGGCGATCACTTCAACGGCGGGTATTGCTTCGCTCGCGTGCTCGGGCTGCCGCCGCAGCAGGCGATCGCGATCGGCAAGGCCGTCTCGGGCTTCTACGTTCGCGAATGCCGTGGGCCGAGTGCTGAGGAAGTTGTTAGGTTCTGCGCAAAGTGGATCGCAGAGGATCTCGATCCGTGGGTTGGAGTGTGAGGATCTACTGCGTCTACATGCCGATCCTGACGGGCTGACGTCTCCGTCCCCACTTTCCAGGACTGTCTTCGAATACGCCGGCAATCTTGTGTGAGCACTTCGCACATTGGTTGCCGGCGATTTTGAACTCTCCTAATTCATACCAGTCGCGTTCTATGACGCGCGCGCCGCAGTTCGGACAATACGTGCTGCCGCCGCGTGGATCGTGTACATTCCCTGTATAAACGTAGTGGATCCCCTTGCTCAGCGCGATCTTTCGTGCGCGCGATAGAGTCGATGCCGGCGTGGGGCCACGATCCTGCATTTTGAAGTCCGGATGAAACGCGCTGAAGTGCAACGGAACATCCGGCCCAAGATTCTCCGCAATCCAGTCCGTCATGCGATCGATCTCTTCCGAACTGTCGTTCGCATCGGGAATCAGAAGCGTTGTGATCTCGAACCAGACGTTCGTCTCGTGCTTCAGGAATTTCAGCGTATCGAGAATCGGCTGCAGCTTCGCGAAGCACACCTTCTCATAGAAATCTTCTGTGAACGCCTTCAGATCAACGTTCGCAGCGTCCATGTGCTCGTAGAATTCGCCGCGCGCTTCCTCGGTGATGTAGCCCGCTGTCACCGCCACGGTCCTGATGTTGCGCGCGTGGCATTCCCTGGCGATGTCGATGGCGTACTCGGCAAAGATGGTTGGATCGTTGTAAGTGAATGCAACCGAGCGACAGCCCAATCGAGCCGCAGTCTCGGCAATCTGATCCGGCATTGCCTCGTCGGAGAGTCGCTGCATTTCGCGAGACTTGCTGATGTCCCAGTTCTGGCAGAACTTGCACCCCAGGTTGCAGCCGGCGGTCCCGAAAGAAAGGATGCTTGTGCCGGGCAGGAAATGATTGAGCGGCTTCTTCTCGATCGGATCCACGCAGAAACCACTGCTGCGACCGTAAGTGGTCAGCACGATCTTTCCGCCATCGTTCGCTCGGACGAAGCAGAATCCTCGCTTGCCATCCGCGATCTTGCAGTATCGCGGACACAGATCGCACTGCACGCGCCCGTCCTCCAGCGCATGCCACCATCGACCCGGATAGTTGCCCTCAAGTTCCGTCACGCGGGTCGCTCCTCCTCGAACTTGTCGACCTCAAACCGCTCGATCTGGACCGACTCGCCCGGTGGAATTCCCGCTTTGCGCCGCGTTGCGCTGACTTGCTTTTCCACGGTATCCAGGGATTCAATCCCCGGCAACATCACGGCGCGGCGCCCATGCCCATCGCGGATGATGACGCCAAAGCGCTCCGGGTCGAGAGCAGCGGTTCCCTGCACAACCTCCGGCGGATGCAGCACGCTGACTTCAAAGTGGAGATTCGGAAGTTCTCCGACTTCGACTGGTGGAAAGCGATGATCGTGGACGGCGGCCGAGATGGCGCGCTCGACGGTTTCAAGGACGACATTCTCCTGCTCGCCGACAAGGCTGCCGATGCATCCGCGCAGATCGCCGTCCATCGTGTGGATCGTCACGAAGACGCCGGCGCGACTGGCCAGATAGCCGCCAATTTCAATCTCAGGATGGTAGCGCTCGCGACGTTTCAAGTAGGCCTCGACAGTGCGTCGTGCGACCGTTGGGAGAATCTGGCCTGACTGCTTGGAATCCGCATCGGTTGTTTCTTTTTCGGGATCGACGCTCGGCTCGCGGAATGCTGCCACGCAGTAACCGACCCCGAAAGGACCTTCATAGCTCAAGACCTCGCGCGCCTTCGCATCGTAGCCGATCGCCGCCATTGCAATGACGGAGGAATCTACCACGTCCTCGCCGGCCAGATCCTGCAGCTCGACGTCAAAGTCCCGCACGCCGTAGAAGTCGCCCTGGCGTACGAGCTTCACGAAACGATCATCGAATTGCTGCGCGTCCGGGTGATAGCCGCCGGGTGCATTCGGTTTCAGGCGATGGCTCATGTCGCCGCTGGCCATCACGGCCAGTCGCCGTCCCATTTCTTCCGCGACCGCAGCGATAGCCTTGCCGACGTCCTCCAGTTGATTCTCGCCGGGATAGTTCAGACTGAGTATCGTCGTTGGACCGTCCCAGCCGGCTTCCGCGATGTAGTAGAGGGGCACCATTGCCCCGTGATCCAGTTCATCTTCTGGGATTCTCCAGGTGCGCACGCCGAAGTCGTCCGCTCGATTGATCAGTCGGGCGATAAAGTGCTCGTCATTGGGCAACTCGACGGCAGATTGGGGTGTGCCAAACTGCGCCAGAGACCCGCGGAGCGTCTTGCCCGCCCAGATCCCGAACATGCCGCGTTTTCTCGGCGAGTGGGGTGAGATGAGCACCAGGCTGTCCGGCGCGGCGGCCAACAGCCGCTTCGAGAGGGCCGCCATAGCCTCCATTGTATGTCGGGCATCCTGCTGGCGGGGGCCTCCGACGCCTGGCACGATGATCGGCGGGTGCGGCATCAGGCCTGAAAACGCAATGGATGGGGCTGGGTGAGACATTGTTTCGCGCTCCTCCTCGGAAACGGGGATTCCGGCGGAATCAGATGCTCTTCAAGGCTTCTTCATGCCTTTGCTCGGGTGGAATCTCAATTCCAATCCCGCAGGAAATGGCCGCGAAACGCGTCTTGCTCTTGCGTTCGACGGACCTGTGGATGGAATCTTTTCGCCTGTATTGATTGCACAGGAGGTTTTGCACCGTGCCGAATTCGTCCGGTATAGCTGTCAAAGTTGGTATTTTCGTTGTCGTTGCGATGATTCTGCTGATCGCTTTCAGCGTTCGCGTCTCGGATGGATTATTCAAGGAAGATCGCTATCACGTCGTTGCCCACTTCGATGACGCCGTCGGCCTGGAAGTCGGGTCGGACGTTTCCCTTCGTGGCGTCCGAGTTGGCAAAGTCGAGCAGATGGGCTTTGATACGGAGCGTCGCGACGTCAAGACGCAGCTTCTGATCGATAAGAATATCGCCCTTCCGACCGATAGCGTGGCGCGCGTCGTCCGCAGCGCGTTCCTTGGCAATGCCACCATCGTGATCGGCTACGGGGAGGACACGAAGACGATCGCCGAAGGCGGTGAAATCCAAACGGAAACCGTTCCGAGCCTGGCGGATCTGGCGGAGAATTTCGCCGAGATCAGCGAGGATGCGAAGACCCTGGTGAAGTCGCTGAACGAGCAGCAGGGCGACATTCTCGCGAAGATCGAAACAGTGATCGACGAGAATCGCGAGAACATCAAGACCACCTCCGAGTCCTTCGCGCGCGTTGGTCCGAAGATGGAAGAACTCGTCGCTCGTGCCGATGAAATTGCCAGCGACATGCAGGGCGGTAAGGGAACCCTTGGTCGCCTTTACCAGGACGATCAACTCTACGAAGATCTGCGTGGGCTCTCGAATTCACTCGAGAATATCACGGCGGAAATTCGCGATGGCGACGGTACGCTTCATCGTCTTGTCTACAACGATGAGCTTGCCCAAAAGGCTCAGGAATCGTTCGAGAATCTCGGCAAAGCCGGCAACGAAATCCAAAGCCTTCTCTCCGACCAGCGCGGCGATCTTGAAGACCTGATCGCGTCGCTCTCCGATGTCGGCCCGAAGCTCGACAAGGCAATCGGAGACATCGAGATCATGACTCGCAAGATGAATAGCGACGAAGGGACGCTCGGGTTGTTGATTAACGATCCGTCTCTTTACCAGGACACGAAACGAGCTGTGAATCAGGTCGGTGAATCTTTCGAGAGCAGCGAAGAGCAGGGCGTCATTCGATCCTTCCTGGGTGTTGTTTTTGGCGCGCTGATCTGATCGACAGGAATGCAACCGGAGACGAACAACTACCGGAAAGTGCTGATCGCCGTGGGTGTACTCGCCACGGCGATTCACTTTGGTTATGTGTTGCTTGCGCCCATTCCTTTTCAGGAAGCGCGCAACATTGTCGACGATGCGTACTACTATTGGGTAATTGCACGAAAGTTCTGGGGCACAGGCTTTTTCACGTTCGACGGCATTCACCCAACAAGCGGATTCCAACCACTCTGGCAATGGATTCTGCTTCCTTTCGGCCTGCTTAACAAGACGCTGCAACTGCGGCTTTCAATGCTACTAGCCGCCGCATGTTTTCAGGCTTCCGCGTGGGCACTTGTTCTTGTCCGCGATCTGCCGGAGCGCTTTCACAAGGCAGCAGTGATTGCCGCATTGCTGCTTTGGATTAACGTGAGATTGATTTTTGAATTCGCAAGTTCGGGCATGGAGTTCGGACTCTACATGCTCGTTGCAACGTGCGCGATCTTGTCCGCGGCGAAAGTCTTGTGGACGGACGATTCGCGACGCGCATGGTTTGCCTCTCTGTGCATGACAACCGCACTTCTTCCTCTCGCAAGAGTCGATGGCCTGGGGCTCTCCGGACTGATTTGGTTGTGGGTTTTGATTCGATCGAAGAACCGATTGCCAGTCGTGATCTTCGGCGCGCTTTCGACGCTTCCTTTCATCGCGTGGCTGCTTGCTAACCAGGCCGTGTTTGGACTCGCGCTTCCAGTCAGTGGACTTGCGAAACAGATGAACCAGATGGCGGAACTTCGCGCCGACAACATCGAGCAATGGAGTGTCGCGTGGTGGGGGATGGGTATCAAGAAGACCGCCATTCTCTTTATCGGAAACGTCCTTCGATTCTTCAGCGGATTCATTCCTCCCGGTCCATGGCCAAGGGTTGTCCTGGTCGGCGGCGGCCTCTTCTTCTCCGCCGTTGCTGCCGTTGCCGGATGGATTCTGCATCGTCGAAGGAATGTCGCCTTGCCCATTTGCGATGCAGACGCACGGCGAGTAGCCGAGCCAATACTCGTGCTGCTCGCGTTCAGTCTTTGCCAAGTGCTCGTCTACAGTTTCACCATTCCGGGCAGCACCCACTATGCGCAGTGGTACTATGGGCCGTTCTATCTCGGAATTGCTCTGGCGGTGGGGTGGTGGTTGGGAACAGTGCGAGTCGACATCGCCGCAAACGCAGCGTCGGGATTGCTGATCTTCCACCTGGCGGCCATGTGCATTCTCCCGCAGCCGATCCAGATCGCCAATCCCGGTTTGCGAAAGGCCATCGCAGCGTTGGAGGCTCAAAACCCGCCGGAGGGCACTCGAATCGGCTCCTGGAATGCAGGCTTGGTGGCATTCCTGGCGCCCGACAGCGTGCAAGTCGTGAACCTTGACGGCCTGGTCAACTCCGTCGATTTTGCCCGTAAATATGTGGGGGATAAGGACTTACGTCCATATTTGAGCCAAGAATACATCCGTTACCTGGTAGACTACTCGACTGGCGAAGACGCAGAAATGTGGCGCCAAATCCTTGCGTTTCGGATGGGAACCTACAAGACTGGCGGGGAACTCAATGTCTCGATGGTCTATTTGGGAGACGTCGAGGAAGGAACGGAAGCAGAACCACGGCGATATTTCGTGCTGGAGGTGCCACCGAGCGCCACTGAGCGCGGATTTTGACACGCGGTTAGTCGACTTCGCGCCAGGGGTTTTTCCACCCCCGCGAAAACCTTTGCTTGCGTCCTTGACGGGAAGGTGGGCTTTTAGCCTACGGAAACCTTTGAAACTGGGGTATATGGACTTGTGAGAGAGTTTGGCGGTACCGGGCGGTGAAGTCCATTCGCCCGAATGTCAGCGGGTCCATAGCCCCGCTTGACGCGGCAGGCCCTTGAGAGTCGACTGAGGATATGGCGGCGAAACCGAACGACTTGGCAAAGTTGGAAGCGGACTTCCTATCCGGAAGAAACCCGCTCGCGTACATTCCGCTCTGTAATGCGTTGCGTCGGCAGCGCCAGTACTCCCAGGCGCTCGATACCTGCCAGTTGGGTCTGTCCCGCGATCCGAACTCGATTGCCGGGCGAACGCTTTTCGCTCGACTGCTGGCGGACATGGGGCGTTACTCCGACGCTTTGCAGGAAGTTCAGAAGGTCGAACCCATGGCGCCCGACGCGATGGGCCTCATGGTGGAAAAGGCGCGTTGCCTGATTAAGATGCGCCGCACGCAGGAAGCGGCGGAGACGCTCCGCATGCTGGATCAGCGCAACCCGATGGACCCGCAGGTTCAGTTGCTCAACTCTCAACTGCGCTCTCTGCAGGGCGAAGACTATCGCCAGTCGCGGGAAGTCTCGACCGCAGATGTTTCCGTGAATCTTCCGCTCGAAGATATTGTCAGTTCTCTGATGCAGCAGTTGAAGACACTCGGGGTCATCAAAATGGTTGCCGCCCTTGACCTTGATTCCGGAAAAAGCTGTGTAGAAGGTGAGTTGGATATCACTGGGGCGGCGGAGATGAATTACCAGGAGGTCGCCCTGGCCTGCGATGAGCTGGACCAGGGGACCGTTCGTTATCAGGTGTTGGAGATGGTCAAGGCGCAGGTTCTGATCGTGCGCCGCGGCCGGAGAATGATTGTGGCAGCGGCTGATCCGGAGGTCAACTTCGGCAAGCTGCACCACCGGGTGTTCTCAGCCAGTCTGCGGATGATTACCGAGTCCGCAGCGGCAGGCGCCCGACCAATTGCGCAGGACTAGACGGAGTTCCGCCTAAGGAAAGGAACAGCGAATGATTCCCGTCAATCGGCTGACTGCTCTCGTTATCATCACGTTCCTCGGACTGGTTGCCATTCCGATGGCGTTTGCCTCGACGCCCGTCCTCTTTGAGAGCGCAGCGGTCATGGTGCCCGTTGTACTGGTAGCGGAGCTGCTGATTTACTTTATTCTGACGCTCGTCACGAATCCGCGGATGACGATCCCGACCGTCGCCGTCCTGGCCGTCACCATGGCTTTGGCGCGCGCCGTCGCCTCGGTGATCGGGGCCGGGATTGCCAGTTGGATTCTCGGGACGCAAGGCACCGGGGCGGGGGCTGAAGTCAGCTACCTCGTCGCCTGGGCCGGAAATCCGATGAGCGTCATCTCGCAGGCACTGCTGCTGGTCCTGGTGACGCCTCACATTCTGGAGTCCGCGATTCCTGAACTCGTCGGTCCCGAACTGAGAGAGAAGCTCGGTTCGACGACCCCCATCGAGCGTCCCACCCAGAAGGGCGGGGGAACGGCTCATGTGGACACGATGCCCTCCGGCGGATTCATCCAGTCGTTCAGCTATGACGAACTGGCGGGCGTGATCAAGAAGAGCCATGGACTCGAGGGCTTCCTGATCTACAACAGCGAGGGACTGATTGTCTGGCGCGACTTCCCGCTGCGGATGGATCTGGATCGCCTGGTGGCGAAGATCACCTCGCTGCAGCGCCAGATGGGCGCTGTGGTGGAAGATGCCGGCTTGACCCGGATGCGAAAGGTGATGGTAGAGTCCAAGGAGCACTTGATTTTCATCACGGATCTTAATCAGAATTTCGGTCTGGTAATGGTGTATAACAGCCAGGTATCGCCCGAAGATTGTTACACCCGGTTGGCGGTGATTTCAAAATCCGCCCGGGAGTTCTTGCAGTGGAAGTACCCTTCTTTGCCGGTGACGGCTTCGCTGTTCCAAAGCGCGGAGTCTGCCGTCAAGATTACACCGGGAGCCTGACGAACCGGGAACTGCCATCTCTATTCCTTCCGGAGTTGATGCGATGGAAAGAACATTAGCGGAACTGAACAAGACCCCTGGGGTGATTGGCTCCTTTGTGGTCGCTCCCGACGGCATCATCGTCGCGTCCGATTTCGCCTCGGAGCTCAACGATGAGATGATGGGCGCTCTGACCAGCTCCATCATCAACTCGACGGAGAAAGCTACGAAAAAGATGGAACAGGGGGATCTTGTCTCGTTCATTGTCGAGACGGATCGGAACAAGCTGTTCTTCAATTCGACGCGTTCGGGTTTCCTGGTCTGTGTGGCCACGCCCGAGGCCAACCTCGGGTTGGTCCGTGTCGAAATGCGTTCGGCCTCCGAAAGGCTGAACAATCTTGGAATTGGGGTGCACTGAGAAAGCCGGGAGGCTACGTGCGCCGTATTACGTCTGGAAACGCCACCCCGTAGCGAAGGATCTTTCGAGAACAAATGGCAACACTCAATTACGCGTTCAAAGAAATCTCTTGTAAGATCGTGTATTATGGCTGCGGTCTTTGCGGGAAGACCACAAACCTGATCCACGTCCACAAGACCGTGCCGGGCAAGTTCCGCGGCGAGCTGGTCTCTCTGGCCACGGAGCAGGACCGCACGCTCTTCTTTGACTTCCTGCCCCTGGATCTTGGCGAGGTTAAGGGATTCAAGACCAAGTTCCAGCTCTACACCGTTCCGGGCCAGGTTTACTACAATGCCACGCGTAAGCTGGTTCTCCGTGGTGTGGACGGTATCGTCTTCGTCGCCGACAGTCAGCGGGATCGTCTTCAGGAGAACCTCGAGTCCCTCGAGAACCTGAAGCAGAACCTCGCCGAGTACGGCTATCACCTGCAGGACCGTCCGGGTTCCGATGATGACGGCGTGCCCTGGATTCTGCAGTTGAACAAGCGCGACATGCCGCAGATCAGTACGAAGGAAGAGATTGTCGAGGCCCTCAGTTGCGACGGCATTCCGACAGTCGAAGCCGTCGCTGTGACCGGCGTTGGCGTGAAGGAAACGCTCAAGGGCATCAGCTCTCTGGTGATTCAGAAGCTGAATACCGGTGGTGGCGCCCTTTCCGGCGGCAGTTCCTCGAAGTCTGCCGCTCCTGCCGCCTCCGCGGCGGCCTCAGCGCCGGCTGCGCAGGATGATGATGACGAGTACGGCGCGATCGAAGAATCGGATCTGACGGATGAGGCCCTTGAGGCTCCCCAGCCGCCAAAGGCTGCTCCGCCTGCCCCGGCGCCCGCTCCCGCCGCGAAGGAACCGACACCGGCGCCGACTCCGGCGGCTGCCGAGCAGCAGAAGTCCGCTGCGCCGGCATCCAGCGGCCCCCCGACCCTGAATATTTCTCAGCGCTGCGATGGTCGTTGGCGCGGGATGAAGACGGGAAGCGGCAATCTGACGATCGCCAATATTTCCGGTTCGACCGAGTACCAGCTCACTGGTGTGTTGTCCTTCATGGGCGTCTTCAAGAGGACCTGGAGCAAGAAGCTCATCTTCAAGGGCTCCGAAATGAAGAACTACGAAGGACAGGACACGAGCTTCTTCCACTTTGAATCAACGGGCGGCCAGGAAGGGCCGATGGTGAACGTTTGGGTTCAGGACAGTATTGAGAAGAGCCTCTTCGCCCGCTATCTGGGATTTGGCGGTGAAGTGGCCGTCCTTCCCGAAGGCAAGAAGGACACCCCCTGAAGATCAGCACCCGGTTTTGCGCCTTTGTAGCACGTGATGCACAGAAAGGACCCGAGAGATGGCCAAAGCTCCACTGATTCTTACCAAGACCGAGATCACGCAGATCCATCGGACTCTGCTGCAGATGCTCAAGCAGTCCGAGGCCAAGTGCGCCATTCTGGTCGACGCCGATGGTAAGTGCCTCGCCAAGAAGGGCTTCACGCAGAATATCGATACCGATGCTCTGGCTGCCCTGATCGCCGGCTCCTTTGCATCTACTCGTGCCATGGCCTCCCTTGTTGGAGAGTCGGACTTCTCCGTGCTCTTCCACCAGGGCGAAAAGGACCACATCCACAACATCCTCGTCGATGACGACACGATCTTGACCGTTATCTTCGACGATCGCACCACCATCGGCATGGTTCGCCTGTACTCGAAGGAAGGAACCAAGGCCATTCGCGAGACGCTGGATGCCGCTCGCCACAAACGCCTCCCATCCGGACGCCAAGTGGATATCGAGCGCGACGTGGAAGACCGCCTGGACGATCTGTTCAAGACCGACTGACGCTGCCATTCGCTTCATCGAGATCCGATAAGCGGGCTGAGCCCGGAGTTTCTGGACTATGCAAGGTAGTCTTAATCAAGTTCCGCTTCCCGAAGTTCTCCAGTTTATCAGTATGGGGAAATCGTCGGGAATGCTTCATCTGCGCCGCGGAAACACGGAGATCACTCTCTATATCCAGGCGGGTCGCATCATCAACTCCTCCTCGATCGAGCGCCGTCGCCGTCTCGGCGATCTGCTTGTCCATCGGGGATTGTTGAAGCGCAGCGAACTGGCCCAGCTTCTGAACCTGCAGCGCACAGTCGAATCCGACAAGCGCCTTGGCCAGATTCTGGTCGAACGCGACATCATTTCCGAAGACACGATCCGCGAGACTCTTCGTCTGCAGTTGGAGGAAGAGATCTGGAATCTGTTTGCCTGGGACGATGGCGAGTTCAAATTCGAGCAGGTCGATGAATCTCGTCTCGGCGATGCGATTGTCACGATCGAGATTGAACCGCTGATTCTGGAAGGCAGCCGCCGCAACGACGAGTGGCAGAAGATTCAGGCCGTCATTCCGCACGACGACCTGGTACTTTCGCCGGTCGAAGTCGGGGACAGCTTTCAGCGCGATCTGAATCTGCGGCCGCAGGAATGGCGGGTCCTGGCTCAGGTAAACGGGCAGTTTACCGTCAAGGCGATCGTAAATCGCTCGAATATGGGGCGCTTCGAGGTGCACCGGATCCTCAGCCAGTTCCTGAAGACTGGATTGCTTCAACACGCAGACGCTGCAAAGAAGAACGGTGCGGAAAAGAAGACTGAAGGTTCCGGCGAGGAAGTGAAGTCGGAAGCCGCACCACAGGCGGAAGAGCAGGCAGCCGGCAAGAAGGGCGGGCTGCTCGGTCTGATCGGCGGTGGCAAGAAGCAGGAAAAGAAGTCCGTGCCGCGCCAGGCGATGGATTTCATTTCTCCGATCGGCCTGATTGCTCACTTCACGAATGTTCTCGCCGAACGACTGATGGATCAGAAGGAATACTCTCCGGCGGAGAATGACGAGAAGCTCTACGAGCAAATCTGGCGCGACCTGCTGCAGACCTACACGAAGGCAGACATGGTCGAAGTCCATCGGAACACCGTGGATACGCGCCAGATTGAGACGTTCTTCAGTTACTGTGAATACACCGAGCCCGTTGATGAATGTTACGAAGACGCGCTTGAGGGCTTGTTGAATCTGCTGCAGATCGCCTTCCGCGTATTCGCCCAGCGAGTGGGGGAGCGGGCCGCTTCGCGGGTCGTGCGGGAGTTGCTCGACGAGATGGGCCCCAGGGCCACGGTTCGCTTCCGTGGTCCCTTCCCACTGGTCGAACGCGTGCAGAATATTCTGCGCCTCGTGGCCTGAGGCCTCGAAAACCGATTCCGCCCCTGTAATGGGCGAAGGAGCATCTTCCCATGCCGGGTGAACGGCTTCTCGTTGTCGACAATTCCGCTACCGTCCAGGAGGTTACCAAGGCCGTCCTGGAGGAGCATGGTTTCCGCGTTACGATCGCCAGCAACGGACTCGCTGCGCTCGCCCATCCCGAGCTCGAGCAATACGACCTCATCATGGTCGATAGCACGCTGAAGGGCATCGATGGCCTGGAAACAACCCGTCAGATCAAGACCGACAAAGAGACCTACAAGATTCCCGTTCTGCTTCTGATTCCGGAAGACAGCATCGATCTGTTGGAGAGCGTTCCGCTGAAGGGCGCGACCGGCTGGATCGCCAAGCCATTCACGCCGACTCGCCTGCTGACGAAAGTCGAGGAAATCCTCGACGAGCAGCGCCTGCGCCAGAAGTCCCGCGAGTACCTGGAAGAAGCCGCCGAGCGTCACATGCAGGCGGTTGCCGAGCAGAAGATCCAGGCCGCCGTCGAGCGCAAGATTCAGATCATCGTCGAGCGCGCCATCCAGTCGATCGTCTCCATCATTGACCAGCGCGCCCGCCGCGAGGTGGAAGCCCGCGTGACGTCCCTGACTGCCGAAAAGGAGCAGGAACTGGTCAAGATGACCGTGCAGGAAGTCGCCAAGTCGATGGTCGAGAAATTGGCCGAGCGCAAGGTGACCGAGGCCATGAGCAACATCCTGGTGGAGCAGACAGAAAAGACCGTCAAGCGCGCCGCCGATGGCATGTTGCCCGGCATGGTGCGCGAGCGTCTGAAGGAACAGATCGAGAACGTCCTGCCGCGCGAAGTCGAGAATCGCGTCCAGAAGGCGGCTGAAGAGCGTGCCGCAGAGATTGGCGAGAACATCGTCGCCATCATTCAAACTCAGGCGCAAAAGCTCGTTCCCCTCGTCGCCAAAGAGAAACTGCCGGAACTGGCCGAGAAGCAGATGGTCGACCTGGCAGAGAAGAAACTGCCGAAGATCATCCAGGACTCGGCCCGTGCAGCCGTCGGCAATGAGATGAACTCGACGTTGAAGCCCTTGATGGAGCGTGAAACAGCAAAACTCCGGAAGCAAACGCGCTCGTGGATGGTGATCTGCGTGATCATCGTCGTGTTGTCCTGTGTCGTTGGGACATTGCTGCCTCTCATCGCCCAGAGGATCCTTCCTGGCATGTAAGGGATGTACCAATCGGAGTTCGGATCGTACGTTGTGGTACGCCCTTCATCGTACACTCCGTGGTAGGTTCTCGTCTAAATCAAATAAAATCAACTGTTTCTCTCGATGCCGATACGAATTCTCGTGTCGGCATTGAACTTTCTTCATCCTGCTGCAGATGCCGCTGCTCAGTATGGCAAGCTCAAGGATCACAGGAGAAAGATCATGAAACGCGCTACCAAGACTATCACTGCCATCGCTGCTTCGCTCTGCTTGGGCTTCATTGGCTACGGCTTCGCTCAAGGTCCGGACGACGCACCGAACCAGGACGCACAGAACAACGCAGGATATGCTGCTCCCGCTCCGTGGACTCGCGGCGCAGGCCCGCAGCAGGGCAACTACCAGCAGGGCCGCCGCGGCTACTGGCAGCAGGGCGCCGGCATGCAGGGGCAGCAGAATTGTGCTCCCGGAATGCAATGCCCGCAGGGCTTTGGTCCCGGGATGCAGGGACAGCCACCTCAGGGCTTCGGCCCTGGGATGCAGGGTCAACAAGGTTTCGGACCTGGAATGCAGGGACAAGGCTTTGGGCCGGGAATGGGTGGACAGGGATTCGCGCCACCGCGCATGCAACGACCGGGATTCGCCCCTGGGATGGGCGGTTGGGGCCAGGGCCGTGGTCAGCGCGGCCAGCAAGGCGGACCGCACTTCGGAGAGCGGGCATGCTTCTGGGATGACGAGGAACTCGTCGACGCCATCGGCCTGACCGACGAGCAGGTCAACTTGCTCCAGAAGAGCTACGACGAAACCGAGAAGGCTTTGGAAGGCTTCGAAGACGAGACTCCGGCCGACTACCACAACGCGATCAAGGAAGCGTTGGACGCCGACGCCCCCGATCTGGCCGAGGTCAACGCCGCCATCGACGCCATGACCGATTCGCAGAACGCCAAAATGAAGGCGCTGCTGGGACATCGCGTGGTCGTCAAGAACGTCCTCACGGAAGAGCAGGAGCAGGAACTGCAGGACTACCGTCGCGATCGCGTCCGCGATAATCGCGACCAGATGCGCCAGGCCATCCGCGAAGTCCGCGATCTTGTTCGCGACCTGGCGAAGGACGGCCTGAGCGAAGAAGATCAGGCGGAGATCGATGCCGCTCTCGAAGATCTGGAACCGCAGGTGCGCGAACGCGTGGAGAATCGCCTGGAACGCATTGAGCAGCGGTTGCAGGGCGGCGCCCCCGCAGCGCCTCGGTTCCAGCAACAGAATAACTGGCAGCAGGGGGACAATCCTCAGGCACCCGGCGCGCCGGAAGCTCCTCGCCGCAATCGCCGTTGAAGCTTCTGCTTCTGTCCGTAGTACCCCTGGGACCTCCGCCCCCGATCACCGTCGGGGGCGGAGGTAGTTAAGCGCTACTCGCAAAGCGTGAAGGAATCGCCGATCTGAGTGGCAATCTTCTTCTGTGCTGAATCGCCAGGAGTCATCATCACCGCGAGGAAAATCAGATCGTTTCCCTTTGTTCCAGCGATCTGCAGTGTTTGCAGTGGGAACCCAAAGAGATCGCCCTCGTACCACGTCTTCTGACCGAGTCCGCAATCGAGCTTGATCGCTTCGGTACTGAGGGACTTACGGAACACGCCACCCTGAGCCAGCGATTGTTGCACGGTGCCCTTCAGCTCTTCCTGGGTCATGGGCTTCGGAACCGGGAAATGCACAACGCGAACCTGCGGAACCGGCGCCATCCTTGGTTGAAAAACCTGAATCGTTTCGCCGCGCACTTCGCCTTGATTCGCAACCCAATCGCCCGGAATTGCGAACGTGTGGGAATACTTTGCGTGCTCGATCTGCTTCCAGCCCTTGGGAATTGCACGCGGAGTCGCGGCGACAGTCGCGGCGGGTGTAGCAGCGACTGCGACCTCCGCCTCTTCCGCTTTGAGATCCGGGCCGATGTCTTCGATACTGATTCCCTCGGGCAGATCATCCGGCAGTTCGAGCGTCCGTTGCGAAAGGCCCTGCAGCTCGAAGATCGAAGATTGCATCACTTTGGCGACCTTCCAGCCATCGCCTGTGCGCGCGATGATCATCACGTAAGTCAGCTCCTGATCGAAGCTGTCCGAACCATCGGGCATCGAAACTGTCGATGGTACCGTGACCCAAAGCCCTCCCATGCTGCCGTCGTCATCGGTCTCGAAGCGTGTCGCTTCGACCCCATGTATCTTCACGTCCACCGCATCGAAGGTTGTGGTGTATCCCTGCTCCAGCTCCTCCATCGACATTCCCGCCGCGGGCTGTAGCAGAGGACGGAGTTGCTCGAAGTCCTCTGCCTCCACGGCGGCGTAGTAAGCATGTGCCAGTTGATCGAGTTCAGACGGGATGGCGCTCTCCGCGCCAATCGCGACAGGCGTCAGAGAAAGGAGGGATGCAGCAATGAGCCTGAATGAAGTCGACATGATCAATCTCCCTTCCTATAAGCCCACATCGGGGCGCGTCGCACTGCCAGGACCTTGTTCCCGTCATCATCCGAAATCACAAACCGGAAGGTTGCGCGGAATGACTCCGAGTACGAGTGCGCGATTTTCTCGTTCTCGCGATGGACTTTGTAGACGGCCTTCATGTTGGCGTAGATCACCTTGCCCACTTCCGCGGTTGGTGTGCTTTCCACGCCGAAGGTTCCCAAGACGCCATCCACGACGCCGAAGACGCTGTCGACACAGTTCACAATTTGATCGCCTGTGTGGGTTGGACTGTCCTTGGGCTTTCGACTCTCATCCTGAATCAACGCGGCAACATCGCCGGTCGTCTTGACCATCTTCACGCCATTCACGCCCATTCCCATGATTTCGCTTGGGTCGCCCTTGCCAATTTGGGTGAACAAACGACTCTTGCTTTCGCTATTACGTGCTTTTGAGACGACGCTGATCTGGTCAAAGGTCTTGCCTGCTGCAGTTTCCGTGCTCTTCTCAGCGACATACTTCAGATTTGCTTTGGCGCACTCTTTAAAGAGACTCGGTGTCTTCTTTATGTTGTCACTCAGCTCTGCGGGAGGCCTGTAGAGGAATTTCAGGTCCCCATCATAACATCGCGTCACCACCCAACCTTCATACAGGCCGGTCTCAGTCTCGAGTTTGATGTCGCCAGCAAATTGAATGGCCACTTCAAAGGCGCGTGAATCCGGATCCGTAACGATCAGGTGCGATCCGGGGCGACTTTGGAAGTCTCCCGCGTGCGTTGGTGGGATCGAAAGGCGCTTAATATGCGGGAATGGACTTTCGATTGCGATCGTCGTCCGGCAACTCTTCTGCGTCTCAACATCCATCACTGTGAGTTCAACAGAAACCGGGAATACCAGGCGATCCGCGTCTTCCATGATCGCCATACGGCGGTTCTTCCAAACCGGCATCTGCAGGTAGAGCTTCACGCGCCCATTGCCGTCGGTGTAGTAGTTCGAATCCGCCGACGTTTGCATCATGGGCGTCGTCAGCAACTCGGTGTTCTTTCCTTTGCAGTCGACGAGTGAATCCCAATTCAGTCCAACGGAGAGCTTCCGATTCTCCAGTGGCCGTCCATCTGCCGTTAGCTCCACCTCGATGAGCTGACTCTTCCCATTCGCAAACAACTCCTCCTTCGAGACCTGCTGAACCTTCATGCCGGTCATGTTGGGGGTCATCTCAAACCAATCATGAATGTGCCATTCCCCAAACCCATTCTCCAGATTGATGCGGATGGAGAATTCCCCCTCCGAATCCGTGATCCCCGTTTCCGAGTACTCGACGATCTCGATTTCAGTGCCCGGAATGGGTTCCCCCTCATCGGTCATGACACGACCTGTCACCCAGATCGATTCGGGGATCGACTTTGTCCGGTAGGTGTCTTCGTAGACTTCGTAATTCGGATGCCTCGCAACGATCGTGACTTGATCGACGGCATCATCGATCACAGCCCCGCCCATTGGGATTCGAAAGTCGCCGGATACACCGCTCTCGCCTCCGTAGTCCGGCAAATAAAATGTCCCCACAAGGATTCCTTCGATCTCATCGGCTCCCCATGTGCCCTCAAACGGAGTGAGCAGAATGCTCCCAGGACCCTCCTGGCGACTATGCCAGAGCACTTCCCCTTCGTAGCGATGCCCGGAGTTACCGGCGCGTTTGCCGATGAACTCCAGGCTTTCGTACGAGTGAAAGGTCTCGTTGCCATCTTTCCTCCGGATCATCTCCCTCTTCAGTTCGAAGATCAGTTTGTCGCCGTCAGCCTTCGCCTCGATCGGCCACGTGACTCGTATCTCGGGGTAGGGCAGCCTCGGAAGCGTCCACAACTGATCGCCGTGCCTTTCAACCCGCCAGGGCGGGGCAAAGTCGGTCAGGTAATCGCGATCGAGGCGAATGTACGTATCGGGTGGCTTCTTTACTTCTGCGATCGTGCGCCAAGGGCTGCAAAGCAGAAGCGCTGCGCCCGCCAGTGCCATCCAGATCCTCATGGGGCCCCTCCCTCCAGAGATCGAAATGGAGCTACGGACCATAGAATTCCGGATGTGGAATCGAAGGTGCAAGCTTAACAGGACCGTTGAACGGTTTGCCCGAATTGCCCCTAACCCAAAAAGGCCCTCCTGCTGGAGGGCCCTTTCGGTGTCGGGAGGGAAACGCCAAGTGCCGTCAGTGAGTCACCAACTGCGGCAGGGGCGTAGGGGTGGGCGTCGGAGTGGCTATCAACAGGAACGGATCCGCAAGATATGCGGCCCCTGTTCCGCTCACTGTGAAATGCCAGTCCTGCCCGTTGTTGTTATCCCAAGTGCCGGCGCCATTCTGGAACACGGCATCGACCTGCGATGCGTTTGAAGGCACCGTCCAGTTATACTCCCAGAAGCCATCGGCGTTCAGGGACATCAGATGATCGAACGTGTCGACTTCGGACCAGGCGTTGATTCCGATGTGTAGGTACACGTTGCTTGCGCTCGCTAGCGGACCACCCGCGGCGTCGTACAGGACGGAGATGACTTCGCCGGCCTGCGGAGGTGAAGGTACGGTCGCTGCACGGTCGGGAATCGGTGTCGGCGTCACGCCGCCGCTGGTTGTGAAGTGCCAGTCGGAACCGCCGTTGTTATCCCACGTACCGCCGGAGTGGAACACGACATCGATCACATCGGCGTCCGTCGGAACGGTGTAGGTCAGTTCGAAGAACCCACTCGCGTTCAGCGTCATCGCTTCGTCGAGCACTCCGCTCCAACCGTTGATGCCATAGTGAATGTTGACGGAGGCACTGCCATCCAAAGGACCGCCACTCGGATCGTAGAGCACCGTTACAGATTCACCGGGCACCGGGGTGGCGGGGGAGACCGCGGCGCGGCCGTCGATTGGTGTGGGTTCGGGAGTCGGCGAAGGCGTTGGGGACGGAGTCGTCGCGCCACTCGTTGAGTAGTGCCAATCGGTGCCTCCGTTGTTATCCCAGGTGCCACCCGAGTGGAAGACGAGATCGATTTGCGTCGCGGCCGTCGGGACGGTGTAGCTGTACTGCCAGAAGCCCTGAGCATTCTGAGACATGGTCAGATCCTGCACGCCAGTCCACCCGTTGTAGCCGTAGTGGATCGAAACAGAACCCATGCCTGCGAGAGGTCCGCCTGCTGCATCGTAGAGCACCGTGACGGTGGAACCGGCAACCGGCGGATTCGGGCTGACCGCCACGCGGCCATCGATTGGCGTCGGCGAAGCTGTGGGGCTAGGCGACGGAGAAGGCGAAGGCGTGGGCGTGGGGCTAGGCGAAGGTGACGGAGACGGTGATGGACTCGGCGAAGGCGTGGGCGACGGTGACGGTGACGGAGAAGGTGAAGCTGTTGGGCTTGCAGTCGGAACCGGGGACGGAGTCGGTGTCGGGCCATCGCCCGCCACGGTCGTGACATGCCAATCGGCACCACCGTTATTATCCCAGATTCCGGCGCCGTTATTGAAGACCAGATCGATCACTCCGGCATCCGTCGGAACGGTGTAGGTGACTTCCCACTTGTTATCGCCAAGCGAGCTCATCGCGGGATCGGGTGTGATGACATTCAGCCAACCGTCCTGGCCGATGTGTGCGTAGACTTCCGCCGCACCGGCAAGTGCACGGTTCGATGCATCGTAAGTAATCGTGACGCTTTGTCCGCGAACGGGAGGCTTCGGATCGGTCACGACGGCAGTCGTGCCTTCCGTCGAGCCGCTGCCATCGCCAACGTAAACGTGCTGGATGGGAGAGCGAGAAACGTTGCCCTTCGCGTCGACGGCTTCGACGTAGTAGTCGAGCAGAACGTCACGATAATCGACCACTTCGGCCGCAAAGTGATACGGCATGTGTGCGGGCAATTCGTAGTAATCGAGGCCAGGCTTGTCGTAGACGTTTTCGGCTGGGAACACGCGGCCGCTCATCGGAATGTCGACCCAGTTGCCGACTTCGTTGCCGCCGGCGAAGGTCTCATTCTGGTTGGAGCTCAACGGGTTCGAGCCGTCATTGTCGACGCGCACTTTCAGCGTCGCCGTGACCGGGCCACTCACGTCAGAGATGAACGTCCAGATGTGGAAGTCGCCGTCGTCGATCGTCTGCTTGTACTGGAATTCGACGCCGTAGTTCAGGCTGCCGGGATTGTACGGGAAGCGCTGCGGCAACCAGATGGTCGGCGGGGTCGCATCCTGAGACGCATCGCCGATGATCGGGTCGACGTGCTCGTAGACTTCATTTACGCCGATTGTGCCCTTGATTTCGAGATCCAGCGGCGTGCCGTAGTAGACGTTACCGGAATCCAACGCGCCGAGGTAGTAGTGCCACGCGCGATCGACGGCGTGCGTCGAACCGTCAGGATGCAGGATCTTGCTGAAGTCCGGCGAATGGCCGCTGATCTGTTGAGCCGTCAGCACACGGTTGAGGGCCTCGGTGAACAGCGCCATCTCGCGGGGCTTCTCGTGCCACCCGTTGACGGGATCGTGCTGGCCGTTTGCATCGAGCAACGGGAAGTTCCAGTTAATGTACATCGGGCTGCCGAAGTCGCCATCGGCGTTCACCCAGCCGCCGTCCTCGACGTGAATCACTTCCGAGGAATCGGGTGGGAAGTCCTGCAGATACTGCTGAATCGAAGTCACTTCATTGCCCTGCGACGCGGCGCCGCCGGCAAGATTCGGAACGCATTCGTTGTAATAGCTGTAACCGCCGCCGAAGGCATTGTCACCATCGTGCGCCAGCACGACGAGCGACGGTTGATTCGGATCGTTGCGGTCGTTCAAAGCCGTCAGGAATCCGGCACCGAGACATCCGTAGCCATCTTCCCAACCATAGCCCTGGTCGGATGGAACGACGATCGTCTTGTGCTCTTGCCCGGTTTCCGGATCGACGTACTTCGCGTACGCGGGCTGGTAGGACATCGGGTTCGCCTGAACCGGCGCGCAGCCGCGGCTGATCGATGTACGGATAAAGGACTCGCCGTTCGGATTGATCTGGTCGGCCGCGTTTGGCGGGGCGCAGTTGACGCCGCCGGATCCCAGTTGAAGCGGGAAATCCGGGCAGGCGCGGGCAACGTGCTCGCCGGAAACGATCGCCCAATCGATCCCCAGGTCGTTCATGACGGGGATCAAGCGCTCCGAGAAACACATTTCCGTCGGGAAGAAGCCCTTCGAGACCGCCGCGGATCCGAATTCTTCCTTCACCTTCTCCTGCGCCAGGCGAAGCTCCATATAGACGGTTTCGTCATTGTGGAGCGCCAGCAAGGCGTGGTGGTACGAGAAATTCACGATATCGAGACGGTGATGGCCGCCCGTGGTTTCCCAGTTGTTAGCTTCAGCCAGTGGATCTTTCCAGCCGGGACTGTAGCCCAACTGCCAGGCATTGCCCATACTCTCGACATTCTCCATCAGCGCTCCGGAGTAGCTCGTCGTCGCACCGGAATTGGCGTATCCCCCGATCGCCCCCAGTGCATCGCGCATCCGATACTGATATGCGGCCACGCGGTCTTCTTTGCCGAAGATCTCGCGCAGATTGTTTTCCGGATAAGCCCGGCCGGCGTCCTTGGCCTGGATCGATTCCCAGGCGTATTCATACCGATCGTCGCCGTTTTCCTGCTGATCATTCCAATAAATCGGTTGGTGCATGTGCCAGTGCCAGGTCACCTGAGGATTGGTGTTCTGGGCGGGCGCTGCGGCCGCTGCGAGGAGAATCCCGCCCGCGACTGCCATGCATTGAAGACTTGGTGCGCATCGCGTCTTCATGTTTCGGCCCCCTTTTGGTTTACAATCGAGACTTGCAACACAATCCGAGTATGCAGAATGGGCGTGGCTGGTCAATGTATTAGCCTTGGATTTCTGAAATTTATTGGAGCGGTTGGATAAAAGGTTTTATTTCCACTCCAATCTCGGATGTGCCTGGTCCATCATCAATGCGCCTGATTGTGCACGCCCCATCTGCCATCTCGGATGCAGTGTTTTGAGGCATCCCAAGCAATCCTCTTTCGCCCAGGTCGGCGTGACATCCGCAGGCCGGACGAAGGGAGAATCGGCTGCCTAATCGGTGTTTGAAGGGCACAGATCACGAGTGCTTGCAGATCGTGTCAAGTTGTCACAAACTGGTCTGAAAATCGCTGTTGCATCGGGCCTGAGGGGACTCCTACGGTACCCGCCGCGCGACGGTGAAGACCCCGGATCGCGGCGCAGTCGGTTGGCGCCGCCAGGAGAAACACGGTCGTTTTCCCGCAAGAAAGCTGAGATTTTCGCCCGGACGATCGGGCTTCAAACCAACCACTTCGATTGGTATATTGTTCATGGCTACATCTAAGACTCGTTCCACGAAGGCCAAGGGCGCCAAAGCTCCCGCGGCCAAGGGCTCTGCGAAGAAAGCTGCAAAGGCTCCGGCCAAGAAGGCAACGCGCAAGGCTTCGGCGCCGACTCCTCGGCCCCATGTCGATCTGCCCAAGGAGAAGCTGGTCGATATCTATCGCCAGATGCTTCTGATCCGTCGTTTCGAAGAGCGCACGGCCCAGCAGTACCAGATGCAGAAGATCCACGGTTTCTGCCATCTCTACATCGGCCAGGAAGCCGTTGCTGTCGGCAGCGTCGCGGCGCTCGAAGAGAAGGACCTGATCTTCACGACCTATCGCGATCACGGCCATGCCCTGATCCGCGGAATTACCCCGCGCGAAGTGATGGCCGAGCTCTTCGGCAAGGCCGCCGGCTGCAGCAAGGGCAAGGGCGGCTCCATGCACCTGTTCAACGCGAAGGCCGGCATGATGGGCGGCAACGGCATCGTCGGTGGACACGTTCCGTTGGCAACTGGTGCCGGCTGGGCAGCGCGCTACAACAAGACCGGCCAGGTGATCGTCTGCTACATGGGCGAGGCGGCGATGAACCAGGGCGTGTTCCACGAGAGCCTCAACATGGCGTCGCTGTGGAATCTGCCGGTCGTCTACATCGTAGAGAATAATCGCTACGGCATGGGCACGGCAGTGACGCGCGCGAGCGCCGAGCCGCAGCTCTATATGCGCACGGCCGGGGCATATCGCATCCGCGGAGTCCAGTGCGATGGCATGGACGTTCTGGACGTGTACCAGACGATGCAGCAGGCCGCCGACCGCGCTCGCAACACGGGACGTCCGACGTTCATCGAGGCAATCTGCTACCGCTATCGCGGCCACTCGATGTCCGACCCGGCCACAACGTATCGTACTAAGGACGAGGTGCAGGCCTGGCGTGCTAAGGATCCGATGGATCGACTGCGCGAGCAGTATCCGGATCTGATCACCGACGCGCTGGTGAAGAAGATGGAAGACGAGATCAAAGAGACCGTCATGGACGCCATCAAGTTCGCGGACGAGGCGCCTCAGCCCGACCCGAGCGAACTCTACACCGACGTCTACCTCGATTATCCGGGATACCCCGGCCCGACAGACAACTAACTCCGTCCCCGACGGGAAGCTCAATACGGTTCAGATATACTGGAGATTTCCATGGCAGAGATTACGTACCGCGAGGCGCTGAACCAGGCCCTCGCCGAGGAGATGGAGCGCGACGATCAGATCTTCCTGATGGGAGAAGAGGTCGGCCAGTACCACGGCGCTTACAAAGTTTCGCAGGGACTGCTCGATCGCTTCGGCGACCTTCGAGTCGTCGATGCGCCGATCACGGAAGCCGGCTTTGTCGGCCTCGGCATCGGTGCCGCGCACGTTGGAATGCGTCCCGTGATTGAAGTGATGACGTTCAACTTCGCAATCCTCGCACTCGACCAGATCATCAATAACCTGGCGAAGCTGCGCTATATGTCCGGCGGACAGTTCACTGTTCCGATGACGCTTCGTGGGCCGGGTGGCGCGGGCGGCGCGCTGGCCAGCCAGCACAGCCAGTCCCTCGAGCAGCAATACGTTCACATTCCAGGCATCAAGGTCGTCATGCCCGGAACGCCGCGCGATGCGAAAGGCCTTCTGAAGTCCGCCATCCGCGACAACGATCCGGTCATCTTCATCGAGGCCGAGAAGCTCTACAACTTCCGCGGCGAAGTGCCCGAAGAACCCGAATTCCTGATTCCTCTCGGCAAGGCGGACGTGAAGCGCGAAGGCGACGATGTTACGATCATTACGTGGTCACGCATGCTGACGGCTGCGGTCCTGCCTGCTGTCGAGGAATTGACAGCCAAGGGCATCGACTGTGAAGTCATCGACCTGATGACACTCAGCCCGCTCGATTGGGATACGGTCCTCGCGAGCGTGAAGAAGACGAATCGCGTTGTCGTTGTCGAAGAAGGCTGGCCGAAGGCAAGTGTCGGCGCCTGGGTGGCAGGCGAAGTTGCCAGCCGCGCGTTCGATTACCTGGATGCTCCCATCGAGCGTCTGGCGGCGAAGGATGTTCCGATGCCGTATGCCTACAACCTCGAAGAACTTGCTCTGCCGATCCCGGCCGATGTCGTCGCGGCGGTGGAGAAAGTCTGTTACGTCGACTAAGCGAATACGATCCCGGGAAGGATATCGATACGATGGCAAGTCCCATTCAGTTGCTCCAGCTTTCTCCGACAATGTCGGAAGGTACGATCGTGAAGTGGCATGTGAAGGAAGGCGATCGTGTTTCCGCTGGCGATGTTCTGGCGGAAATTGAAACCGACAAGGCTGTCATGGAGCAGGAAGCGTTCGACGACGGCACGGTGCTGAAGCTCATGGCTTCCGAGGGCCAGGCAGTTCCCGTCGGGCAGGAAATCGCCGTGATTGGCGAGGAAGGCGAGGATGTCTCTGACATCAAGCCATCGCCGACTGAGAAAAAGGAAAAGGAACCTGCTCCCAAGCAGGATGACGAGCAGCCAATCGTCAAGCAGTCGAAGGCTCCCGAAGTCGACCTGCGACGTGCGCCCGAACCCGCCAAGGAGACGCCGAAGCCCGCCGCGAAGAGCGACAACGGACGGATCGTTGCGTCGCCGCTGGCGCGCAAGATGGCCGACGATCATGGTCTTGACCTCTCGGCAATTGACGGAAGCGGACCGAACAGCCGCATTGTGAAGCGGGACATCGAAGCGGCTCTCGGCTCAGGCTCCGCGAAGGCCGCCGCGAAGGCCCCGGCGCCCAGCTTTGCCGCGGCGATCGGTGGCGAGGACGAAGAGATCGCGCTATCCGGAATGCGCAAGACCATCGCGCGTCGCCTCGTTTACTCGCGTCAGGAAGTTCCTGCATTCAACCTCACCGTCGAAGTCGACGCCGAGCCGCTCGAGAAGGCCGTCGCAGTCGTCCGCGAGCGTTACCCGGAATCGAAGGTGACGTTGACGCACTTCATCATCAAGGCAGTTGCCGCCACGTGCATGCAGCACCCGTGGGTCCGCACGCAGTGGATCGATGGCAAACTGATCCGCAAGAACACGGCAGACATTTCGGTCGCCGTTGCGATCGAGGATGGGCTTCTGACGCCGGTCATTCGCAACGCGAACATGAAGGGCGTGATCGCGCTTGCCCAGGAACTTCGTGAACTTGCGGGCCGCGCACGCGAGCGCAAACTGGGCGAAGAAGATCTGACTGGCGGCGTGCAGACGATCAGTAATCTCGGGATGTTCGGGATCGATAATTTCGACGCGATCATGAATCCCCCCGAGTCCTCAATCCTTGCGATCGGCGCGGCTATCGAGAAGCCCGTCGTGCGCAACGGCGAACTCACCGTCGGCAAAGTTTTTACTGTAACGATGGGTTGTGATCATCGTGTTGTTGACGGAGCGGTCGGAGCGTCCTATCTTCAAGACCTGAAGGCAGCTTTGCAGGACCCGCTGCTGATGCTGGTCTGAGAAGAGCAAAGCAACCCGCAAACGAAGGACATTGGAGGTGGCGCGGGCCTTCAACGGCCCCCATCTCCATTAAAGAGCAGGGGTCCTGCCCCCGCTCCGACCGGCCTCCCAGCCCGCCCCTGGGAAGCCGGTTGTTCTTGTGAGGCCCAATCGTTTAGTTCTGTAGATGCGAGCGCAGGGACTCGAGCAGCACGACTCCCTGATAAAGCCCATCCCATTGGACAAACAGGATTTCCGGTAATCGCGATTGCCCGTGCGAATCTTCGACGAGATGGCGAAGAACATCCGCCGGTTCTTCGTGCGCGCCGGCAATTGTGATCGACGCATCCAGAAGATCGCGCGCGATCGCATCGTCTTCGCGAGACTCAACATCGCAACGATGAATCAGGCCCGCCGGCCGGGCTTCGTCCAGCACGGGAATTCCTGGCAACTCTGGGTGATTCGCCAGCAGTTCCTTGATTGTCGAGAGCGGAGTCCGTCTCGTCACAACCGGCGCAGGAGTCATGAGATCGCCGATGCTCTTCCAATGGTCTCGTTTGCGAACCACTGGTGCTGAGACTTCAAGCTCGGGAAGCAGGCGGACGTCAACCTCCGGCGGGTCGCCGGGTCGACCGAACAGAAAGCCTTGGACGTACTGAGGACGCAGGGGTCGGATGGCATGAAGCTCCTCCATCGTCTCGACACCTTCAGCAATGAGCTGGATGTCAAACTCCCGGGCCTTGCTGGCAAGATCGTCCAGGTGCATGCGCTTGATTGCGCGCGAAGGAAGATCGCGGATAGCGTGGCGACCGATTTTCAAGTAGTGCAAGGCGGGGAGGCGTCGACAGACTTCCGCGAACTCGCGTGAATCGGGCAACTGATCGAAGGCGACGATCACCTCGAACGGCTGGAGGCTCTTGAGCGCCGATGAGAGGAGCGTCATCTGCGCCGGCGACAGGTCCCGCGGGAGCCTCATGATCATCTGAGTCTCGGTCGGATTTGCGCGTGTCTCGTTCAGGAGCTCGCGGACCTCATTGACAAATGTCTCATCCAGCAGGAGGTCCGATCCGGAATTGAGCCAGAGTTTGACCCCTGGGTCGTGAAAGCGGAAGCGATCCACTGCATGCCGGATGGCGGTCAGTTCGAATTCCGACTGAAGATTCTCTTCTTGAGCGGCGTGCAGCAGGGGGAAGCTGGAATCGGGAAATGCCCCTTCCGGCCCGCGGGCAAGGGCTTCCCAGGCGTGAATACAGCGGAGTTGCACGTCCAGAACAGGCAGGAAATGAGTCTCCAGTCGCCCTGAGCGTAGGATTTCACGGACCGATGTCGTCATGGCGAGCCCGTCATGCCTTGGGAGATTGGCGCAAATCGGTCTTCCGCATGAGTTGAAGGTAGCCGCGCCCAGCCCCAACCGTCAAGAAAATCGGCGTGTCACGCAAGCAGGAGAATTCGTGACGAGGAGCAAGAATCCGGGCTTGACAGGGGGCACCACCTGTCGGGAGTATCGCGCGCCCCTTCAGAGAAGAAGAGGCCGAACACAAAGTAGAAGCTCTCCGCTTCTCACCCGCACGCGCCCAGGTGGCTGCAACCGGGTTGGACAAACAAGCAGAATTCTCCCGGGTCGTGGCAAGTAGAGCGGCGCCTGGGTTATGTTTGTATGCGGAGAGCCGATCGATTCGGTGCTCCGCTTTTTTTGTTGGGATATCGCCAGTCAAACGGAGGAATCAGCCATTAAGCCTACCGCTCGCATCAATGATCAGATACGCGCAAAGTCGGTCCGCCTTATCAGCCAGGAGGGTGAACAGCTCGGCGTCGTTGCAACCGAGGATGCCCTGCAGCGCGCCAAGGAGGCCCAACTGGACCTTGTCGAGGTCGCTCCCAATGCCGACCCGCCGGTGTGCCGCATCTATGACTACCGAAAGGTGATGTACGAGCAGAAACGGCGCCTGAAAGCCTCCCGGAAGAAGGCCAAGTCGTCCGAACTGAAAGAATGCAAGATGCGCGTGACGATCGATGCCCACGATCGGGATACGAAGTTGCGCAAAGTTCGTAAGTTCCTGGAGAACGGCGACAAGGTGAAGTTCACCTTCCAGTATCGCGGGCGCGAAGTCACCAAGCCGCAGTTGGGACAGCAGCTTGTCTCGGCAGTCCTGAAAGAGCTGGAAGACATTGCAGAGATGGAAAAGCCGCCGAGCCAGACCGGCAAGTTCATGCACATGATTGTCACCCGGCGGAAGGATTGGAAGCCGGAGCAGGCAAATCAAGAAGAGGACAAAGCGGCCACCTCGTAAGAGCGAGCCGAACACCTGGCAGACCGGAATTGTCTGCCGGCCGGTTTCCCCGGAAGCCGGATAGAACGATCTACGCCAAGGGAGTTTCCCAAAATGCCGAAGATGAAAACCAAGGCCGCAATGAAGAAGCGCATCAAAGTGACTGCTTCCGGCCGGATCAAGCACAAAAAGCAGGGCCTGCGTCACATCCTGACGAAGAAGGACGCAAAGCGTAAGCGCCACCTGCGCAAGCACACCTACGTCGACGGCTCCGATGAGGGCCGCCTGAAGAGGATGTTGAACCAGTAACCCCGCACTCTCGCCCCGGTTCCCCAGGGGAATCGTTTAGACGACATATCACGGAGGCAGACTGTCATGCCCAGAGCAACAAATAACCCCGCATCGCGGAAACGTCGTAAGAAAGTTTTGAAGCAGGCCCGCGGCTTCTACAGTGGACGCCATCGGTTGTTCCGCACCGCCAATGAGAACGTCATGCGCGCGCTGCAGTACGCCTTCAACGACCGCAAGCAGAAGAAGCGCGAATACCGCCGTCTGTGGATCGCTCGCATCAACGCCGCTTGCCGCCAGAACGGCATGGCTTACTCGCGTTTGATCAATGGCCTGAACATGGCCGGTGTTGAGATCGATCGCAAGATGCTGGCTGAGATCGCCATCAACGACCCGAAGGGCTTCACGTCCCTGGTCGAGCAGGCTCGCACGGCTCTGAAGTCCTCGAAGGAACCCAGCGCCGCCCGCACAGTGCCGACCCTGTAAGAATCCGCTTCATCGCACTTGATCACCGGCCCGGGGACAGAGCGTCCCCGGGCCGGTTTGCGTTTGGCGGGCTCCGGAATCTGCTTGTTACCGATAGGAGGGACAGATAGGATAACCTACACATGGCATCAAAGGAGAGATGCATCGCACCATGGCATAAGGTGTGGACCAACGGTTGATACGATAACATTTGATAAGGGTATCACCATGCAGTGCCACCGCTTTTCACCTGCATTACTTTTGTTCCTGGCTGTTTCGATACTATCGCATCCCGCATTCGCAGCAACTTCTTCGACGTCCTATACATTCAGGGGGATTACTCCGGGAGGGACGGTGCAGGCTCACGAGAGCCGCGTGCTTCAGTTCCCTTACACCTCCCCGAATGATCGCAAGAGCTTCGTCGAAGCGACGGCCGAGCAGTACAGCGCCATCTCCTCGCCTTCGGCGAGCAATGATGACGAGTGGGTAACCGTCGATCCGACGCCTCCGGAGGCGACCTTTCTTCAACTCGATATGGTCGTTCAGGAGTCCGTCGATCAGATCACATCGATCGAGTTCACGTTCGAGGGCTATTCGAGCGGGAACCAGGATCGGCCTCACCAGATCTGGATTCAGAAGGCGGGCCAGGCAGATGCCTTTGCGGCAGACTCCTGGGTGGCCTTGGAGCCGAATCTTGTGATCGATCGGCAAACTACGACGGAACTGATTCGAGTCGTGCCACAAGCCATGACGGGTTTCACCAGCTTTGCCGATTTCATTAATTCCGAAACCGGCGTGATCCGCTGGGGCGTCTTTGCGCAACGCATCAACTCCAGTATCGGAAAGCAGATGCACGTGAACTACGTTTCCATGAAGGTCTCCTACGAGTCCGATTTGGACATGACGCGCAGTGGCCTGATTGGTTTTGGCCTGGTCCCGATCGGCCAGACGAGCATCCCGCCCGTGCACTCGAACATCATCAGCACATCGGGATCGCTTCGAATCGACAGCATCGAACTCAGCGGCCCGAACTCTGCACAGTTCATTCTCGCCCTCGATAACCCGGTCCCGATGGTTCTGCTCGAAGGCCAGCAGACTGGGATCGATTTGACGTTCGCTCCCAATGCCAGTCCTGCCATCGGCAAAGGTATTCAGACGGCGCTTGTCACGGTCACGACCGACAGCGAGATCGAACCAGAGAACATCCTGCGCCTGGAAGGCACAGGCGGAGCCCAGGAGATCCTCGTGAGTCCGGAGGTCTTGGACTTCGGCGACGTCGATGCTGTCGGAACGGATGGGAATCCCACCAAGAGCCTGGGCGTGGATATCGAGAACACGGGAGTCTTGCCGTTGACCGTCGATCAGCTCCAGATCGTCGGGCCGGATGCCAGCGAGTTCACGATCCTCAACAATGTCACCGGTCCGATTGAACCGGGCGTCATTGTGACGATCGGCATAGAGTTCGATCCCGATTCGCTCGGTCCCAAGACTGCTGAACTTATTATCACCCATGACGTTTATCCTCCACCCGAACCGCCGACGTCGGTGCCTCTCCTCGGCAACGGGGCACAGGTTTGCGATACGATCTCGACCGATCTCTTGGACTTCGGTATACGAGATATCGACGCAGGACCGACAAGCACGCAGGACGTCACTTTCGCTTACTGCAACGCGACGATTATCACCGACATCGTGATCGCAGGCCTGGCCGCCGATCAGTTCAATCTCCAGTCATTCGTTGCCCTGCCGGCCGCGTTCAATCCAGGTGACGTATTGAGCGTCAGTGTGAACTTCGATCCGGACTCAGTGGGGGAGAAACACGCAGTCCTCCAGGTGATCCCACAAGACACGATGACATCATCCGGACTTGTCGCTCTGAATGGCATCGGGATCATTCCCACACCAACCCCATCTCCGACGCCGACGCCCACTCCGTTGCCGACTCCTCAGCTTCTGATCAATGAGGTCGACGCGGATACGCTTGGAACCGTCGACCGCGCGGAGTTCATCGAGATCTTCAATGGCGGATTCCCGAACACTCCGCTGGACGGTTTCGCGGTCGTGGTTTACGCGGACAATTCCTCGTCCCCAACGGTGACTCAGACGTTCGACCTGGACGGCGAGTTTACTACCATGGATGGCTACTTTGTTTTGGGTGGAGAGAACCTTTCAGTGACGCCGGCAATTCGGCTTACCACAAATACGCTGCCGAACGATGGTGCAGCGATCGGGCTCTACCACGCCGACGCGATCGATTTCCCCGTCGGGTCGGCTCCGACAACCGCGGCACTCGTCGATGCAATCGTTTTCGTGGCTGGAACGGGAACGGTCTCGCAATCCTCGCCCATCATGAACCTCTTGAATCCGGGCCAGCCCGTTGTGGACGAATCCGCCGGCGGCGACGTCCAGGGGCATTCCAGTCAGCGATGTCCAAACGGCTGGGGCGGCACTCGGAATACAGACGCCTACTCGCAGTATCCGCCGACAGTTCGGGCACCCAACTCGTATTGCCCAACGCCCACGCCGTCTCCCACTCCATCGCCGACACCCTATGACACTCAGGGCGTGGTGGAAATGATCGTCGGAGAGCGCAATGCAGATCTGAGGGCGGACCAGAACGATGATGCGCTGATCGATTCTGCCGATATCCCATAACCACTCGTCCAGACCGTTTGTCCACGTACGCCCTCCCATTGCGGGAGGGCGTACGGCTGTTGGCCGCTCCCCAGTTGACGCCCCCACCCTTGCGCGCGTACTAATCCGATTCCGCCGGGCATTGACCGGCGCATCGACCTTCTGACAAGGAACCCCGCCGTGACTGCCGAGTTGCCGAAACATTACCAGCCTCAGGAAACCGAAGCCCGTTGGGGCGCGTTCTGGGAGGAGAATCGCTTCTTCCACGCCGACCCGAAGGCCGAAGGCGAGCCCTACTGCATCGTTATCCCGCCGCCGAATGTGACGGGTGTATTGCACATGGGCCACGGGCTGGACGAGACGATCCAGGACACCCTGATGCGTTTCGAGCGCATGCGAGGCAAGAATGCCGTCTGGGTTCCCGGGACGGATCACGCGGGCATCGCGACGCAGCACGTCGTCGTCGAGAAGCTCCGTCGCGAAGGCAAAGAGCCCTTCGAGATGGGCCGTGACGCCTTTGTCGAGGAAGTCTGGAAGTGGAAGAAAGACCACGGCGATCGAATCGTGAATCAGCTCCGCCGCCTGGGGTGTTCATGCGATTGGGACCGCGAAGCGTTCACGCTGGACGACACGCGTGCGCGTGCGGTGCGCGTTGCCTTCAAGCGCCTCTACGATCGCGGGCTGATTTTCCGCGGCGAGTACCTTGTGAACTGGGATCCCGTTCAGAAGACGGCGCTCTCCGACGACGAAGTGGAATACGAAGACGAGAAGGGCCATCTGTGGCACCTGCAGTATCCGCTCGAGGATGGTAGCGGTCATGTGACCGTTGCGACGACGCGCCCGGAAACGATGCTTGGCGACACGGCCGTGGCGGTGAATCCGACCGATGAACGTTGGACGGGCCTGATCGGCAAGAACGTGCGACTGCCGTTAGTAGATCGCCTGATTCCGGTCATTGCCGATGATTTCGTGAAGAAAGACTTCGGCTCCGGCGTCGTGAAGATCACACCGGGCCACGATCCGAACGACTTCCTATGTGGCCAGCGCCACAATCTTGAAATGATCAACGTCATGACCGATGATGCGCGCATCAACGAGAATGGCGGGAAGTACGAAGGGCTGGATCGCTACGAAGCGCGCGAAGCGATCGTGCGCGACTTCAAGGAACTCGGGTTGCTGGAGAAGATCGAAGAGCACGATCATCGCATCGGTCGCGGCTATCGCAGCAAATCCGTCATCGAACCGCGCCTTTCCAAGCAGTGGTTCGTGAAGATCAAGCCGCTGGCAGAAAAAGCCCTCGCTGCTGTTCAGCAGAAGGACATTCGCATCATCCCCGCGCACCCCTACGAGGACATTTATACGAACTGGATGACCAACGTGCGCGACTGGTGTATCAGTCGCCAGTTGTGGTGGGGGCACCGCATTCCGATCTGGTATCGCAAGGACGATCCCTCCGTCGTCGTGTGTTACGATGGCGAAGGCGATCCGCCCGAGGTCGCGGCCGAGCCGGATGCCTGGGAACAGGAATCCGACGTGCTCGATACGTGGTTCTCATCGGCGCTTTGGCCGGCAGCGGTTCTTGGTTGGCCAGAGGAAACCGACGATCTGAAGAAGTGGCATCCGACGAACGTTCTGGTCACTGGCCACGACATTCTCTTCTTCTGGGTCGCGCGCATGATCATGTTTGGCCTCGAACTGATCGGCGAGCGCCCGTTCCGCGACGTCTACATGCACGGGCTGATTTTCGGGAAGACATTCTACGAGAAGAAGGGCAGCGATTATAAGCTGATCCCGCCGATGGAAGCGCGCGAGATGGAGGCCAGCGGCAATCTGCCGAAGAATGTGTTGGCCAAGTGGGAGAAGATGTCGAAGTCGAAAGGCAATGTCATCGATCCGATCAACGTGATCGAGGAATTTGGAACCGATGCGCTGCGACTGACCGTGGGCGCTTATGCAGCGCTCGGTCGCAACATCGACCTGGATTGGACGCGCTTCGAAGGCTATCGCAACTTCGTGAACAAGCTCTGGAATGCGTCGCGTTTCGTGATGATGGTGACGGAGCCGTTGACCGGCGACGAATTCCGCGGCGGCGTGCCAAAGGAGCACCTGCGCGTCGAGGACCGCTGGATCCTCAGTCAGCTTGCGCAGACCATTGCCGGCGCCACAAAGCACCTGGAGGACTACGAGTTCGATCGCTACGTCGCGACGCTGTACGATTTCGTCTGGCGGAATTACTGCGACTGGTACCTGGAACTTGTGAAGGCGCGCGTGTACGGCGACGATCCGGATACCGCGTGTGCGGCGCGGATCGTTCTGGTAACCGTGCTGGAGCACATCTGCCGCCTTCTGCATCCCGTGATGCCGTTTGCGACGGAGGAAATCTGGCATATCCTGCGTCAGCGCTTGACCGGCAGCGAGGCCGACGAGTTGGCACCTGCAGCCCCGGGACGTTCCGTCGAGACGCTCGGCTTCCCGGATACGTTTGAATCCCTCGCCCTGGCCGTTGGCGCCTGGCCCGTGAATCACGACCAGGCCGTGGACGCGGAGGCGGATGCCACGATCCAACTGCTGCAGGAGGCCATTGGGGCCATCCGGAATATCCGCGGCGAGATGCGTATCCCGCCGGAAATGAAGGTCGAAGTTCTGATCGAGCACCGCGACGCCGTGGCCCGCCGGCGCCTGGAGCTTGGCGCGCCGGCCATCCGCCAACTGGCTTCCGTCAGCGAATGCACGATCGGCGAAACAGTCGAGCATCCCGAATTTGCCTCGACCTTCGTCAGCGGCGACCTCACAATTCTCGTGAAGCTGCCGCAGGAGCTTGTCGAGCAGGAGCGCCAGCGCCTGGAGAAGGAACTCGCCTTCTCCGAGAAGGGCTTGATCGCCTGTCGTAACAAGCTCGGGAACGAAAAGTTCACCTCGAAGGCACCCGCCGACGTGGTTCAGAAGGAACGCGACCGGCTGGCGAAGCTCGAGGCCGACGTCGACGCAATGAGAAGCAAGCTGGAATCGCTGCAGGCCTGATTCTCGGAGGAACCGCAAATGTCCGTGATGATGATGATCGCCATCTTGGTGCTGGTTATTGGAGGAGCCGTAAACGTCGGGGGTGGAGTCTGGTTTCTGGTCGAGATGTTCAAGACAAACGTCTGGTGGGGACTCGGCGGACTGTTTACATGCGGAATCGTTCCTCTGATCTGGCTGATTATGTACTGGAAACGTGCTTGGCCACCATTCGTGTTTCTAATTGGCGGCTTGATTCCAATTCTGGTCGGCTCCTTTGTCCTGGCTATTGAAACTGCCGGGCAGAGCTCTGGGACGTTCTAGCCGAATTCTTCTTCCGTCAGCTTTAAGATTCCCGGTCGCGTCAGCGCGAAATCGTAGCGGCAGGGATCATCCGGCGAGATGCGCGCGAACGCGTCCGTAATTTCCAAAGCCGTCTTCAGATCCGCGTTGGGCCGTGTCGTGATTCCCAGGACCGTCTGGGACACGCGCAAGATATGCGTATCTACCGGCATGACGAGCCGCTTCATCGACACATCCCACAATCCCAGGTCGACACCGTCTGCCGGGCGGCACACCCAGCGCAGGAACAGGTTGATGCGCTTGCAGCCGCTCTTCCCGGCGGGGGAGGTCAGCAGCATGTGCGCGCCCGAGGGGAGTTCCGAGTGGTTGCCGCCTGTGCGCTCCAACACCCGGCGTCTTGGTTGCAGTCTGCCCGTGTCTGTCGATCGCAATGCATCGACCCAGCGCTCCATCGTGGGAAGAACGTTCGGCTCGTTCTCATCGAGTGCCCGCCAAAGGTTGCCGAGTGAACCGTGCTCACGCAGCGCACATCCGATCCACGCCAGGTAGACCCGCAAGTCTTTTGCATGAACCCAGCGGTAGACGAATCCGCGATAAGCATTCCGCCAATCCGCCGGCTGGCGGTCGGCAATCGCCTTCGCCGGATGCGCTCCGAGCGGTTTGAGAATGCGATCGAGCGTGCGGAGGATCGCTGTCACATTGCCGAACGCGAACGACGCTGCGATCAATGCGGCGACCTCCTGGTCTGCAGGATCATCGTACCGATGCGCGACGCCGAGTGGATCGCGATCGAGGAACTCTGGTCTGTGGAATCGATGGTAGAGATCTTCGAGCTTGTCGTGCAGAGTCATGAGTGACGAACCGGAACAAGTGGGCGCGATTCGCAATCTTCAACCCATTGTGCTAGAAACTCGACAATTCCCGGATCGAAGGAGCGACCGGCCTCTTCGCGGATGATGGCGACGGCGGCCTCTGAAGAGATCGGTGTCGAGTACGGACGCGGCGAGGTCATCGCATCGTAACTGTCGCACAGCTTCAGCAAGCGCGCCCCGCGCGGAATGTCCTCACCGGCCAACTCGCCAGGATAGGCAGGGAATTCGCACTTCGTGTTGCCGTCCCAGCGTTCATGGTGCGAGCCCACCAGGTTCACCGTTTCGCCCATGTAGTGCACTTCCTTCAGCAAGTCCATGCCGACTTTTGTGTGGGCTTGTACGAGTTTGTACTCGCGGGACGAGAGCGGACCGGGACGTGACAGGATGGAGCCCGGAATCGAGATCTTTCCGACATCGTGCAGCAACGCCGCCAGCGCAACGCACTCAACCTCGTCGCGTTCCCAGCCGGCACGACTTGCAACGGACACGCAGAGATTCATCACGCGGAGCGCATGCGAATGATAATGCGGCTCCTTCTCGTAGAGCACGCGCAGGATCTTGCTGAGATAGTGATTCCAGTTATGCAGCTCTTCGGGCGGCGTGATCACCAACGTCTGCAGCAGCGAGCGACGAACCTGCGCTTCCTTTTGCGCATAGAGCGCCTTGTCAGCACTCTCGAGCAACTGCTCCGCTTCTTGTCCACGCGCAGAGCGCAGACCGCACGACAGGCTGTAGTGCCACTTCTCGCGATCGAGAAGCTCGGCGCGCTTGCGGGCGACTTCGATAATGCGTTCCTTGACAATACCGGCCTGCGTTGCATCCGTATTCGGCATCAGGACGACAAACTCGTCGCCGCCATAACGAGCGACGAAGTCCGTCTCGCGGATTGCTTCCTGCAGCACGTGGGCCGTGGCGATGATTGCCTGGTCGCCGGCCAGGTGGCCGTATGTGTCGTTCATGTGTTTGAAGCGATCGATATCGATCATCAGAATCGAGAGCGGCTGGTCGTAACGCGCTGCACGCAGAACCTCTCGTCGAACGGTCACGTCAAACGCGCGACGATTTGCGAGGCCTGTCAGACCATCCTGATCTGCAAGACGTCCGATTTCTTCGATCAGGCGTGCGGCTTCGATCGTGGCGCCAATGTTATTCGCGAAAAGCTGCAGGAAGATCAGGCGCTGCAGAGTGATCTGCGCGCGGTTTTCTCTGTGGTCGGCGTAGATGACCCCCTTGGGGTGATTGCCGACGATCAGCGGCAGGCAAAGCGCGTGAAAGCGCGGCCGCGCCGGGGCCTGATCGCTGCGCGGAATCGGATCGCGCTCGGAAATCTCCGTCACCCATTGCGCACTGGCCTGGCGGAATGTCTCTGCCAGGATTCCAGCATCCTCCAGGATCGGTACTTCAATCACGCGATGCAACTCATCGCAGTTATGTGAGGCAATTCCCACCAACTTGCTTGCGCGCTTGTCGAACCACAAGATGACTGAACGATCCGCACCCAACCGCTCGACCATCACCTCCGCGGCGGCTTGCGCGAGGGATTCCGCCGACTCCGTCCCCTGCAAGTACGTCGTGGCCTCGAAGATCTCCTGCATGTCGTTGCGTTCAAAGCGCACGCGCTCGAACTCGTGACAGACCGTGATGACTTTTCGCGCTGCGCGTGCGATTCGACCAAGCCGGTCCCAGCCCTTGCGCAAAGGCTCGACTTGTTCGGGGACAAGTTCCGCATGCAGGACGCCGCACGTCTCGCCACCTTCTTCGAGCGGAATCAGCAGGCTATTGTCGGGAATCGACTTTGGAGCCTTCCACTTCTTGTCGCCTTCCAGAATCTCGGCCTTGGCACCGACGAGCGTTGGGACCCCCAGGAGAAACTCCGGATGCGGGTCCGTATCTGTCACCGGATGCGGCCGATCGACGCTGACAATACCACGCTTCTGCGCCAGTTGAATCCGCACACGGCTGTTCGTCGGATGGGAGAGCGTCAGGCGAAGAATCGGCAACGACGAGCCAATGGCCTCTTCGATCGCGCGCCCCATCTGCTCCATCAGCGAGGCATAATCGTGAGCCAGGAGGATGCTTTCGTGAAGACGAAACTCCTCTTCCGAATCCAGCTTCCGGATCATTTCAGACGACTCGTTCATGCTACTCCTGGGGCACCATCTCAAAATCGTAGATCGTTGTTTCGCCTGCCGGAGCAATGAACTGCGCGGCGAATTTCTCGTGCGAATCGCCGGCAATGTTGTGAATCGCGATCATCGCGATGTCCCCCGGCGGCACCATATCGGCCCGATACTTACCTTCGCGGTCGCTGTAAACCAACCAATTATTGAAGTTAATCAGCACATTGGAGATCGGATTCCCCGAAACGGAGTCGGTCACTTTGCCCTCGATGATCGCAGCGAGCGGCAGCGCGACCTCCGCAACGTCCGACGTTTCCCCCGGTGTGATGGGGATTCCGCGCCGGCGAGTCGCTACTCGGCCGGACAGTCGGAACTGCAGATCGATCGTCGTCTCCGGCAGACCGGATAGCTCGAACTCTCCGGTCGGTCCCGTGATTGTGGAGAAGGACAGCGAATTCAGCGGATGGCTGCCCGACGATCCGTCTGGTGGCAGGGCCTGAACCGTGACGCCCTGCAACGAACCGCCGCCTTCTTCCGCCACGACGTAGCCCTTTACTGTCCCGCCCTGCGAAATCACAACCTGTCCCAGGTCAATCACCGATTCCGTCGGGGCGATATAGACGTTCGAGATCTCCTCGGTGCCACCACCGGAGACGCTGATTGTCAGGTTCGCCGTTCCGGAGATCAGGTAGGGCAACGTCATCACGCCTTCTGAGGTGCTCATCTCGGATTCGTAGCGCATCCGGATCTCATTCTTCTGTCCGCTGACCGTGGACGGCGATTGGTCGAGCACATTGATTCCCACCTGGAATCGACGGATCGGATCGCCATTTGTATCGATGAGATCGGCTTTGATGGAGTGACTCATGTCGTAGAGTAACACGACGCTTTCGCCGCCCGGCTGCGCACCAACGTATCGTTGACTGAGCGGCACCCAAAGGTTCCCTCGGAATGTCGAGCCGCTGATGTCGATCGAGTACGTTCCCTCCGTCACTTCCTCGAAACTGAATCGTCCCTGGCTGTCGGAGTTCTGCAACGCTTCCTCAGACGAGGAACAATCGAGGCACTTGATGTAGACGTTCTGGCTCGGCAGACCCTTGCCTTCATCGGTGATGATCATACCCGCCAGGCGACCTTCCTTAGGCTCACTGGAACTCTCCATTTCCACGTCGCCGATATCCATCGTCGGGCCGGAAACGATGTACTGCTCTTCCTTCGTAACGTAATCAGTAGCCGTGAAGCGCAATGTGACCGAGCCAGGTTCGATCGCGGAGAGTTCAAACACGCCGTCCGCCGTCGATTCATTCGAGGGAAGCTGATAGTTGAAGCGCTGATAGATGCCGCCCGTGTTGCTGAAGCCGCCAATGACCTCGACAAGAACGTAATCGATCGGCGTCGCATCGGCCGTAACAACACGGCCCGTGATCTTTGTGCCCGTCGGCAGGACAATATCGCCCACAACGCCATCGGAACTGGCGGGATCGATCGTTTCGCTGTAAGCCGGGACGTATCCTTCGCGATAGGCGCCTGCGCGAACATTGCCGCCGTCCTCCGGCAGCGAACTGAACAGGAAATCACCGCCGGCTCCGGTTGTCTTGAAAGGCTGCGAAGAGTACGTTCCCCCATAGACAGATCCGGGACTGAAGAGAGCAACAAGGGCGCCACTCACAGCGAACCCGTTCGCATCGACGACTCGTCCGGAAAGAGTCACGGCCGGAGTCAGACGAATCTGGATGTGATCGTTGTAGTCTGCGTTATCAGAAACCTCGAAAGACGTGTCGCCCGGGCGGAATCCATTGGCGATGACTTTCGCGGTATAGCTGCCGGGATCGAGCGGAAATAGCTCGAAGTTCCCATCCCCGTCGCCAAGGACCTCGCCCAAGCCCTTCTGTCCTTGCCAAATTGAAACCGAGGGACTCTTCACACCCTCGCCGGTCATGTCGTTGACGACCTGACCGTACATCGGCGGCAGGTCCGGGATGACGAAATCTTCGCTCGTATTTGACTCACCCGATCCCAGCGAAATGAGTCGCTGCGGATTCGGCATCGCCGGGTAGACCAGGCGCAGCGTGTAATCGCCCGGGTTCAGCGGCGGGAAGTAGTAATTCCCGTCCGAATCGCTCGTGACTTGCTTCCAGTAGTTGTCCGCCGTCAGTTGTAACTGCGCATCGGCGACGCCGGATTCCCCCCGCAGTACACGCCCGCCGAGAGTCGCTTGCTCATCCGTCGGAGTCTCCGTCGGCGTCGGTTCCGTGTCGTCTTCCGAACCAACATCGCCTTCGGCGCTACCACCCTGATCATTCGCATCGTTCCAGTCGGAGTTTCTGTGATCTCCGGTCGGAATCGTGGATGGATCGTTCTTGCTGTCGGGGCGATACTGCCCGGGCAGCGGATTCCCGTTCTTGTCCAGAGCAATCCCAGCGCCATTGCCAGTGCCGGATCCGCCTCCGCCTCCCGGCAGGGGAGAGCCGCCGCCGATTACCGGGCCGGTCTTGCTTTCTTCGCCAGGTGCTTTCTCGGTCGAACTCCCCGCATCTTCCGTCGAGGCTTGACCACCCGACTCCCGGTCTTCGGATGCCGAGCTGCCACTGTTACCGTCGCGAGAATCCCCCCGGCTGCCCCCCGATGAACTCGGGCGCTTGATCCCGGATCGCCAGTCGGACCCATCATCGGTGCTCCCGTTCGAGGCCAATTGCGCGACTGGCTGCTCTACGCCGCGAGAGCGAATGACCGCTACCACGGCAAGGCCGAGGGTGGCCACAACCAGGGCGATAACGACGTACTTGAAGTTCTGATTCTTCATACAGGCCTTTCCTGCTCCGGATCGTGCGGATTATGCGGAGCCCCATGGCCGCCGGTCAAGCCGCGCCACGGCCTCTTTTTGTCCTCGTTTGACAACAAAACCGGGGAGACGGTTCGCGCCTCCCCGGTTTCGGACAAGAGTTTTTGGGACAGCCGCTTATCCCAGCAGCAATCCGCTCAGTTCCTTCACCGACTGGCCGAAGGACTCGAAGGCGTTGGTCATGACCTTGCGATCGGTCAGATCCACGCCGCCCTTCTTGACCTGGTCGAGCGGATCGGCGCTGCCGCCGGACCGCAGGAAGTCCAGGTACATATCGCGATGCTCGGGGTTGTTCAGGATGCGCTGCGAGAAGACCTGCGAGGCGCAGAATCCGGTCGCGTACTTGTACACGTAGAAGTTGTAGTAGAAGTGCGGGATGCGCGACCACTCGTGGCTGATCCGATCATCGGCCTTGATGAGCGGGCCGTGGAACTTCGCGTTCAGGTCGTAGTACGACTTGCTGAAGTTCTCCGCCGTCAACGGTGTGCCGGAAGCATCCATCTCGTGGATCATGCGCTCGTACTCGGCGAACATGGTCTGGCGGAAAACGGTGCCGCGGAACTGCTCGCAGCGGTGGTTGAGCAGATAGGCCTTAAACTTAGGATCGTCAGTCTTCTTCAGCAGGTAGTCCAGCAGCAGGGCCTCGTTCGTGGTGGAGGCGATTTCCGCCACGAAGATCGTGTAATCGGCGTAGCGATAGGGCTGGGTCTTGTGGGCCAGCAGGCTGTGCATCGAGTGTCCGAGCTCGTGGGCCAGCGTGAACACGTGATCCAGCGTTCCCTGGTAGTTCATCAGCACATACGGGAAGGAATCGTAGCAGCCGCCCGAGTAGGCGCCGCTGCGCTTGCCCTTGTTCTCGTACACGTCGATCCAGCGATCCGTGAAGGCCGTCTTCAGGGCGTCGGTGTACTCCTTGCCGAGCGGCTCGCAGGCTTCGAGGACCCACTGGCAGGCTTCCGCCCAGTCGACCTTGATGTCGAAGTCCGGAACGATCGGAACGTACACGTCCCACATGTTTAGTTCGTCAACGCCGAGAATCTGCTTCCGAAGCTCGAGGTACTTGTGGAACTTCGGCAGGGCCTCGTGAACCGAGTCGACGAGCGTGTCGTAGAGCGAAACGGGCACATTGTCCGGATGCAGCGCAGCCTCGAGGGCCGAGTCGAAATGGCGCACCCGCGCGTTGAAGTTGTCCAGCTTCACGGAACCGGCCAGCGTCGAGGCCAGGGTGTTCTCGAAGCCGATGTAGGTGTCGTAGAATGTCTTGAAGGCGCGCTCGCGAACGCTGCGATCGCGGTTTTCCAGGAATGTGATGTAACGGCCCTGGGAAAGGGGGCGTTTCTTGCCCTTTTCGTCCTCAACATCCGGGAAAGTCATGTCCGCATTTGTCAGATAGCCGAAAGTATTGTACGGATTGCGGAAAACTTCGCCGGCGGTGGAGATCAGGGTCTCTTCCGCATTCGACAGGGTGTGCGGCTTGTCGCGTACCAGGACGTCCATCGAGCGCTGATAGGGCTTCAACGCCTCATCCTCGCGCCAGGCCTTTAGCGTCTCAAGCGACTGCGTCAGAATCTCGGGGCGAACCCATGCAGTTTTGGCGGCCACCTCGGTGTACTTGGCCATGATGCGTTGGCTGCGGCCCTGATTGGTGCTGTTGCCCGTGTCCTCGTCTTCCCGATGGTGGGCGTACGAGTAAAGGCGCTCGATCGCGCGGCCCAGGGCATCCTCGGCCTTGAAAGTCTCAGCCACAGCAGCAGGGGACGTCAGCTTGCCCTGCAGTGCCAGGATGGGCTTCAGAAGTTCATCGATTTGGGAGAACTCCTTATCCCAGTCCTCCGGTGTGGCGTACAACGCTTCGAGATTCCAGCAATTCTCGGGGGCCTGTTCTTCGCGGGTCAAAATCCGCTCTTGTTCAGGTGCAATAGTCATGATTCTTCCTTTATACGGGTGGAGTACCGGGAGGTTTTGTCATAAGGGCCTTCCCTTCTGCGAAACCCAGGGCCGATCGGGCAAGAGTTTTATCCTCACGCTATCGTGGACAGGGGTGGCTTGACCCGCACGACGTCTCGGGTTCTTTTACACGCAGCCTGCCAGGAAGAAAAACTCGTGCCTCGTCATTCTACGTTTGGCAAGTGGATCGCCTTCACCGGACTTGTCGCCGGTTTGGCATTTCTGACGATCGTGGATATCTACGATCTGGATTTCGGATTCTACCTGGCTGCGGGGCGGCAGGCGCTGTCCGGAGGGCTGGAAACAGAGTTCTATCGACTGCATGCCTATTCGGATATTCCCTGGAAGTCGCCATGGCTGCTGGCGGCTCCATTGTTCGCAATCGCCTGGAATCTCGCCGGCCCCGCCGGGCTCGTGATCCCGAAGGCCATCGGCTACTCGACCGGCTTCCTGCTGGCATTCCGTGGCGCCACAAATCGCAGAAGTGCGCCCTGGCTGGCAGCCGTGGTGACAATTCTGCTCGCTGCAGCCGTTTCCCCCCGCTTCGTCGAGCGCCCCGGTTTATTCTCTGCCGCTCTGCTTGGAGCAGTTGTTTGGATGGGCTCGTCGGATCGCTGTCGCGACTTCGCCCAGCGGCGCACCATTCTCGCCGCGGCGGGCATCGGGTTGCTATTCTCGATCTGGGCATTCCTGCACGCGGAGTGGTACATTGGACTCGGCGTGCTCGCGTTCCTCGCCATGCAGGTAGATCTGCCAGCGCGAAAGGTCATCACGCTCTGCCTCCCCGCCGCTGCGATTCCGTTCATTGCTTTCGCCTTGATTCACCCATCGGGCGTGCTGCCGCTGCTCGGCCCTTTCAAGCTCTTCATCGGCGGGGGAGTGGACTTCGGCATTGCCGAGTACCAGCTCTCTGCCTGGAAATCGATGCCGGGTGCGCTCGCGATGCTGATTGCGTTGGCCGCGACGGCGGTATGGCTCTGGCGCAGGGATCGTCGCTGGGAAGCCGCACTGATTGCTGGAATGATCGCGCTGTCCTCGGTCATCCCGCGGGCCGTCTTGCCGACTGCGATCGTGGGATTGCCGGGGTTGGTGCAGGCCATCTCTGCATTGCCCAAGATTCCCGAGAGCGTTCCGAGGCGCGCGGAGGTCCTGGTCGCCCTGCTGTGTGTCTTGATCGGTTGGGGATCCGTACAGGTGACGCCCTGGCGACAAAGCGGACTTGGGCTCGATCCAACGCTGGACGTTCGAGGGATCGGACAAGTCCTCGATGAGGTCCCGGAAAGTGAAGGGGCCGTGCTCGCCTCTTACGGCTGGACCAGTGTCCTTCTCTCCCAGCCCTCCGTTGCGCGTCTCGGAGTCGTCATGGATGGTCGCCAGGAGGCCTATTCCGAGGAATACATTCGTGACGTTTACGTTCCCCTTCTCACGCCCGGCGAGGGCTGGGTGGAGAAACTCGCAGATGCTGGGATTGGCTTTTATTGCGAGCCATTCTCCGGCAGAGCACAGGAGAAGCGCCTTGTCGGCGACTTCGAGGCCATCGGGTGGGTCCTCGTCGGCTGGGATAACTCCAGCCGATTAATTGCAAGTCCTTCAGTTGCCCAAGACTGCAAACTGCCCTCCTACAGATTCGATCCGGACCGACTCGATCAGTATGCGCCGACGCCGGCGATTATGGAAGCCGCGGCGACCGAGATCATCAGGCGAGTGCATGAGCTGGAGGAAGCAGGCTTGCCCTCAACGCGCGGGCGCCTGGCGCATGCCTATCTGGCGATCCGCCTGGGTCGTCTCGACCAGGCGGCGGATTCTCTCGATAGCGCGGGCCGGCAGGAAGGACCGCGGTACGGGCGCTACTGGGTCCTGCGAGCCGAGTTGGCGATCGCTGCCGGAGACTACGAGGCCGCCGAGCCAGCCATCGGTGAGGTCGTTCGCCTCGGCGATCCCGCCCGCGCCCACGTCCTGCGCGCAGAGATCGCCCGCCGCGAGGGGCACCTGGAAGTCGCGCGGCGTGAACTGCAGGCGGCCATTGAGTCCAATCCTGCGCTTGAACAGGAACTGACCCGGGCGGCTGATTCGCTAAATGACTAGGGTCTTTGGCAACCCTCCTATCGAGGATGCGTGACATGAAACGAGTTGGGGCAATCCTGACTATTGTGGCCTTCTGCACACTCTCAGGAGTTGTGATATTCGCATAGCAGCCAGCGACTCGGACACAAAGGTGGGCCATCGCCGGAGGAGTACAATATGTACATGAATCCGCTCGAATGCCCGGTCGTGGACTTCGAGAACTACATGGTCCTGGCCATAGTCCTGGGTAAGTCCTTCAATTGCGTAGAAATTCGGGTCGCCTCCATCGAGGAATCGGCAGACCGAGTTTCTGTAACATCCGATCCGAAGACTCACCAGACAGGCTGGATCGATAGAAAACAGCCCAAGGACGACGGCAGTGTCTATCCGTACGGGTCCTTCATCGTCCCCAGATCCCCCAAGCCCCTCATCGTCATGGAGGATGTTCAGGGAATGATCGGCGGCGAGCCAATCTGGAAGGAGCGCGCAAGACTGTCGCCTCTGTTCTGATACATTGTCTTCGAAGCATGGCTGGTCATCTGAGCCCGGTAATTGCTCTCCCTGATCCTCTGGGGCCGCAGGACGGTCCCTGGCCTCGACTAAGCGTAAAAAACATTCACGATCGGGGTCATTTGGGATGGGCAAGGTTACCCCATGATTCAAGAAAACAGGTTGCTCGCTTGGGGACGGCGGGATTGGAGGACGATCGGGCTTCTGGCCGGGATCTGTGCTCTAGTCTGGATTGGGACCGCTGGGCTCTGGGATCTGCGCGGGCCGGATGAAGGCCGCTATGTCCAGGTAGCCAAGGAAGTGGGCCAGGGCCGCAGCCCGTTTCAACTGACCATTTACGGTCAGCCCTACGACGAGAAATCGCCCCTGCCATTCTGGTTCCTCGCGGGGATGTTGAAGCTCAGTGGCGGCAAGGTCTCCACCTGGACCCTCCGAATTCCTTCGATACTCTTTGGTGTTCTGGCAGTTGTGCTCTCCTTCGTCATTGGCCGCCGGTTATTTGGCTATCGGGCCGGGCTGATGGCGGCGCTTGTGCTGATGACAACCGGTCAGGTCCTGGATGACGCACCAAAGGCCCAGTTGGACATGATGTTCACCGGGGCCTTGATGATCGCGATGGCGATCCTGCTGACGAGATCGCGCGAGAAAGTCATTCCGCTCGCCCGAGCCTTGGTGATGTGGGCTGCCCTGGTGGCCGCGACATTCATCAAGGGACCCCTGGCGCTGATTATCTTCGTTTCTCCCATCATCGCCGAATCGATCGCGGAACGGTCTCTGAGACCAGTGCGTGAGACTCGTCTGCTCGGTGGAGTGGCTGTTCTGGCTGCGGGCATCGCGCTGGTTCTCGTGATGTTGATTCACGCGAACGGATTGGAGTTCATCCTCAGTCAGATCCACGAGCAAACGGTCGAACGTTTCCTGAATGGCTCTCACGGCGCTCCATTCTACTTTTACCTTACGCACTTGTGTACGAGCATCTTCGTACCATGGGGGATCCTGTTGATTCCTGCTGGAATCATCCTGTGGCGCACACGCGGCAAATGGCCGACCGGAATGGCCGGAATTGTCGGATGGATTGTGATTCCGTTCATCGTACTCAGCATCGCGCACGGAAAACGGAACGCCTACATGCTGCCGTTGATGCCGGGAATGGCGCTCGTTGTCGGATGGTGGCTCGATCGAGCAGTTTCCGAAGGTCAACGCTTCCCGCGCGTGTCGTTTGCGATCTCCATACTGGAGATTGTAACGGGCGGGCTGCTCTTCGCGGCGGCCGTCCTTGCAGCCTTTCGCCAGGACCTCTTCTGGTCCGTGTATTTCTACCTCCGTGTGCCGAACACGATTGCAATGGCCGGGATCGGTATTGCCGCCGTTGCCGTTGGGGTTTGGTCGTTGCGGCATCGGGCACACCTGACTCATGTGATCTACGGATCGGTGGGCTTTGTACTGTTGCTCGGATTGGCGAATTACACGATCGTGAAGCCGTCCACCGATCCGCAAAGCTCGACACGCGCATTCGCAGCGCGGCTGGCTTCTCTGGCGCAAACCGAAGGTGTACCACCTGTTGTTGCCGCATTTGACGATGCTGCCAAACCGGAGTTCCATGTCTACGGCGACTACTCTGTGAAGTCCTATTCACACTTCGATCAAGCCTACCTGGACGATCCGGATTTGCCGCAGGTTGTTGTCCTTGAAGAAGACGATCGAAAGGATGTTCCCTTCGACGAACTGAAGGCGAATGGTTTCATCGAGGCCTTCCACGAAGTTTCCTCGTCCGATCTGCTGTGGGTATTCTTGCGAGACCCGAACGCAGCCGTTGAGCCTGCCAAGAGTTCAATCCAGATTGCATTTGCCGGCGACACAGCGTACGCGGAAGATGAGAACTCCAGCGTTCAGAATGAGGTCGCCGAATATCACGACGTGGAGCCGATTGATGCCTACTTCCTTCTTGGCGATATTCTCGAAGGCGACAAGGGTTTCAAGAATGTGTTGCAGGACGAGTTTCTTGTTCCCTTCAAGCCTGTTCTAGATCGCGACATTGAAACCCTCATGGTTTTGGGAAATCATGATCAGCGCGACGGAATGGAGAGGGACATCCTCGACTTTCCAGGCTTTAACATGCAGGGTCAGGATCACTACGCCAAGACATTTGGCGACGACCTGGTGACCTTCTTTGTGATCAATTCCGAACGGCTCGAACGCCATCCGGAGCAGGTTCAGTGGTTGCGAACTTCTCTCGCGAATTGCGACTCGAAGTGGAAGGTTCTGCTGATGCATCACCCGATTTCCGCGAGCAAGATCTCTCATGGAGCCGACAGGGGAAATGCGCGTATCCTGATGCCCATTCTGACGGGGGAGCACGACGTGGATTTTATTCTGTCCGGTCACGATCACATGTACGAGCGCCGCCGGGTCGAGCCGGGACTGGTACAAGTGATTGTGGGGAACGGATGCAGCACCGAGAAGGAGCCATTGCCGCCAGATCCCGAGCGCGAGGCCGGATCAACCAACAAAGTCGGCTTTGCCGTTGCGAGCATCACGCCCTATCTTTTTGAAGTCGAAGCGCTCGACACCACAGGCCAGGTTTACGACCGGGCGACGTACGTCGACATGGACGATCCGGACGATGTGATTGAGCTGTCGATGAACTGATCGCTACGGGCTACTGCTTCACGATGCACATCGAGTAGCAGCAGTAGAACGCCGGATCGATCTCCTTGTGATTCGGGTAGTACAGAAACTCGATCCGAATGTCGGCGTCGAGCTTACTCAGCACGCGATCCACAAACGACTGGTAGCTGTAGTAGCGGTGGAACTGGCAGCCGGAGACTTGATCCTGCTGAACGATTTCCTGGTGTTCTCCGCCGATGTAGAAAGGAATCACCAGGATTCTCCCGCCCGGGCGCAAGATACGCAGTGCCTCCTGCATGAATCGGCTGTCCGAATCCCCCTCAAAGTGCTCGAAGGAGCAATGCAGAGTGATGGCGTCGATGCTGTCCGATGCCAATGACATCTCCGACCCGTTGGAGCCGAGCGCCGCAATGCGCACGTCGTCCTTTGTACTCGATTGGTCGATCCGGGGATAGTCGACAAACTGCAGACCGGGCTCGTAGAAGAGATCCTGCCGAATGACCGTTGAACCGAATCGCTCGGCCACGTAGTTCGGGAAAAGACTCATGCAACTGGCGACATCCATGTAGACCGACTTCGGGCCGAACTGAATCGCCTGCATCGTCAGGTAGTATTCGAGGAGTTTCTCGCGATCGGGCAGGAAGGAATGCCACCCGCCTTTCTGCGGAATGTGGCAGTAGATCGAATCGCGCGCCTCAACAAAGGCCGCGATGTCCGCCTCGAACCTCTCGAAGTCGGCCTGGTCGATCGGCGAATCGATGTGCTGGATGGGGACGTCTGTCGGCAGGTTGATCATGGAAGTGCGCCTCTTGTGAGCGAGCTTCAACGGATGTATGAGCGCCCCGCGAGCGTATCAAGTGCGATCTGACGGAGGGCGTGGCCGAATCCTTGCTCCATCGAGCCTGGGAGAGCCCCGCACACGCGTTCACAAGACCCTTGACACGGCGGGGGAGTGCGAGGACTCTCCGGGTCGCCTGCTGCTCGGGTGTCGGCTTTCTCCGGCCGCATCCTGGGGGCATGGACAAGATTCTCACTTTGGAGACAGTGAAAAGATGTCGATTACCGCAGAACGTAAGGCCGAATTGATCAAAGAGTATGGCGTAAAGGAAAACGACACGGGTTCGCCGGAAGTCCAGGTGGCCGTGTTGACCGAGCGCATCAACAATCTGACCGAGCATCTGAAGGTCAATCAGAAGGACTTCCACAGCCGTCGCGGCCTGCTGAAGATGGTTGGTAAGCGCAAGAGCCTTCTGGACTACCTGCGCAACACCGAAATCGCGCGCTACCGCGCTCTGATTGCCCGACTTGGACTGCGTAAGTAAAAGAGCCTTGGAGTCCGCATTCCCTCCCACACCCAGCAATACAGTGCCAGTCCATCGGCACGGCGCGCGCCACGCTTTGGCGGCATGCGGAGTGGTGTCGGATTGCACATGGACGCCAGCGGCAAAGCGGAACGGATAACCGGTGCGCCTCTCCCTTCGGGGACCGAGGCGCACCTTGCTATTTTCAAGACAGGAGCATTCACCCCTAACCCTCGACACAGACTTCCGGATCGGAGCCGCTAGGGAATCGCCCGGGGAATGGTCTCGGGATTTTCATGCTCCATCGGCGAACAGATTCTTCGATGGCGAATGTAAATTCCGAGGAAGACGCCCCGTGTCGCTTGGATTCCGGCTCCTCCGATTCGGCACATTGAATCAAGGAGTGACAAAGAGCTAATGAGCGTCACAAAGATCGAACAACGCGAAGGTTTGAACTTCGTCGAGACAATCGCCCACGTCCCGTTTGGCGAGGGCACCGAGTTGGAACTGAGCACCGGTAAGGTCGCGAAGCAGGCCAACGGCGCCGTGCTGGCGAAGATCGGTGGCACGGTTGTGCTTGCCGCTGCCGTCATGAGCGACAAGCCCACGGACAAAGACTTCTTTCCGCTGATGGTCGACTATCGCGAGAAGTTCTACGCCGCGGGCCGTATTCCCGGCAGCTTCTTCAAGCGCGAAGGCCGCCCCGGCGATAAGGAGAGCTTGCGTGCTCGCCTGATCGACCGCACGCTGCGTCCCCTTTTCCCGAAGGGCTTCAAGTACGAGGTGATGGTCTTCATCACCATCCTGGCGCTTGACCAGGAACACCCCGCGGAACTCGTCGCCATGTGCGCCGCCAGTGCCGCCATTCACATCAGCGACATCCCGTTCAAGAAGCCCATCGCCGGCGTGCGTGTTGGCCGTCTTGATGGTGAATTCGTCGTGAACCCCAGCTTCGAGCAGATCGAGAAGCTGGATATGAACCTGATCGTCGCTGGCCATCGCGAGGCCATCAATATGGTCGAGGCGGGCTCGAAGGAAGTCTCCGAGGCGGACATCGTTGCCGGCCTCGAGTTGGCTCACTCGAACATCCGCACGATCACCGAAGGCATCGATGCCCTGCGCGATAAGACGGGTAAGCCGAAGATCGAATACGTCGAGCCCGAAGCGGATGCGGACCTGGTTGCGAAGGTCGAGAAGCTAGCCGCCCCGCACATCAAGGAAATCCAGGCGACGCACGAGAAGAAAGCCCGCGACAATCGCTTCAAGCAGGCCATTGAGGAGATTCTGGAAGAATTGGGCGAGGACTACGCAGAGCGCGCTGGCGAAGTCGCCTCTATCTTCGGCGAAATCGACGAGACGGCGATGCGCCGCCGCGTTCTCGCCGAAGGCATTCGTGCCGACGGCCGTAAGCCGACGGAAATCCGCCCAATCTGGTCCGAGATTGATACGCTGCCGTCCGTTCACGGCTCGGCGATTTTCACGCGTGGCCAGACCCAGGCGCTTGCCGTCTGTACCCTTGGCACCACCGATGACCAGCAGATGGTCGACGAAATGTCCGGTGTGGGCTGGAAGCGTTTCTACCTGCACTACAACTTCCCGTCGTTCTCGGTCGGCGAGGCTCGTCCTCCGCGCGGCCCGGGTCGTCGTGAAATCGGTCACGGTGCCCTCGCCGAGCGTGCCGTCGAAGCCATCCTTCCCGACAAGGAAAACTTCCCGTACACGATCCGCCTGGTTGTCGAGATTCTGGAGTCCAACGGCTCCTCCTCGATGGCAACGGTTTGCTCCAGCTCGATGGCGCTGATGGACGCCGGCGTCCCCGTCTCGCGTCCGGTCGGCGGCATTGCGATGGGCCTGATCGCGGGCGAGAGCGACGATGAGTTGGCGATCCTCAGCGACATCCAGGGCATCGAAGATCACTGCGGCGACATGGACTTCAAGGTCTGCGGTACGACCGAGGGCATCACGGCGCTGCAGATGGACATCAAGATCGATGGCGTGACCAGCGACATGCTGGCCCGCGCTCTCGACCAGGCTCGCGCCGGTCGCCTGCACATCCTGGACAAGATGAATGAGTCCATTGGCGAGCACCGCGAAGAGCTGAAGCCGCATACGCCTCGCATGACGATCCTCAAGGTCCCGACCGAGAAGATCCGCGAGATCATCGGTGGTGGTGGCTCGACGATTCGCGGCATCCAGGAAGAGACTGGTGCGCGCATCGATATCGAAGACGACGGCACGGTCTACGTGACCGCGACGAGTGGCGAGTCTTCGGACGCGGCCATTCAGATGATCGACGAGATCGTCCGCGAAATCGAGCCGGGCGAAGTCATCACGGGCAAGGTCTTCCGTGTAATCGACTCGGGCGCCATCGTGCAGCTTGGGCCGAAGAAGGACGGCATGATCCACATCAGCGAACTGGAACACCACCGCGTGGACAAGGTCGAGGACGTCGTGAACGTCGGCGACGAAGTCACCGTGAAGGTTCTGGACGTCGACAAGGCCCGCGGCCGCATTCGCCTGAGCCGCAAGGCTCTGATCGAAGCACCGGAAGGTGCCGCATCCTCTGACGAGGGCGGCAACCGAGGCCGTGGCGATCGTGGCGATCGTGGAAACCGTGGACCGCGTGGTGGCGGCAGCCGCAGCGGTGGCGACGATCGTCGCCAGCGTCGTCCGCGTCCTCCGCGCAAGGATCGCGACGGCGAATAATCGCCCCGCGAAGTAGCAGGAAAGCAATCGGCCCGGCAGATTCGTCTGCCGGGCCGTTCATTTCTCAGGAATCGGAGGATCGCTCCGCACAAGGTCCCACTGCTTCTCGCCGAAGTAGCGTTCCAGTCGGACTTTGATGCGCTTCTTCCCCTTGGGCCCTTTCGCCACCGCGACAAAATGCGTTCTCTCGGCACGCGTGCTCATGCCGGATCCTTTCGAGAAACCCATGATACCGAACGGTGAGACAGACACTTCTTGCACGATGCCAGTCTCCGGGAACTCGCGACCGACCAGCATCGCCTCCAGTTGCTTGTGGGCATCGGAGCCATCGATGGAGAAGTAAATGATGGGCCACCCTATCACCATCAGCACTCCCACAATCCCCGCAGCGATGAGGAACTTGTTGAATTGCTTATCGACGATGGAGTGGCGTGTGCTCACTTCTCGTACCTCTGAGATCACGGTTCTCCTCTGATCGCGCCTTTGGCACTTCGGAGAGCATAGGCGACTGTTATTCCCACCTGCAACGCCATTCGACTTGAATCGGAAGAGGCATTTCCGGATTCTTGGAGCACGGAGGCACGCCCTGCATGGACGATTTGACCGAAGCGATTCTCGAAAGCATCTCAGACGGGGTCTTTACCGTGGACGAGAACTGGCGGATTACGTCGTTCAATCGTGCGGCGGAGACGATTACTGGTGTCCCGCGTGAAGAGGCAATCGGGCGGTTCTGCTCCGAAGTCTTCCGCTCGAGTCTCTGTGGAGCCGATTGTGCGCTCCAGAAGACGATGATGAATGGTCGCCCAATCGTGGGGGCGTCGGCATACATCATTGATGCGGAGGGGAATCGCATTCCGATCAGCATCTCAACCGCAGTTCTTCGAGATGCTAAGGGGAGTATCTCCGGCGGCGCAGAGACGTTCCGCGACCTGACGGAAGTGGAGACGCTTCGCCAGGAATTGGAAGGCCGCTTCCATGTCGGCGACTTGTCGAGCCGCAGTCCCGCAATGCAGCGTGTCTTCGAGGTTCTCCCTGCCATCGCCGCCAGCCCGAGCACGGTACTGATTCTCGGCGAAACCGGAACGGGAAAGGAAGTCGTCGCGCGGACGATTCACTCACTCGGCCCACGGAGCAATGGCCCGTTTGTGGCCGTCAATTGTGGTGCTTTGCCGGATACGCTGCTGGAGTCCGAACTCTTTGGCTACAAGGCCGGTGCCTTCACCGGAGCGCAGCGAGACAAGCCGGGACGCTTCGCGATCGCGCGCGGCGGAACGATCTTCCTCGATGAAATCGGCGAAGTCAGCCCAGCCCTTCAGGTACGACTGCTGCGCGTCTTGCAGGAACGCACATTCGAACCGCTCGGCAGCACGCAGACCGAACGAACCGACGCGCGGATCATCGTGGCGACAAACCGCGACCTGGCTGCGCAGGTTCGCGACGAGACGTTCCGCGAGGACTTATTCTACCGCGTGAATGTCGTGAGCGTCGATCTTCCGCCGCTGCGGCATCGCAAGGAAGACATTCCGATGCTGGCCGAGGCATTCGTGCAGCGCTTCAACAGCATCCAGCAGAAGGCCATCGAAGGACTTGATGGCGAGGCGTTATCACTCCTGATGGCTTACGATTGGCCGGGCAACATCCGACAGTTGGAGAACGTCATCGAACGCGCCTTCATTCTCTGTTCGGACGGCGTGATTCGCATCGAGCACCTTCCGGAAGACCTGACGGCGCGATCGACGAAGCGCCAGGATTCGCCCGACGTTCAGACAGCGCACGATATGCTGGACGCGGAAGCGATCCGGGCGGCGCTGGAGCGAAACGACTTCAATCGTCTGGCGGCCGCGCGCGAATTGGGCATCCACAAAACGACGCTGTTCCGGCGCATCAAGCGGCTCGGGATTGAGCTTCCGACGAAGGACGGTCGCTCGAAACCACGGTAGCGATCGCGCTACTCCGGGCCTTTCCCATGGTAGCCTTTTGGCTACTCTGCGTCTGCTCTCTGAGTTTGCTATCATCAATACTTACAATCATGTACGTGATGCTGCAGGCTGCCGTTTTGTATGGTCTCATCCTTGCAGCTATCCAGGCTGCCAGCCCTGGAGGGGACACCCATGACGACGGCAGCCTTTGCCATCTGGGAGAATCGCATCGCACCCGTGTTCGACACGGCCCGACAGCTCCACATCGTTCAGATGAGTTCTGGAGATGTCGTGGCCGAGTCGCAGGAGGCACTTCGGGAGGAAGTGCCTCTTCAAAGAGCGAATCGACTGCTCGGGCTGGGTATCGAAACGTTGGTGTGCGGTGCGATCTCTCGGACTCTGTTTCAGGTGATTCAGAGCGCAGGGGTTCAGGTCATCGCGTTCATCGCGGGAGACCTGCCGGACGTCGTGGAGGCATGGCAGGAGGGGAGGCTGGAGGAGGAGCGCTTCGCTATGCCGGGTTGCTGTGGGAAACCGCAGCGTCGTCGCCTTGGAGGAGGCGAGGAGGAACCCGGCCGCGGGCGAAGGGGTTACTGGAATCGGCAGTGTGGAGATGGAGGGACTGCCGAAACGATCTGCGTGTGCACGCATTGCGGACACACGGAGCTTCACCAGCGCGGCGTCCCGCACTCTGGGCGAATGTGCCCGGAGTGCGGGATGCCAATGACCCGCATCGCAGGAGTTCTGATCGATGAGCTGTAGCGAGTACGTTTGCCAGTCGATCGGGATCATTCACAGCGAGCATAGCACTCCGGAATCCACTCCCGTGCAGCCCGCATACGCGAAAGGCTGCGTCGGAGTCGTCGAAGTCTCCGAAGAATTCGCCGAGGGACTCCGCGATCTTGATGGCTTCTCACACATCTACCTCATCTACCACTTCGACCGCGCAGACACCCCGAGACTTATCCTGAAGCCGTTTCTTCAGGACGTCGAGCGCGGCCTCTTCTCAACACGAGCCCCGGCACGCCCGAGCGGAATCGGAATCAGCATCGTTGAATTGCTCGGTCGCGACGGAAACAAACTGCACGTCGATCGACTTGATGTTCTGGATAGAACGCCCCTGCTCGACATCAAGCCCTACACCGCGAAGTTCGATTGTATTCCAAACACGCGCAACGGTTGGCAGGACGAAGTGGATGAACAAACCGCACAACTCAGGGGCAAACGAGGTTACGTCGCCACGTGAAGACTTTCCTCGACTGTATTCCCTGCTTCGTTCGCCAGACTCTGCAAGCGACCCGAGAAGTGAGCGCCGATCCTGAAACCCAGGAGCGCATGCTTCGCGAGATCCTCCGCTGGACCAGCGAGATGGATCTGAATCAATCGCCGCCGGAACTTGGACAGCGCATTCACCGTCGTCTCCGAGAACTCATCGCTCAGGACGATCCCTATCGTGAAGCGAAGGAGCGCCAGAACCGCATGGCACTTCGAATTCTCGACGAAGTCCGGGAGGATGCCTTCAGAGGCAATGCGTTCGAGTTCGCTGTTCGCCTCGCAGCGGCAGGAAACAGCATCGATCTCGCTTTCGATCCTCTGTTGTCGGATGGCGCCGTGCGCACCGCCGTGCAGCGTTCTTTGAAAGGCGTCTTTGTCGGAGACATCGATGCATTCCGACGAGTTGTTGAGAGCGCAAAGGACATCCTGTTCCTGGCAGATAATGCCGGAGAAATCGTCTTCGATCGCTTGCTGATCGAACACTTTCCGCCCGGCAAGACTACAGTTGCCGTCCGCGGCGCACCGATCATCAACGATGCAACACACGAGGACGCGAAGGCCATCGGGTTGGATCGTTTGGCGGAGATCATCGACAATGGATCGGACGCCCCGGGAACGATCCTCAGCGATTGCAGTCCACAGTTCCGCGAGAGATTCGATAGCGCGGACCTGATTATCGCCAAGGGGCAGGGAAACTACGAAACGCTGAGTGAAGAACACGGGCCGCTTTACTTCCTGTTCAAGGCGAAGTGCCCGGTCATTGCGGACCATGCGGGACTACCGCTCGGAGCCCACATTCTGGTGAAGAACAAGAATCACATGCCAAGAGGAGGCACCGTCACTCAATGAATTGCACATCAAGAAAGGGTTGGCTCATTTGCGGGGGAGTATTCTCCGCGGGAACTCTCGTTGGAATCGTTATCATCGGACTTGCCGCGTGGATGCTGATGCCGTCCATGATGCTGACCGTTCACGAAAGTCCATACAGCATCGATGAAACCTGCACGCGCCTGACAGAATCGATCGAGGCAAACGGTTGGAGTTCGCCCGCCGTCCGCAACATGAACAATGCGATGAGCAAGGAAGGCGTCCAGATGGAATCGCCCGTGCGAATTGTGGAACTCTGCAAGGCGGAGTACGCCCGCGAAGTCCTGCAAAGCAATCCCGAGGTGGCGACACTTATGCCGTGCGCCTTCGCGGTATATGAAAACCAGGGCAAAGTCTACGTCAGCGGAATGAACACGGGCTTGATGGGAAAGATGTTCGGCGGAACGATCGCCGAAGTCATGGGCGGCAGAGTCTCCGCTGACGAGGCTCGAATTCTCAGTTGCCTGGAATAAATGAAAGGAGCGCCGCGTGCCTCTCTACGAGTACAGGTGCAAGTCTTGTGGGAACGTGTTTGAGGTCAGTCACTCCATGAGCGCTTCGGGCCCCGAAAGCTGCCCGACATGCGGCGGAAAGCCCGAGCGCCTGGTCAGCGGCGGAGCCGGCATCATCATGTGAGGCTCCGCTGGGGTGGGGGAGAGCTGTTCATTCGAGCAGACAGGCCGGACTTGCTGTGGCCGGGACGAGAGGTGCGGGCATTCCTCCTGTGGAGGTTAGGATCATGCCACGCACAGAATACCGATATCTTTACGGCCCCGTGTACTCGCGGCGCCTGGGCAGTTCCCTCGGCGTCGATGTCGTGCCGCACAAGGTCTGCAATTTCGACTGCATCTACTGCCAGATCGGCCGGACGACACTCCTGACCATGGAGCGGCGCGAGTACTTGCCGATTCGCGATATCCTCGAAGAACTCGAGGAGAAACTCTCGAAGCCGATGGCGTTGGACTACGTCACGCTCTCCGGATCCGGTGAGCCGACGCTGAATTCGGGCATCGGCGAACTGATCGATGGAATCAAGAACCTTACAGACACGCTTGTGGCCGTGCTGACGAACGGCACTCTGCTGGGCGATCGCGACGTGCAGAGCGATCTGCGGCGGGCCAATTTGGTCCTGCCATCGCTCGATGCCGGAGATGAGGAGACTTTCCGCCTCGTCAATCGCCCGCACCCGGATCTCCATTTCGATGCAGTGATCGACGGGATGGCGGGGTTCGTTCAGCAGTTCAACGGCAAGACGTGGCTCGAGGTCATGCTACTTGCCGGTATCACGGGACTGCCCTCCGAGGTGAAGAAGATCGCCGAGATCGTGAATCGAATTGCACCGGATCGCGTTCAACTAAACACCGCAACGCGCCCGGCCTCGGAGAAGTCGGCGCGGCGCGTTTCCGCTATGGACCTTGAAGCGTTGAAGTCGTTCTTTGATCTGCCGACGGAAGTCATCCGCAAGGACTTCGATCATGCCCCAACGCCGGCAGAATGTTCCGCCGACTTTCGCGATGAAGTTCTGGCGCTGCTGCGCCGACGACCATGTACTTCGGATGACATCGCGGCCGGGATCGGCGTACACTTCATCGAAGTCCTGAAGATCATCGACGCGTTGATCGACGACGGCGAGATCCAGATCAAAGAAACCGACGGGCGGGCCTATTACGTCGCTGAACGGCGGCCGAGTTCCTGTGACTTGCGAAAGCCGACAGGTCAGTGAGTCCGCAACACTCCGAACCCGATGGGAGGCATCAGTTGAAGAATGGCAAAGAGACGGACGAGAGCACTTCGCTGAGTTGCAAGTTCGGTCACGACTGGTGCATCATGTGCGGAGAGAAGAATCCCTCCTCATTGCATCTGTCGTTCAAGCCGGAGTCGGTCGACTGTGTCCGAGCGGAGTTCCATTGCGAGGAACGCCTACAGGGCTACACCGGCATCCAGCACGGCGGCGTTGTTTCGGCCCTGCTGGACGCGGCCATGACTCATTGCCTCTTTCACAAGGGGATCCGCGCCGTGACAGCGGAGTTGAACGTGCGATTCCGCCACTCTATCCCCCACGATGCGATCGTAACGATCCGCGGCTGGATCACCTCCGCCAACCCGAGGCTCTATCGCCTGAGGTCCGACATCCGCATCGGCGACCGCGTGATGGCGACCGGCGAGGCGAAATTCATGAGGACCTGAACGTCACATGTCCCATTCTTGGTCATCCGACAAACCCTCTTCTACCAGCCTCCTGATCCGATGGATGAGCTCAGGGTCATCCGCCAGTTGCTCGCGGATGGAAAACAGAAGAGGTAAGTCCTCCTGCATTTGCTCCATAGATCCGTTCTTCCGCATGTATTCAATGTACGAGTCAATGTCGCCATTGTACAGGATTATCAGGTAGTGAAAGGCTATGTAGCTTCGTGTTAGCCATGCCTGATCTTCTTCCCACTTCCTCATTACTCCGGCTTGGTGCTCCAGTGCTATCTCCCTTAACTCACTGACATTGTCCGGTAGTAGGAATGAGTGTTTGAAGTCGAACGGGATTCGTGCAGCTCTCATCATCCGGTCGCCATCCAGGAACCCCTTCGCTAGAAGATACTCCCGAACATCTAGCCATCTGACTACTTGCTTGGCTTCGTCGACTTCTACCAGGATCACTGGCACGGGCGATAGTAGCCAGTAACGCACGCTCGCCGACTTGACGTGGACCACTTGCCTTTCACGAGCGCTTTTTCCCGCTGTCCCCTTGATCTGTGCCTTGATCAGCGCACCGGTCACGGACGTATCCTCGACGATTTCAATCTCACAATCGATCCCATAATCAGGTTGCAGTATCCTCAGGATCCAGTGGGGCGGAAGTGTGGACCGAAGTATCTGCACGGCATTTTCCCCTGTGACGTGACTCGCTGGACGTTTGGGCAGATCTTGGTGGGTCACAATACATCCTCCCAAGGGGGCATATACTCCAATGCTGCGATTCCTCGCATCGGGCTCCAGCTGCGTTTCACATCTATGACGCTTCTCTTCCTGTTCACAAGTCGAACTCAATGGAAATAACGCAACCATCAGCCACCCCCCGATTTAGAATGTCATGGAGAAACAATATAAGGAAATCAGTGGTCTGCGCTATGCCCGCAAAGATTAGAGTGAGCGGCGAAGGTTTCTCGCATGGCCGCGTATAACCGGGAGCAAGAGGTGCCGCCTGCGGCTCCCTTCAGTCCCGGACGCCGTGTGAACCCATGTCGCTGACCAAATTCGCTGTCGCTGCTCCCGTCAAAGTCACCATGATCTTCGTGGCCGTGCTGCTGCTCGGCTACATTTCCATGACGCGTCTGCCCACGAACCTGTTTCCGGACATTCGTGCGCCGAAGGTCACGACCACGATCCGGACTCAGGGGCTCTCCCCGGTCGAGGTCGAGCGGCGAATCAACGAGCCGCTGGAGCGCCAACTCTACACCATCCGCGGCGTCGTGGACGTCGAGACGATTGCCCGTTCAGACAGCGCCGTCATCATCACGGAGTTCACCTGGGACACGCCCCTGGATTTCGCCTTCCTGGATGTGAAGAAGGCCGTTGCGGACCTGCAGCGCGACCGCCAGCAGGAGATCGAGAGCGTCTCGGTCCTGCGTTACGATCCGAATGCGGCGCCAGTCATGACCGTCGGCCTCGTCGGGCCGAAGGGTTCCGACCTGGAAGACCTGCGGCGCCTGGCAGAACAGACTCTCAAACCCCGATTTGAACGCCTCGAAGGCGTTGCGAACGTCGTCGTCTCCGGCGGCGTGCAGCGCGAGATCCGCATCGCGCTCGATCAGACGCTCCTTTTGACTTACGGGATCGATGTCCAGACCGTGGCGAATGCGCTGCGACAATCGAATGTGAACGCTTCCGGAGGCTACGTGTCCGAGGGCACGCGCCGTTTCCTCCTCAAGACCGTCGGCGAGTTCCAAGACCTGGAGGACGTCCGCTCCGTTGTTGTTTCCCGCCAGGGTGAGACGGCGATTCTGCTCGAAGACGTTGCCCACGTGACTCTCGAGCCGAAGGAACCAAAGGGCATTGTGCTCGTGAACGGGCGCAAAGGAATCGGCCTGTCCTTCTATCGCGAGGCGGAGAGCAACACCGTCGCCGTGGCGGATCGCGTCAAGGGCGAGATTCGCACACTGCAGGGCTGGGCCACGCCCGAAGAACGCGACGCACCCAAGCAGCCGCGTCGCGGCGGGATGGGACCGGGCGGTCCCGGCATGATGGCCATGCAGCAGACCAGCACAATTCTTCCGCCGGACACGTCGCTGATTGTCTCCAACGATCAGTCGGAATTCATCCGTGCGGCCATTCGCGAAGTTCGCAACAACGCCATCCTGGGCGGTCTTCTGGCCGTCGCCGTTTTGCTGCTGTTCCTGCGCGACATTCGCACGACCCTGATTATCGCTATCGCGATCCCCGTCTCGATTATCGCTACGTTCAACCTGATGTACTTCCAGGGCCTGACGCTGAATCTGATGACGTTGGGCGGCCTCGCCTTGGGCACCGGTATGTTGGTGGACAACGCGATCGTTGTGCTGGAGAACATCTTCCGATTACGCCAGGAAGGAAAAGACGCGAAGCACTCCGCCGGCGAGGGCGCCAAGCAAGTCTCCGGCGCAATCATCGCCTCGACGCTGACAACGGTCGTTGTCTTCCTGCCGATCGTTTATGTGAAGGGCGTCGCGGGTCTGCTCTTCAAAGAGCAAGCCCTGACCGTCGCATACTCGCTGGTGGCATCGCTGATCGTGGCGCTGCTGCTGATTCCGATGCTTGCGTCGCGTTTTCTCTCGTCACCACCGAAGAACCTGATGACGTCCGATGCCGGGACAGAGGACATGCCGCAAGCCCGCCGGAACTGGTACACGGGCGTACTGAGGTTGGCGCTCAAGGTGCGATGGCTCGTGCTGCTTCTGGCATTTGGTTCGCTCGGAATTACCTGGGTGCTATTGCAGCAAATCCCGCAGGAATTCCTGCCGCGCACGGAACAGCGCCAGATTGGAATTCGCCTCGTCATGCCGAGCGGCACGCCGATCGAGGCAACCGAGCAGGTCGTTGAAAATGTTCTCGGTCAGGTTTCTCAGTACGAAGAGGCCATTCCGAACGTCTACGCCCGGGTGGGCGAAAGCGAGGGAGACGTCAACGCCAACACCGAAGATCCGGACGGCCCTAACACGGCGGACATTTACGTGACGCTGCACAATTGGGATCGCCCGACGACGGTCGCGCTGGCTGCGGGACTTGGCAATTTCCGTTCGACCGAGCTGATCGATGCCCTGAAGCCGGGTCTGGAATCGATTCCCGATCTGAAAGCCGAGTTCCGCCTGCAGCAAGGCTCTGTGTTGGACCTGATCGGCTCGTCGAAGGCGCCGCTGCTCATCGAAATCAGCGGCGAGGAAATCGAGCAGTTGACGCGTCTCGCCGAGGATGCCAAGCAGCGCCTCGAACACACTGACGGCTTGCTGAACGTCCGCACGAATATCCTGCAGGGCTCGCCGGAGGTCCGCCTGCGTTTGGACAAGACGCAGTTGGCCCGCCTGGGACTCGAGGTCGAAGGCGTTGCAGCGGCGCTGCGGCGTCGGATCGATGGTGAAGTCGCCGGCCAGATCAAGCGCGAATCCGGCGATGTGGATCTCCATGTCGAAGTCGACTACGGCACAGAAACACTCGATACGCTTGGCGACATCATTCTGAAGACGCCAACAGGCGCGACGGTACCGCTGCGGACCATCGCGGATTTCCGTATCGAGCGCGGACCGCGCGAGATCGTGCGTCGTGGCCAGGAACGCGTCGCCCAGGTTATGACGGACCTCGATAACATCAAGCTTTCCGAAGGCATCGCCCGCGCCCGCGCGGCACTCGACGATATGCATCGGCCGGTGGGCTACAGTTTGCGATTCACAGGCGAGGAGGAGCAACGCGCGGAGGCCTTCGAGCGACTCGCCTTCGCCCTGATGCTTTCGATCATGCTTGTTTACATGGTGATGGCATCGATCTTCGAGAGCTTCCTGCAACCACTGCTGATCATGTTCACCATCCCATTGGCCGGTGTCGGCGTCGTCGGCGGGTTCATCCTGACGGGCCAGACCTTGAATGTCATGGGCCTGATCGGCGTTGTCATGCTCGGCGGAATTGTCGTGAACAACGCGATCGTGTTGCTCGATTGCGTGAACCAGGTGCGCCAGCACCCCGGCATCGATTCGCGCGAGTCGTTGGTCATCGGATGTGAGCGTCGGCTGCGCCCCGTGCTGATGACGACGGCGACGACGCTGCTGGGACTTCTTCCGCTGGCGCTGGGCGTTGGCCAGGGGGCGGAGCTTCGCCAGGCGATGGCGATCGCTGTGCTCGGCGGCCTGGTTTCCTCGACGGTCTTGACGTTGATCGTGATCCCGGTATGTCAGAGCTATCTGGACTCCGCGTTGCGGATCGTTCGGGGCTGGCGCGGCCGGCATCAACTGGCAAACGGTGCTTCCAGCGCATCGGTTTCACAGCCTCCCGCCGAGCCCGAGAGCGGCGGCTGAGAACGCTAGAATCGGATCGCTTGCTCCATGTCGATTCCGGCATGGATGTCGCTCGAAACCTGTCGAAATTCCCTGTTGCCCCACATCGCCTCGGGTGGAAGGGTACGTCCGAGCGAGGCAAGGGAGCTTCGTAAGAAGGGCCAAAACCCCAATATTATGACCATATTTGGAGGCCGATCCAATGGCTGACAAGGACGCAAAACTTCCCGAAAATGCTGCGGGAAAGTTCTATGTAGATGACCAGTGCATCGATTGCGATGCGTGCCGTGCGACAGCACCTGACAACTTCGAGCGCGACGAGGAGCAGGGTTACTCCTACGTCAGCAAGCAGCCGGCGAACGACGCCGAACTGCAACTGTGCATCGAAGCCATGGAAGGCTGCCCGACCGAGGCTATCGGCGACGACGGCGAGTAAGCATCTCGATTGCCCCCTGCAAGTTGGATGACGCCCCCCGCTTCTCAGGGGGGCGTTTCCATGCTTGCAAAGACCAGACTCACGCAGGACAACGGCCGCTATGAAGCGAGCAGGACTCCTCATTCTCATTCTCATCTTTCCGCTGATCGCCAGCGCCGGCGGGTTGTTGCCGGTGGCCGTGGACGATTTTACCTCTGGGACGAATGCCGGCTTCGGTGGAGCCTACTTCCCAGGCAACGTGTTGACTGGCCCGCACGGCGGAGACCTGCCGCCTAACGTGCCGAACGATTCCGCCGAAGATCTGCTCTCTCTCGGCGATGGCGGCTCGATCGTTTTGGCCTGGCCTGCCGACAACGTGATCGTCAACGGACCGGACGAGGATTTCACGGTTTTCGAGAACGTCCTCGTGAACAACGGCGACAGCGTTCCCTTCATCGAAACCGCGACGGTCGAGGTCAGCCAGGATGGCATCAGTTGGACGCTGTTCCCGTTCAACTTTCTTCCCCCGGATGGCTTCGATTCAGGCGATCCTTTCGCGATTCCGCTGCTGGCGGAGAACTACGAAGGGCTGGCAGGCACGCAGCCGACGCTTGTGACCAACTCGAATGGGATCGATCCCGGAGATCCGAGCGTCAGCGGGGGAGACGCGTTTGACCTGGCGGATGTCGGTCTGGGCTGGGCGCGTTACGTCCGGTTGACCGACACTGGCACGCCCGGGGCTTCGTCCGAGATGTCCGGTACAAACGGCGAACCGATTTACGATTCGGGGCTGACCTTGGCCGGTCCTCCGACAGCCGGGTTCGATCTGGATACGATCGTTGCAGTAAACTACGGCGCACCCTCGGCGGCGAGCGTCTCCGACTGGAGCCTTTACTGATCCATCGATGCCATTCTTCTTCGACACGCACGCCCATGTGCAGAACGAGAAGTTTGCCGCCGATCGCGAGGCGGTTCTGGCTCGAGCGCGCATGGCCGGCGTACGAAGGATCCTGAATCTCGGGACACGACTGGCGGACAGTCGCGAGGTCGTGGAACTCGCCCACAAGCACCGTGACTGCCTCGCGGCCGTTGGCGTTCACCCAACCGATCTCGACGCGTGGTCGGAGGCTGAAGCCAAGGGCCTGATGCAACTGGCCGAAGACCCCCAAGTCGTTGTCTACGGCGAGATCGGGCTCGATTACTACTGGGACAAATTCGAGCGCAACTTCCAACGCGACATCTTCCGACGCCAGCTTGGCATGGCGCGCGAGTTGAGGCTACCCGTCTCGATGCACTGCCGCGGCGAAGGCTGCTATGCGGATCTGATCGAGGATCTGCGTGCGGAGCGCGGCGAAGAAATCGGCGGCGTTGCGCACTGCTTTGGCGGAACGATGGACGAGGCGAAAGCGCTCGTCGACATGGGATTTGCACTGGGGGTGGGCGGAACCTCGACCTTCCCGAAATCCGACGACATTCGCGCGATCCTGAGGACAATCGGCATCGATCATCTGATCATCGAGACCGATAGCCCATACCTGTCGCCGCAACCGAGACGCGGCAAACGCAATGAACCGGCGCACGTCGTTCATACGGCCCAGGGGCTGGCTGATCTTTTTGGATTGGACCTACGCGACATCGCCCACTTGACCTGGTGCAATGCCACGGGCGCATTCCGCCTGCCGAAATCCGCGCGGCTGATGCCGCTGGAAGTTCGTGGGGATGCGTTGTGCATTCACCTGACAGCAATGTGCCCGGAGAAACGCGGCCATCGCCTCGAACGTGTTCTGCGTTCGAGTGAAATCATCCCGAAGCTGGGTCGCGAAGACTTCGCTGCCTGTAGCGAAGTCGTATTCTGCGAGGCAGGAGAGCCGTTCGTTCGCATCGATACGATCGCCGAAGTCGGCAAGGCGCTCCGCGATGCCGGCAAGCGCGTCGCCGTTCGTGCCGACGGTTTGGCCGAGCAGCACCTGCGCGAACCACTCGACTTTCGAATCGCATCGGACTGCGTCGATGCTCTGCGTGTCGTGCTGAACGCCCACGACGCCGAAAGCTACGCACGCTTCTGTCACCCCGGGGAAGCCGCATCCGCCTTCGAGGCCATCCTGCAATTCATTACGCACGCGAAGCCGCACTTCGACGACATCGCAATCACCTGCCTGGACGCTGATGACGTCGATGCCGACGCCATGCGAAAACTAGGGACGGAGTTAGGCGTCGCCGTCGAATTCGAGAACGCTCTCGACTGAGTCTTCCCTGAGAATAGACAAAACCGCATGTTTTGGATGGTCGCGCAAGTGGCGATCGTGGATTGCTTGCATCCAATTCCAGAAACGAAAGCCGATGATGCTGTTCAGCGTGACTCCCGGAATGAACAACAACACCCACGCCCAGAACAGTAGCCCATCTGAATTGCTGGAGTCGCCATGAACAAGCATGGAGAGGGAGAGAACGAAAATGAGCGAGAGGCACCACCACAGGATTGCAACCCAAAGGGCACCTCGATACCGGAGCAAAACCGCGGCGCAGATAATGAGCAGTACCGCCTGACTGGAGATCGTTCCTAAGAGAGTGGCCAGCGTGACAACGATGAACTCTTCGATGTTGAAGATACTGCGAGCCAGTGAGAAACCGATAATGAGCGTCGTGGGAATGAGCGAGTATAGGAGGAATGGGAGCGCGAATCGACGAATCGTAGGGATCAGGCCGCCGGCAATGGCAGCCAATCGATCCTGTCTCGCCTGCGTGAATCCATATACGGCCAACGCCATGGCGGGCCAGATTGTCAGATTGGTGATGAAGATGACCAGGAACTCGCCATCTCGGAAATGCTCAAAGAGTTGTGTCTGCGCGAGTGCAATCAGTAGCAGGAACCCGCCCGTTCCCAGCAGGGAAGAGAAGAACGGGAAGTAAGAGCGGCCGGTGCGGGCGTGGAGTTCCTTGTTAGCCGCACGTCGCAGACCCGCTTCAACTCGACAGGCCGCTTCGTTCGCCAGCCAGGACTTCTCTTGCAACTCGACGGGCTCGAGGGATCGGAAGTATTTTTCGCCGGCCAGAAACCCTGCCCCTCGCAGTATCCGGATCGAGAGCAAGGCCACCAGAACGATTTCCACGAGCAGGGCGAAGTTCAGAGTGCCGATGAACACGTACTCCTCATGGCGATTGGCGGCATTGACAACTTCCAACAGGAAGAAGGCCGGTCCCAGGATGCAAGCAAACCCAACCATCCATGGGATGCCAAGCCACAAGGAAGCGATCATGGGAGGCAGGAAGAAGAGCCGGACAAGTTTCTTGCGCCAGCAGAGCCAGCAGCGAACGACCGCCAGAAACGTCCAGGCGCAAGTTACAGTCGCCGCAATGTAGAACATCAAAACGACCGGGATAATCGCCAGCAGGATCTCGGCATCATTGTCGAGACCTTCCTCGACGATGTACGCGATCGGAATCGAGGCGGCCGAGAGCGTCAGGCCGATCAACGGCGGAATCATCAGGATGATGAAGGCCTTTGTCCCATTCCACACGGCGCCGAATGCGATTTCATCCCGCGACATCGACGTGACGGCCAGATCGGTCAGTTGATCCGCGTCCCGACAGCCGTGCGCGAACAGAACGAGGCTCAAGTATGGCACGACCAGCGACGACCCCATGACCCCGAAGAACATGTAGACCGCAAGTGGCATCAGCGTGTTCCAGAGCTGCGAGTAGCTGCTGCCGGTGCTGAAAATCATCGCCAGAAGCCAGCCGCCCCAAGGGAGGATCAGGCCGCCCAATGCCGTTGCGCAGAAGAGAAGGAAGAAGAGCGTTCGCGATCCAAGACTGCGGCTGCGCGCGCGCCCATAGATGACCAGCGGATTGTCATGCCGGTCGCGCCAGTACCCATGCAGGCGCCGCAGGTAGGCCCTATCTTCCGCATTCGGTACGAACACTGGGATCACCCCTCGGGGACGTTCAATCGAGCGTCACAATTTCATGCCTCGGTCTGCCGCGCAAATGGAGATCATGGATGTCCTGCAGCCAATCCCACAGGCGGAAGACGAAGAGGTAGTATACCCAGGCCATCAGGATCGAAGTCGGCAACTCGATCAGGAAGGAGATCAGCCATCCGTGGCTACCTGTCGAGGAGGAGAATAACGGCATTCCCAGGAGAGGATCAGATGCGGAGGGTCCAAGTCCCGCCAGGAGAACTCCGAACCAGATTGCGACGGATTGGATATTCAGACCATTGCGATGCCACACAACGGCGGCGAGGAAGAGCAGGAGCGCCTGGGCGGCCAGGATAGCAAGCGAACAGAACACGATACGAATGATCATCCGCGGTTCATGCCACGCAGGAACGCCGTACCAGAATGCAATCCAGCAAGCTGTTGGGAAAGCCGCATAGAGCCAGTAGCGTTCGGCCCGATGGGAAATCGACGGAATCAGGCCGCCAACGAGCAGTACAGACTGTTGACCTCTCAGTTTGTTGCTAAGAGCGGAAGCCAGAAATGCCATCATCGGCGCAAGCGCGAGGCATGCGAACCAATGAGGTTTGGGCTGGCCAAACGCGTATGGATGGTAGAGGCGCATGACAAAAACCTGGAATCCTGCCAGTACTGCGAGGACTAGCATCGTGAGGATGAGTGTTCTGATTGGAGAAGGACGTGCAGGCTGGAGGATCTTCGCTAAGTCCACGCGACGCTGCTTGCGCTCTCGGCGGCCGGCGATCTCGTTGGCGATCCAGGATCGATCCTGTAGTCCCTCCGGATCTACTTGACGGAAGTACTTGCTGCCCGCATTGCGGCACGCTCCACAAACTACGCGCGGCGTAATGGCGATCGCGGGGAGGACTATCCCAATAATCGCAGGAATAAATGGCTGGAAGAATAGGCTGCTCGGATCGCGGGGGAGCAGGGCCCTTATCATCACGGAGCACGCAATGTTCAAGAAGAGCAGGAGGGAGACCCAGGCTAACATTATCGCAGATGTTGTCAGGAAAGTCACCCAGGAGCGATCACGATTTGTAGGCCAGATTCTGACAGCAATACATAGGGCCCAAATCGAACAAACTGCCCCTGCACTCCCAGAGATGATCAAGGAAAGAACGGCCGCGACCAGGGGCGATGCAATGCTGTCCTTTAGACCAAAGGCAGGCCTCAGAACAGCGCAAGATGCGATGGTTAGGAATGCTGGAAAGACCAGCACAATCAGTCTCTCGACGGCTGGCACGATCGCGCCGAATGCAAGTTCCTCCCGGGAAAATGCGGAAAGGTCCAATTCGGCCAAACCATCTTCCCGACTTATGTTGATGCCGTAGAGGGAGAGACAAAGGGGTGGCAAGAATAGGCCCGCAAGGAGCAGGAAGAGGACGGCTTTCGATTCGGCGGCGTTGACCAGAAGAACTGGCGACGGCAACCACATCGTCGGTTCGAATGTTATCGCATCATAGGCTAATCTGCCCAGCGGATACAAGAAGCCAAGCACGATCGAAAGAAGGACCAGCACGATCCCAATCACGCGAAGCCCGACCCGTCGCCCACGTATCTGACCATACATCACCATCGGATTATCGCGGCGATTGCGCCAGTATTGCCACAGGCGGCGAAAGCAGGCTCCATCTTCTTCGGAGAGAAGGCGCATGGGGACTCACTCGATCTCCACGATGGTGTGACGCGGAACCCCGCGCAGGTGCCGGTCGTGGATGTCCTGCAGGGAATCCCAGAGGCGGAAAACAGAGAGGTAGTAGATCCAGAAACCGGCCAGTGGCAGTGCCGAGAAGAGGATATTCGGCCACGGCAGCAGCCGTGGGTAGGCCATCTGGACGTCGGCTTGCGTCATTGCCAGAGTCACGAGTGTGAGTAGGATGGCGTAGGGGAGAAACCAACGGCTTTGATGGAAGCGCAGCCAGAATACCGCCGCACTGCAGGTGAGAACGAGCTGAAGTCCGAGGAAGCCGATAGCGCCTGCACCCCAGAGGATGTAGAAGTGCGTTGCCATGCCCGCGGCGGGTTCTTCCATCGAGAAGTAGGATCCAATCGCGATCAAGATAGCGATAGGCGGCATGATTGGAAGAGCAAGGCGAAGGATGGTCTGGAGAAGTCCACCGGCGATGATGGCGATAGGCTGCTTCCGGCATCTTCTCCATTCCAGAAGAAGCAGCAAAGCGACCGGCGCCCAGACTGTTTGCGCACCGTTGAGGATCTGGCGATCCGATGCCTCCAGGAGCACGAATGATTCCTTATTCACGAGCAGAGCAGGGATGAGAAGCCCCTTTCGAATCACCCAGGTGCAGAGCAGGATCAGAACGGCAGAGAGAATCACTGCAATCGTTTCAGAGCCAAACGTGATGTGGAGTCGGCGTTGGAGTTCTCTGCTGGCTGTGCGCCGTTTGAGCGGTTCGAGGCGTCCGGCGGCTTCATTCGCGAACCAGGAGGCGTCCTGGAGGTTCTCCTCACTGACCCCTCGGAAGAATTTCGCGCCCGCGTTTCTCCCGGCGCTGCGAATCATGCGGCAGGCCATGACAAGAGAAAGGATCATCAGGACGCCGGTAACAATGAGCATTGGAACGGCAACCTGGACTACATCTGTGACGTCGTAAGCAACCCGGAACGTGGTTGTCGTGGCGGAGAGAACGATGATTCCAAGCAGCCACCCAACGGATATCCATATGACTGTCACCACAGTCGAGATGAGAAGGGCTTTCCACCAGGACTGCGTCCATCCAAGCCAGCACCTGGCCGCGTTCAACAACCCCCAAGTGCATCCTACTAGTATTCCGATGGTCCACAGCAATACGCGCGTTCCATGTCTCCACATCATCCAGACATAGTAGGGATTCCCCCTGTTTGCACTGAGATGGGAAAAAGCAAGGATGGCGACGATCAGGTATCCCAGCAGAATCGGGATGAGAAGCAACACGTACGCGCGCAGCCCGTACCAGAGGGCACCGAAGGCAATCTCGTCCGCAGAGGTTCGTGTCAGGTACAACTCGGACAAAAGGGCCTTCTCATTTCGACCGGGTGAGAAGACGCGCAATATGAGAATCGGCACGAGCAGACTGAACGCAAGTACGGCCATACTCAGCAGCGCAAACCACTGGAGATAATCATAGGAACCTTTTCGCCACAGTGTTATCGATGCTGCGAACGGAAGGCACAAGCCGATCGCCGAGGTGATGCTCAGCATCTTGATGTTCAGGATGTGATGTCCAAGACGACGGCCGCGGAGTTTCGCGTACATCACCATCGGATTATCGTGGCGATCGCGCCAGTATTGCCACAGGCGACGGAAGTAGGCTCCATCTTCTTCGGAGAGAAGGCGCATGGGGACTCACTCGATCTCCGCGATGGTGTGACGCGGAACCCCGCGCAGGTGCCGATCGTGTACTTCTTGAAGCCAATCCCACAGGCGGAAGACGGAGAAGTAGAGAGCCAGCAGGCCGATCAATGTCGGTGCGGAAACGAGCATGAGGATCTCGCGATCCGAGTACCCGCCTGCGCCCACCGTAAAGAACTCGATCACTAACAGAAATGATGCGGAGAAGGATAAGAGAAAAGGCAGAAAGATCAGCGAGCTCCTCCAGCGCAGCCAGCAGAGCGACGTAAGGAGCAGGAACAGGATTTGAAAGAGAAGAGACAGAATTCCCTCGAATAGGAAGAGGAAAACTCTCCACTGGTAGGTTGGCACAACAGCGAAGATCGTGATTCCCGCGCAAAGCAGCGAGGGGATTTGCGCCCAAAGGAGGAAGCGCATGGCAAGGTTGCTTGTGCCTCCGATCAAAGCACCGGAGACGAGAGGGATGGAGCGCCCCTTGATGTGTACGGCTGCCATCGTGATTGCAAAGAACAGCGACGGGAGAACCGCCTGAACGGCGAAGGCGAAAATCGCGAGGAGTTCGTAGTCTCCAAAGGACCAGCTGCGGCCATTCGCCGACGGGACCTCGGGCGGCAAGGCGGCCTTGTGCATCAGGATGGCGAGCAGACCGATCAGGACCATCGACAGGCCAAGCGATGCGGTAATCATTGTGGGCGACAAGTGGAGTCGCTTCCCCTGCTCCTTCAGCGCGGCGCGTCTCTCGGCCTTTTCCAGTCGACTTGCGGCTTCGTTCTCCAGCCATGAACGATCCTGCAATTCGACTTGATCGACCGCGTAGAGGAATTTGGCGCCGGAGTGACGTCCCACCTCCCGCAATCCGTCGCGGATCGTGGCAGCCAGCAGGATCACCAGCACAACAATGGTTATGAATCCGCCAACCAATTCGGCAGACTCAGATGGAAAGTCCATGAATTCCTGGAGGAACACGGCAGGGCCGCTGAAGGTCGCGAATAAGACGGCAAGGCCTACAAACATGCGACAGAACGCGACGATCGGAGGAATCAGGATGCTCTCTACAAGCCGATCCTTCCATACCAGCCAGCATCGAATTGCGATCAGCAACGCCCAGATCCACATGGCGGTCGTTGCGAGCACCAGCATGACCAGTCGCTCCGTATTCATCCATCGGTCCTCGAAATAATAACGAGCGAGCATGGAATCATGAGCGCTGGAGAGGACGATCATCGCTGCCGCTGCATAGCCCAGAAAGAGCGGGAGCATGACGATCAGGTGGGACCGCAACCCCAGCCAGACAGCGCCAAATGCCAACTCGCCTGAGGATGTGTTCGTTGTACGGAGTTCCGAGAGAAGGTGTTCGCAGCGACGCCCGGGCGCGAATGTGTGCAGACTGATCGCAGGCAGGATTGATACTACAGGTGAGAGAAGGAGACTCAGAAGCGTGAAGTGCTCCAGCAGTCGGGATACTGACATGTTGATTCGGTACAGGAGGAAGACGAGCGGAATGGAGAAGCCGAGGACCGATGTAATCGTGAGCAGTTTGATATTCAGCGCACGATGGCCGAGACTTCTGCCGCTAATAACCCCATACATCACCATCGGATTATCGTGGCGATCGCGCCAGTATTGCCACAGGCGGCGGAAGTAGGCTTTGTCGCTGGCTGAGATTGCGAGCACCCCGTCCCCCGGTCGTGGTGTGGCGCGGCAAGGAATACGATTACCCTAACCGCAGCGCATCAAGCGATCCTGCGGAGCTATCTCAGCAGTGATTTTGTCGGTTGTCAATCCTGGCGCGCCTGTGGAGGAGGCGGCGGTGGGTCATCCTCGGGCGGCGGTTCCGCCCACAGGGCCTTCGAGTTCGGGAAGTACATGCTGCCCCACGTCTGGTCGGGCTTCTTCCACGGACTGACGCCCTTGGCGAAATTCGGATAGAGCGAACGGCAGGGGATGTAGTCGACGACGCCGAAAATGCCGGACAGGCCTTTGAACAGCAGGTAGCTGACATTCAGGCCGATTCCGGCGTCGAATCCTCCGCGCCAGGTCCAGCCAATGTTCGCCCCCGGCGTTGGGTTGGGGTTGCTTGCATCCGCCCACATCTCAAAGACGTTCGTGAGCGACATCAATGGCGCATCCACGATGTCGCGGACTCCGGTCAGTGGAGTCAGCGCGACCTTTCCTGCGGTTGGCATCGAGGCACAGCCTGTTGCCCAAAGCACAAGAATTCCCAGGATTGCGGTTCTCAGAATCGCCACAGTCGGCCTCCGGCGGTGGGGGTTGAAATCAGAAATCCAATTCATCGAGATCCGAGTCGAAGTCCGAGTCCACATCCGACTTTGAGACTTCGCCCGAAACGGGGATGTCGAGTTCTTCGAAAATCTCCGAGAGCGATTGGCTGACGTCTTCAGCAGTCGGCGCCTCCGGTTGGCCCATGAACTCGATGGAATCCCGCTCGACCTCATCGTTAATCCGGGCGCCCTCGAGCATGACAGACATGACCGGCTGATTCACGGTGTTCTTCGACGTCAGGCAGCCGTTGTGAACACGAATCTCGGGGGCCTTGACGGCGAACAGCCGATTGAAGGCTTTCACGCCTTCAATTTCGTCGATCGTCTCGGCATGAACAATGTTCCCATTGCGCATGTAAATCGAACCGATCACGCCTTCGCCGCAGATTCGGATCGTCTTCGGAACGCGCTTGTCGCCGTAAAGCTGCAGTAGATCCGCCAGCTCCAGCCCCAGGATGTCGGTCATGTGCATCGAGAGGATTGAGAGCAGGTTGCGGAGCTCGTCGCGACAACGGCTCAGCTCATCCTCCGGGTGGGGGATGACCTTGACCGCTCCCTGGGCCAGCAAGGCAGGCTCGTATGCCCAGATGCTCTCGGTCAGGCACACGACCACTTCCCACCAGGTCGTGCGGTCCTGGATGTAGTGAGACACCTTTGCCAGGTCGGTATTCGGGTCCATGCTCATCACGAGCAGGCCCGAGCGGCTGGTGCGCCAGGGCTGGTCTGTCAATTCCTGGACGATCCGAATATCGCCCGGCAGCCCATCGTCACCGAGCATCGAGATGATCGTGGCGGACGTCGTGGGCGTGAATCCGCTGAAAACCAGGGCTGTGAGACTGCGGTGTGCCATAGGGCGTGCTCTTCTGCCGATCGATCTTGGAAGCGAGGGCGATTCATGCCTGACGACGCACGAAATCCTGCCAGCACGGGCATCCGGCGCCAATGCGAAATTGCCTTTTCCCTGGCCTCGCTCCTGCTAGTGCCCTTAGAAAACACGGGCCCCGGCAACGGGGTCAAGGGCATGCAGCCGGAAAACCGGCCTCCAGGCAAGAATCCAGGAAGAATGGGACCTCAAAATGACGGTAGCGAGCATCCAGGCACAGATTGATGAGATTCTGGCGATCTGCAACAAGGGAGAGCGGCGGATTACGGACGAGGAAGCGCTCGTTCTGTTCCAGCACGCCCAACTTCCGGAGCTTTCCGTGGCGGCCTCGGCGGTGCGCCGGCGCATGAATCCCGATCCGATTGTCACCTACATCGTGGATCGGAATGTCAACTACACGAACGTCTGTCTGGCCGACTGCGACTTTTGCGCGTTCTTCCGCAAGCTCAACGACCCTGAAGCCTATGTCCTCTCGCACGAGGAACTCGGCCAGAAGATCGCTGAGACCCAGGACCTGGGCGGCGATCAGATTCTGCTCCAGGGCGGCATGCATCCGCGGCTCAAACTGGAGTGGTACGAGGAGATGCTGGGCTTCATCAAGAAGGAGTTCGGCATTCATCTGCACGCATTCAGTGCACCGGAGATTCATGCTTTCTCGCGCATCAACCGGATCGGCTATGAGGAAGTCCTTGGGCGCCTCCGCGAGGCGGGGCTCGACTCGATTCCCGGCGGGGGAGCGGAGATCCTGAGCGATCGCGTGCGTAACGAAATCACGCGCGGTAAGTGCAGCACCGAAGAATGGCTCGAGGTCCACCGCACCTGGCATCGCCTGGGCGGACGATCAACTGCCACGATGATGTTCGGGCACGTGGAGTCACTGGAAGAGCGCATCGAGCACTTCCGCCACGTTCGGGAACTGCAGGATGAGACGGGCGGATTCACCGCATTTATCGATTGGACGTTCCAGACGGAAAACACGAAGCTCGGCGCTGAGCGAAACATCCGCGAGGTCGGCTCCTGGGATTACCTGCGCACGACGGCCATCGCACGGCTGTATCTGGATAACATCCAGCACGTGCAGGCCTCCTGGGTCACGCAGGGTGGCCGCGTCGGACAGATCAGCCTCTTCTACGGCTGCGACGACATGGGATCGATCATGATCGAGGAAAACGTCGTCCGCGCAGCCGGTGCGGAGTTCCGCATGACGGAGGAAACGTTGCGCAATTTGATCTCGGAGGCGGGATTCACACCGCGCCGGCGCAATTTCTTCTACGAACTGCAGCCGGAGCCGACGCTAATCGGTTGATCAGAAGGCCCACCAGAACGGGATCAGGACGATCGCGAGCGCTCCGACTCCGAGGGCCAACGGCACCCCGATCTTGATGAAATCGCTGAAACGATAACCACCAGGACCAAAGACCATCAGGTTCGTCTGATAGCCGATCGGCGTGATGAAGCTGGCCGATGCCGCCACGATGATCGCCATCACAAACGGCATATGGCTGACGCCGAGACGTTCCGCCGCGGCCATCGCGATTGGGAAGACGAGCACGGCAGCCGCGTTATTCGTCAACAACTCCGTGAAGACTGCCGTCAGGACATAGATCGCAATCATCGTCAGCCACGGGCTGGATCCGCCGAGCTTGATCATAAAATCTGCGACGAGGTCGGCCGTTCCGCTGGCGTCGATCGCCTGGCCTATTCCGAAGGCAGCAGCAATTGCCAGGAGCACGGACCATTCAATGTTCTGGCGGGCATTATCCATCGACGTGCAGCCAGTGAGGAGCATCGCGGCGGCCGCGAGGAGGCTCGCTTCCAGCATCGAGAAGAAGCCAACGGTGACGCTGAGTACCATTGCGCCAAGAATCCCGAACGCCAGCCACGAGCGCTCATGTCGTGGCGGCGTGTATCCCTCGACGCGGCTGACGAGATAGAAGTCGAGAGAGTGTCGGCGCTGGTCCATGAATGACGGAAGGGCTTCCAGGAGGAGCGTGTCGCCAGGCTTCAGGATAATGTCGCCGATCTTCTTGCGGATGCGCTCGCCGTTTCTTGCGACGGCGATGACGACGGCATTGTAATGCGTGCGGAAGCGCCCTTCGCGGACACTCTGGCCGATCAATGGCGAGGTGTGTGAGATCACTGCTTCGACGAGGATTCGTTCTCGGGAATGTCCGCTCAGTTTGAAGAGCTGATTCGTGGCCGGCTTCAGGCCGGGTATCTTCTGAAGTTCCAACACAGAGTCGACCACTCCAACGAAGAACAGGCGATCGCCCTCTTCCAGGACTTCGACAGGAGCAACCGCCGGGATCGTACGGCCCTTTCGTTCGATCTCCATCAGGAACATATTCGGCAAGTGGCGGAGTCCGGCCTGCTCGATGGTCTTGCCGATCACGGGACTGCCGTGTTCGACCAGCATCTCGAGAACGTACTGACGCGGATCGTCCAGAGCGCTGACCGGGGGCTGGCGGTCCGGAAGCAGCCACCTGCTCAGTAGCAACATGAAGCAGAAGCCGATGATCGCGATGGGCAGGCCGATCTTCGTGATCGTGAACATGCCGAGGCTTTCCCCGGTTTGCTCGATTAGCAGGCCATTCACGACCAGGTTTGTGCTGGTGCCGATCAACGTGCAAAGACCACCGAGAATGGCCGCGTAGCTGAGCGGAATCAGGAGCTTCGAGACGGGAAGGCGGAGTTTCTTTGCCCAGTCCATCACGGCCGGCATCATCATCGCCACGATCGGCGTGTTGTTCAAGAAGCCGCTGAAGAAGGCGACAGGTGCCATCATGCGCACCTGTGCAGCAGGGAGCGACTTCGGCCGACCCAAGAGCCCATTGACCAGGTACCAGACCCCGCCTGTTTCGCGCATCCCTGCGGCCACGACGAAGAGCACGCCGACGGTAATCATACCCTGGTTTGCGAAGCCGGTCAGGGCCTGCTGGGGATCAACGATCCGCAAGGCCAGCAGAACCGTCAGGCCGCCAAGCAGGATCAGGTCGGGCGCAAGACGTGTGAGAGTCAACGCGCCGAAGATGGCGACGACTGTCCCGAGAGTGATGGCAATCTCGACGCTCATTGTGGATCCTTGCTGAAGTCCTATCAATGCGATAGGAGGTTGAACGACGGACGGTGTCAACGCCATGCCGAACTGCGTCATGGAGAAACCGGGATTCCGGTTGTGCCTCTTGGCCGTGCCCGGGACTATCCCTTCTACTGTAGAATCTCGGGATTGGCCTTCGATGTCATTGATATCCGTTCGCAACGCCAGCCGCGTCTATCGCATGGGCGAGGTGGATGTGCATGCCTTGAAGGATGCTTCCATCGAAATCGAGGAGGGCGAATTCCTCGTCGTGGTCGGTCCGAGCGGCTCAGGCAAAAGCACCCTCCTCAATCTCATCGGCGGGATGGACCGCCCGACCACTGGGACTGTGCATTTTCGCGACCAGGATCTGACCACTGCCGTCGACCGCGATCTGACGCTCTATCGGCGAAACCAGATCGGTTTCGTGTTCCAGTTCTACAATCTGGTCCCAACATTGACGGCCTGGGAAAATGTCGAAGTCGCCGTAGAGATTGCCCAGGAACCAATCGATCCGACCGAGGCGCTTGAGCGCGTTGGCTTGAAGGAACGGGCCGGACATTTCCCTTCACAGATGAGCGGTGGCGAGCAGCAGCGTGTTGCGATCGCCCGCGCACTGGCGAGCAATCCGCCATTGCTTCTTTGCGACGAGCCGACCGGTGCCCTTGATTTGGAAACGAGTCGCCAGGTTCTGACGCTGCTTCTTCGCCTGCGCAACGAGATGGGTAAGACGGTAGTCCTGATTACGCACAACAATGCCATCGCGGGAATTGCCGATCGTGTGGCTCACATGCGCGACGGCGGGATTTACTCGATCGAGAAGAACAAGAACCCAACGGCCCCCGAGGACGTCGTCTGGTGATCGGAATTCTCCGCAAGAAGATCAGGCGCGATCTCTTCCAGCGGAAGGGCGCCTTGATTACGTTGATCGCGATCTCGACGATCGGCGTCGCGGTCTTCATCGGCATGACGTCGGTTTGGCGCGACTTGGACGGTGCACGCGCGCGCTATTACTCCAAGTATCGTTTGACCGACTTCGTCGTGGACATGAAGCGCGCACCGGCCTCGTCAGTGAAAGCCCTCGAAAGCCTGCCGAATGTGCGCGAAGTGTACGGTCGAGTGGCCGTCGCCGCTCGCCTCGATCTTCCGAGCGTGCAGGAACCCCTCTCGGGCACGGCGATTTCTATTCCCGAGGAACCCAGGCCGGTCTTGAACGATCTGATGCTGAAGCGCGGAACGTGGTTCTCGTCGCGTGAAGCAGAGGAAGTCATTCTAAACGATGCGTTTGCCTCTGCAAACAACCTTCGCCCCGGAGATCGCTTGAAGGTTCTGCTCCTCGACAAGCAACACGATCTGCTGATTGTCGGGACCGCCATGTCGCCGGAATTCGTTTACCTGCTTCCGCCCAGTGGGGGCATTGCCCCCGATCCCGCGCGCTTCGGCGTGCTGTACCTTTCGGAGCCCCTCCTGCGCCGTGCAGCGGACATGGAAGGTGCCTACAATCAAGTTCTCGGCAAGGTACATGATACGCGCGACGTTGCGTTGGACAATACACTGGACAACATTTCTCGTCATCTCGATTCATTCGGTGTGCTGAACACGATTCGCGCAATCGACCAGCCATCCGTGCGATTTCTGGCGGATGAATTGAGAGGTCTGAAAGTCTCGGCCACGATCATGCCGAGCATTTTCCTGGGCGTGGCGGCGCTGATTTTGAACGTCATGCTGGGGCGGATGGTCGTGCAGCAGCGTTCAATCATCGGGACGCTTCGGGCCATCGGATACTCGCGATCTAGCGTCTCTCTGCACTACATGGCTTATGGCCTGACGATCGGAGCGCTGGGTGGCTTGCTCGGAGCCGCCGGAGGCGTGTTGATCCAAGCGGGAATGCTGGGGATCTATCGTGGCTTCTATAATCTGCCCGACATGCGGCTGCACGTGTACTCCGTGAATATCTGCGCCGGTGTATTGATCAGCATCGTGTTCGCGATTCTGGGGACCATTCGCGGCGTGCGGTACGCGGCTCGATTGTCGCCTGCGGAGGCAATGCGCCCTGCACCGCCCGAACGCGTGCGGCCGATCCTGATCGAGCGCATTGGGCCGCTCTGGCGGCGTTTGCCGTTCCAGACGAAGATGATGCTGCGCGATCTCTTCCGGAACCCATTCCGAAGTCTTGTCGGAATTCTTGCATCGATTATCGCGACAGCACTCATTCTCTCCACGCTCTCGATGGTCGATGCACTCGACCTCATTGTAACACGTGAGTTTGTGCAGGTCATGCACCAGGATGTCACTGCGGGATTGCGCGATCCCGTCGGACGCGAGGTCCTGGAGGAAGCACAGACCCTGCCCGGCGTCGTTCAATCCGAACCGGAGCTCGGCATCGTCTGTGACCTCTCAAATGGGCCGTTGGACAAGCGCACTTCCATCACCGGGATCTTGCCCGGAGCGCGGCTGCATACGCCGTTGGATGCACACGACAATCCGGTGCCGATCCCGGAATCGGGACTTGTACTGACAAAGAAATTGGCGGAGATCCTTGATTTGAAGGCCGGCGATCGCGTGCGTTTGCGTCCGTTGATTGGAACCCGCCAGGAAACGACTGCGCCCGTCGTGCAGATCGTGGATTCGTATCTCGGGCTTGGGGCATACGCCGATATGCGCTACCTGTCGCGACTGATTGGCGAAGAGTGGGTTTCCAACTCGCTTCTTCTGAAGACCGAGCACGGCGATGGAAGGGATGGACTCGTCCGGGAATTGCGTCGCCGTCCAGCAGTCGTGGGTATGTCCAGTCGCCTGCGTGCGCTGCACCAGATCGACGCCACATTCGCAGCCAGCATGGGAGCGATCCTGTCGATACTCGTGCTCTTCTCGGGAGCAATCGCGTTCGGGAGCGTCTTCAATGCTGCACTGGTTGCCCTCAGCGAACGCCATCGAGACATCGGCACATTCCGCGTCCTTGGGTATATGCCGAATCAGATCGCGCGCATCTTCGCGGGCGAGAGCCTTGCGCTGAACGGTGTCGGGATTGCGCTTGGACTTCTTGCTGGGGTCGGCCTGGCTCACTTGATGAGTATGGCCTATAACACCGAACTCTATCGCTTCCCTACGGTTATCTTGCCGATTCGATTCTTCGAGGGTGCTGGGCTGATGATTCTGTTCGTCAGCCTCGCACAGCTTATCATCTTCCGTCTTGTCCGGCGCTTGAACTGGCTGGAAGTGCTGAAAGTGAAGGAGTAGACCGATGAATTACCCTGCGATTCGCCGCGTATTGCTGAGTGCTCTTGCATGCGCCATCCTGCTCTGTCTGTCGGCGTGCAATCCCGGCCCTGACGTCACTGCCATCGCGCCACGGGAAGGGACGATCCGCCAGTCGTTCTCCGAACCAGCACGCACACGCCTGGAAAACCTGTATCCGATCTCGATGCCTGTCGATGGACGCATTGGCAGGATCGAACTGGAGCCCGGCGACCCGGTGCGGAAGGGAGATATTCTCGTCGAGTTCGATCGCGTGCCGCTGGAACTCGCCGTGCGCGAATCCACCGCTGCCGTTTCCGAATTAGAAGCGCGCCTCAATGTGCAGGAAGACAACAGTCTTGAAAAGACCGCAATGGTTGAGACGCAGGCGACCGTCGATGCTTCGAAGGAGATGCTGAAGGCAGCGGATGAGGAAACGGATGCGCAGCGGGCACGCCACGAGCGAGCCGCTAAACAACTGGATCGCATGAAGGCGTTGGCCGATGACCAGGCCATTTCGCAGAGCGAACTTGACGACGCGGAACTCGAAGCCGAGACGGCGCTGATTTCCTATCGCAGCGAGCAGTTCAAGCGCGCCGCGATGAATGCGCTGATGACCGCCGTGGAATCCGGCCCGCGCTACATCCGCGACTGGATGAGCCAGAAGGAACTGCGCAAGATCGAGACGACGCATCGTCTGGAGCAGGCACGCGCAAGGCTTGAGAGCGCGAAGCACACCCTGGCACTCGCCGAGATTCGCTCGCCAATCGATGGAGTCGTTCTGCAGCGCCACCAGCAGGGCGATCAGGCATTCGCGGCCGGACAAGTGCTGCTGACACTCGGCAACATGGACGACCTGGAGGTCATTGCGGATGTGCTGACGCAGGACGCGATGAAACTGGAGCCTGAAGCGAGGGTGGAACTCACGGCATCCGGACAGAAAGAAACGATCAAAGGCAAAGTCAAACGCATCGAGCCGGCGGGCTTTACGAAACTGTCATCGCTCGGCGTCGAGCAGCAGCGCGTGAACGTGATCGTCTCGCTGGAGGATGCTTCGACGAATCTTGGGGCTGGCTATCGCCTGCAGGCACGATTCTTCACGGGACAGAAGGATGGAGCTTTGATCGTGCCGCGCTACAGCGTTCTGCAGGCTGCCGATGGCAGCTACTATGTTTACCGGATTGTCGGAGGAAAACTCGCCCAGACGACCGTGGAGGTTGGGTTGCGAAATGATCTGGAAATGGAAGTCGTGAAGGGCCTCTCGGCGGATGATCGAATTGTCGAGACGCCCGATGCTTCCATGAAGGACCAGCAGTCTGTCAGCGTGATCGCTAATTGAGAACCGAGCGCTGGCGCAGGTACTCCCGGATCATTTCCATGTTGCGCGGTTCGGGCAATCCGTTCTCGTTGATGACGACCGGGTTTCCCGTCAGGCTGAGACGCTGCCGCCAATCGTTGAAGAACAGCGAAATCCCATAGCCTCGGTACAATACGTGATCCTCGATTTCTGTCGGTAGCGGATCCAGCAGCTTGCCGTTTACCTGGATCGGCTTTCCCGGATCCAGGTAGTATCCCTCCAGAGATAACCAGGGCTGCACGCGCGTCGTGTCGATATAGTGAACGCGAACGAGCGCATCGGGAGTCCCCCATTGAGAAAGAATCGCACGATGAATGCGTGAGACCTCTTCCGGGTCTTCATTGTGCAGCAGTACCTGGATGTATTGATTCGGCGTGTTCGCTTCTTCCACGTGATTCAGAATCTCGAAAGAGGCATCATCCAGAATCGCCAGACCAGTGGGCGGTGGGGGAGTCGTCTCGGGTTCTCCATTTTCGACGGCCACACCTTGCGGTTCCGGAGCCACAGGTTCCAGAATCTCAATCGTCGGCCTACGGAATGACGTCGAGCGGGGAAGCGACGCAATGGGAGTCGACTGGCGGATGTGGGCCGGGGCCGCTGCCGCCGAAGGAGAAGGCGACTCGTTCGAGAAGAGGTCCGGCCTGGAAAGGCCCAGGGTCAGAGCAACGATGAGAATAACAACCCAGCCGCCGGTTCCAAACATCAACGCAAGATACAGACATCCCATCCCGGCAGGCTGGCGTCCGGCGATGTCTTCGGCACGGCGAGCCTCGCGCAGCCAGACAAGGTTGAAGAGCAGACCCGGCAGGAAGCACAGGGCGTAAAGGAACAGGCTGGTCGCTGCAGGACCCAAATAGGATTTCTGGGCAGCGACGACCCGTTCGATTCTAGAGTCCAGGTCTTGCTCGTCTCGCTGCATCGGTCCGTCATTCGCCACGGGTATCTTCCCATTGTTGGGACTCGATTGCATGCTAGATCATAGACTCCCGTCGATACAAGCCTTTTCTACATCCGTCTATGGATAGTGCGAGCAATAACGGATTCCAATCATTCAAGTGCAACAGGGGCAACGCGATTTCTATGCCGCAGGGGTGATGTCGTCATCCGGGGCGGGGCGCCAGTCTGCAAGAGTCAGAGGAGGGAGATTGTGCGCGGCACGGGCCTGGTCGCAGCGCGGATTGTGGATACCATCCAGGAAGGATGGAGGGAAGTCGCGACAGACATTGGCCCGATTCGGATGGATCGAGCAGAACACCGCCGTTCCGATCTCGCCCTGCAAAGCGATGCATCGTGGCGAAGACTGGTTGGTGCCTTTCATCACGCGATAGACTGGCGTCAGGTCTTCGGTCATTTCCACCGGGACTCCGCCGGGCGTTTCGTCGCTGGCCTCTCGCCAATAGAATGAGGCTCTGAAATGGGCGCAGCACGCGCCGCAGGTGATGCAGGGATTGACTTCCACTGGTGGATGATGGCCTCGCCGAAATGTGAGATTCGCCCGAGAGCAATCGCGTCCGGGCGAATCGCAATGTCGACAAAGCCACTCCGCAATCAAGCGGAAAAGCACTTCGGGGGACTGACTGAGTTTACATTCGAGTTGCTGTCGATCCCGAACTCAACGCGCAAAAAGCGACGAGGAACTGTCCACATCCGTTTCGGTTCCATTGCCCTGGAATCTGACTCTGTCCCTCTGATACTCAACGCCGCTGTTGAGTTCGACGAGAATCCCAATCTTGTTGTCGACGATCGAATGGGTTCCATCCCCCAGATGGATATAGGACCCGCGTGTCGCGTAGACGCCGGCCTCGCCGTTTCCGTGGAAGTGCCCCAGAGTGACCTTTGCCTGTGAGCCCACCGAGCACGTGAGACCGCTTCCGTAAACCTTGTTCCCGTTGTTGAACAGATTGCATTCATAAAGACGAGCAGTAGAGCTCTCTAACTGGAGCCCGTGCAGCGCCGACCCCTCGATGGTTGTGTTCCGCATCATGAGCTGGCTTCCATACATGACGTTGAGCCCTGATCCCGTCGAGTCTTTGATCTTACAGTCAGCAAGGTAGCCGGAAGAACTGGTGGATACCAGGATGCTTGTTTCGTTTCCAATGAACCGGCATCGAACCACGGAGGGAGCGCTATTCCGTTCGGCCTTGATCCCGTACCGGTTTCCTTCGAACTCGCAGTCGACTACGTTCATCCGGGAGAATACTGATCGGATTGCAGACTTGCTGAATCCCTCAAAACGAAGTCCTCGGAAATTCACTCCCACGGAGACCCCCTCGAGAACAAACGCCTCGCTCTGCTCGGTGCCCGCTGGCCGCAAGACAGCTTCGCCCGTCGAATCGGGGTTCTTCTCGATATGGACGTAGATTCGATCCCCCAGGATCACGTTGTTTCGGAGCGTAACGCGCTCCTGGTAGACTCCATCTGCCAGTTGGATTCTCGTTGTCTGGCGAATGACCGGAGGGAGCGCATCCACCGCTGCCTGAATCGTCTTCTTTGCGCGATGCGGGGCTTTGCCCGTATTATTGTCATCCCCCGTGATCGGGTCTACGTAGAGGATAATATCGTCACCCTCTGCTTCCTCGAACGCACGCGGGACATGTACAGGTCGGTCCGACGGAAGTTGCTGAATCCCTTCGCCGACATCTACCCAGACACGCATTTGGAGTGGGAATTCCTCATCCGACAGAAAGCCGGGCAGCGGATTCATATTGCTCAGGGTGACATCGCCAATTTCGACAAGGAACTCCCCATCCTTCACCTCAACCGGAACTCCCTGTTCGGGGGGCAGCTCGGCGTTGGGGGCACCTGAGTTCGTCCACAGGAACGTCTGATCGGTTCCATTCTGCTGGTAGATACCGAAGTAGAATCGGGCCATCCCTGAATAGGGCTGACCGTCTTCTTCCAGGCGGCCCTGATATTCGAATGTCTCTCCAGCCCAGCCGAATGAGGCGAGAAACAGCAGCAGGATGGCGGAAATAGTGAAGCATCTGGCGGTCACGGCGATGACTCCCGGGAGTTTGCGTTGAGGGATGTAAACCTCGCAGTGGCAATTCTTTGTAGGCAAGGGTAAATGACAGGGAAATCCTGCGGATCCCCGCCTCAGCGCTTGACGGGGTAAACTGGGGGCTAAGAGACTCAGTTTTAGTCAAGTATGACGATACTCTTTTGGCGGCAATCCCGATGAATCTCGTGCATCCGGGTGTCATCCCATTCTTCCTTGGGCTGATTCTGATATGGCTCCTGGCCGGGGCCGTGTTGAGGCGGAACTACCCCAAGGCATTCCCTGATGTCTTGCTGTTGATCGCCGTCTTCGGCGCGATCCTGGGCATGGGTGCGATCAGTTCCCTTGGCGGCCCCGCGGTTTTGGTCATCATCACGTGGTGGGCGCTGATCTCCTGCACCTCCATCATCGATCTGCGCGAACTTCCGCGGGACGAGGCTGCGCGGGTAAACGGCGTTTACTTCCACAGTTGCTTCCTGATCGCCGGCATCTCTGGCGGGCTGTTGATCCGTTCCCCATTCCTCTCTTCAGCAGAAGTGTATCAGTCCTGGCTGAATTGCTTCCCCGACCTCTACCTGACGACATTGGCCGCGATGGGATTCATTTCGCTTCCATTCGCACTGTTAGCGGCGTGCGTTGTTGTCTGCCGTGTCATGAGGGCTCGCGCCGCCGAAATCGCGCTCCAGGAACAGAATCAAACTTGACGTTGTAGCCATCGTCGGGCTTTCAGGAATCAAGAATCGGATTCCGGAAGGGGCCGTATGGCTAAGCGTCGCAAACGTTCCTCAAAGACATCCTCCCGCGGGCTTTTCTTCCCCGTCATTGGTGTATTGCTGCTGATGGTTCTTGCAGTGGCGGGGGGCTATGCGTGGCGCAGTTACGCTCCGCTTCCATTGCCCGGCGACACGCCGCTGTCCGGCGACGCATCAATGCCAACGGGTGACATTGCCCTCAAAGCGGAAGTGCGCGCGGCCATGCGCCGTGCCGAGCAGGCGGAAGAAGAAACCGATCGCTTGCGGCGCGAACTGAATCGCCTCTCAAGCGAGCAGCAGCAAACCGAAGCCGAACTCGCCGATATGCAGATCAAGGATGTCCTTGGCGAAGCGGAATTCTGATCAGTCTCTCAACGCATCCACAAACAGCGTGAAGTCCGCCAGGAAGAGCACGTCAACCGTTCCGATCGGGCCGTTGCGGTTCTTGCCGATGATCAGTTCGGTGGGGATGGGAAGCGACTTGTCGGGCATCCGACCGTCCTCGTCCTTCTGCACTTCGACGCGATCGCGGTGCACGAACATGACGATGTCGGCGTCCTGCTCGATGGCGCCGGACTCGCGCAGATCGCTCAGCATCGGGCGGGCCGACTTCTCCTTGCCGCTTCGAGATTCGATGTTTCGGGAAAGCTGACTGAGCGCCAGAACCGGGACGTTCAATTCCTTCGCCAGCGCCTTCAGTCCGCGCGAGATTTCACTGACTTCCTGCTGTCGGTTCATGTCGCGACCGCGCCGCTCGGGACCTTGCATGAGCTGCAGATAGTCTACAACGATCAACGCCAGATCTGGACGCTGGGCCTTGAGACGGCGGGCTCGCGATCGCAACTGCATGATGGAAATGGCCGCCGTATCGTCGATGTAGATCGGGAGGTCCATCATATGAGACGCCGTCTCGCGCAGCGTCTCCCATTCGCGCTCCTTGATCTGTCCCTTGCGAACGCGATGGCTGGGCACGCGGGCTTCGCTGCAGAGAAGGCGCATGTTCAACTGCTCCGCGCCCATTTCGAGTGAGAACATCGCGACGGGTCGATTGCCGACCGCTGCGACGTTCCGCACGATGTTCAGCGCAAGCGCTGTCTTGCCGATGGAGGGACGGGCAGCAAGAATTGCCAAGGCGGAAGGCTCGAGCCCACCGATCAGTTTATCCAGGTCCTTGAAGTAGGTCGGCAGGCCCGCCTTGGGCTGCTTCGTCTCGTACAGGTGCATGATCTCGCCGATGGTATCTTCCATCAGCTTCTCGACCGACTGGAAGCGGCCGGAGTGTGTTTCCTGGCTGACCTCGAAGATCAGCTTCTCAGCCATCTCGATCTGCTCGAGAACCTCGCGGCGCTCCTCCGACGACTCATGCAGAATCGTATCGGCGGCGCTCATCAGACGGCGCAGGATGGACTTCTCCTGAACAAGGCGCGCGTGCTCAGGCGCGGCACTTGTCGAGAGGACAAACTGCTCGAGGTTGGCCAGATAAACGTAATTGCCGACCTGGTCGAGCTTTCCTTCGCGCCGCAGCATGTCCGCCAGCATCGTCAGTTCAACCGGCTTGCCCGCGTTGTGCAGCTCCAGCATCGAGGTGTAGATGATCTGGTGACCGGGCTGGTAGAAGTCTTCGATCTTCAGAAAGCGACTGATCTCGCCGAGTACGTCGTTATCGAGCAAGACGGCACCGAGGACCGCGCGCTCGGCATCCAGATTGTGAGGATGCTGGCGCTCGGGGCGTGGGCTGGACGAGTGGGCGGGAACAGGTTCGGACATGACCGGCAGCCTTGAAAGAGAATCTGTGATGGGAGGGCCGTTGTGTGGCGGCAGCCGTTGGGATAGGAAGTGCGAACGCGTCTCGTCAAGCCGGAGTGGGCCTCCAGTGGCAGGAAAATCCTTGTTGCCGAACCTCTCCCCAGGGATTCACCTTCGACCCACATGTTCTCCACAGAGTTTTCCCCAGAGTTATCCACAGGAGCCCCAGATGACCGCCAATACCGAGCCTGCGACGTTTCGACTCGGAACAGTTCGAATCGGGCCCAAGGACCCTGTTCGGCTGCTCGCGATTATCAACGTCAGCCCGGAGTCGTTCTATCCCGGCTCGGTGGCGCTCGGGCGCCAGGCCGTCCGCGATCGCGCCGAGCAGGCTGCGAACGAGGGAGCCGACATTCTCGACATCGGCGCGATGTCGACCGCTCCGTATAAGGAGACCTTCGTAACCGCCGAACAGGAAGCCGAGCGTCTGGTCGAGGCCATTGAAGCAGCCCGTGAGGCTTCTGGCCTGCCAATCTCAGCAGATACGGCAAGGGCGTCGGTGGCCGCAGCGGCACTCACTGCCGGTGCAACGATCATCAACGACGTCTCCGGTTTGGCAGGGGACCCTGAGATGGCGGAACTGGCTGCAAAGCGCGGCGCCGGCGTGATCCTGATGGCGAACGAAGACCGCGTCATCGAGGGACCGGATGCGGCGCCTCCTCACCAGGTTGTCCGAACGATTCTGGCCGACGCTGCCGAGCGCGCACGCAAGGCGGGGATTCCGAAGGAACATATTGTAATCGATCCGGGGATTGGGTTCTTCCGCAGTCAGCCGGTCCCCTGGTACGATTGGGATATGGATGTTCTCCAGCATCTTCGCGAACTCAATACCCTTGGTTTTCCTCAGCTTGTGTCTGTTTCGCGCAAGTCGTTTATTGGCCACCTGTTGGGCCGGAAGCAGGCATCCGATCGTCTGCCAGGGTCGCTCGCTGGGGCGATCTGGTGCGCCAACCACGGAGTGCGCGTCATCCGCACGCATGATGTTCAGGCCACTCGGGACGCGTTGCGCCTGTGGGTGATGCTTTCTCAACATCCGGCATAGCACGCGGCCTGGATTTTGCACTTCGGCAGCGGGCATGCTCATCCTCCTGGAAAGGAAGTCTCAAATGGCTCCCGAAAAAGTCCCCCAGAAAGCTCCTTACGTGATCGATGAAGAGCCCGGCCGCAAGGCCTGGTGTTCATGTGGCCTTTCCGCCAAACAGCCCTACTGCGATGGTTCCCACGCGGGAACTGGAAAGCGCCCGATGATGGTTCAACTCGACGAGGCGTGCAAGGTTGCCTGGTGCGGATGCAAGCACTCCGAGAAGGCGCCCTTCTGCGACGGCTCTCACAACAAGCTCTGACCTGGGAGGCGAGCAATGCAACCTTTTGAAGTTTACATCCCGACCCGGATCAAGTTCGGTCCGGGGCGAATCCTCGAGGTTGGCAAGATCGCAAGCGACCTCGGGAAGAAAGCCCTCATCGTGATCGGGGGCGGCTCCGTGAAGCGCATCGGCGCGCTGGACAAGGTGCAGGCCAGCCTGACGTCCGCCGGCATCGAATCGACCGTCTTCGAAGGAATCGAGCCGAACCCACGGCACACGACAGTGAACAAGGCGGGCAAGCTGGCCTACGCCGAGGGCGTTGATCTGATCGTGGCGCTGGGCGGTGGCTCCGTGATGGATGCCTCGAAGTTCGTCGCCGTCTTGGCGAAGCAGCCGGAGACCGACTCGTGGAGTCTGACCTCGCGGCAGCCAAACGAGGGAAAGGTCGGCGACCCGCTGCCGATCATCGCAATTCCAACGACCGCTGCCACTGCCAGCGAAGTGACGCCCTTTGCCGTGCTCTCGAACGAAGACATCAAGGGCAAGGCCCCGATGGCCCATGAGAAGGTCAAGCCCATGGTGGCGATTCTCGATCCGGAACTCCACACGTCGCTGCCGGAGAAGACCACGGTGGATGGTGCGGCCGACATCATGAGTCACGTCTTCGAAAACTACATCGCCGGCGGAAACGATTCGATCCTTGCTGATCGCTACACGGAATCGGTGTTGAAGACAGTGCTGGAAGCGACACCAGCCGCGATCGACGATCCGGGCGACCTGAATGCACGCGGCGATCTGCAGTGGGCCGCGACGTTGGCGCTCAACGGCATGCAGGGCGTCGGCCGTGCACCGTCCGGCTTCCCGATGCACAATATGGAACACGCCCTCTCCGGACAGGTGCCGGATCTCGCTCACGGCCGCGGGCTGGCGGTGCTGTATCCCTCTTACTTCCGTTGGATGATCGGGCACGGGCGAGCAGTCGATCGTTTCGCACGCCTGGGCCGGGAAATGTTCGATGTTGGTGCGACCGACGATCGTATCGCGGCCGCCGAGTTCATCGATTGCTTTTCTCGCTGGCTCGAATCCGTTGGCTTGTACGAATCGCTTGTCGACGCCGGTGTGCCGGAGGATGCCTTCGAACCTGCGGCGCGCTACGCGGCGGAGGCTTACGGAGACGGCGAGTCGATCTCCGCGGCCGGTCCCGTGACAGTCGACGACATGGTGGAGATTTTCCGGGGAACACGGCGGCAATCTCCTGCCGCTGTTTGAGCGAAGGCCTATCTCGAATCAGCTATGCTGGACCGGTCAGGCCTTCTGGCCGGTCCCTTCGTTGCTGGCAGGGGAGCGGCGATAGGCCACCGTCATACGAATCGGGATCGCAAGGATAAGGACGGCCCAGAACAGGAAGAAGAGACAGGACGCTCCAATTATCAGCAGTTCGCCGAAGTTCGAGATCCTTGTGCCAATGATCGTCATTCCTGCGGCACACAGGTGACCAAGCGCGAAGCCCCCGAATGAACACCAAGCCAACAGAAGCACCGGCAGGGATGGGCGTCTGGCGACAAGGCGCGAAAGGAAGAAGCCACCGGCGTGAATTCGCTTGATCGGATCGATCGTCGCGTAGGCCGTGAGCGGGGCATTGCACTTCCAGCACATATCCCGATCCGGTTCGTTCTCAGCCAGGCAGTTGTAGCAGATGGGCATATCAGCCATGCCGGACTCCCTCCGTGATTCTCTTCCGATTCATCCGCCAACACAGAAGAGCATTGTACGTCATCTTGACCGGGTACGCGATCACCAGAAGAGCGCCCAGCACCGCCATCGATCCCATCAGGAGATTGAAGGGCATATCTTTGCCGGAAGAGAGACTGTCGACAATCCCGGTGATTGCCATGTGTATCCACATACCGGCGAATGGGGTGACGAACAGCCAGGCAAGAATGATAATCCAAACGGGGTAATGCCGATTCCGGATTTCGTGGAGAAATTCGCCCTGGGCTTTGATCTGATCCAGTGGATCGACGCCTGAATAAACCCTGGCCTCTGTTTCCGCACGAAACCGGACTCTGGATTCAGCATCGCAGTCCACGGGAACGGATTCGAGCTCTATTGACTCTTGGTCTTCCATCGATCGGGCCTCTGGAGTCTCTTACGGCCGTCGACACCGGTTATTCAACCTGGAAGACGGGAATCCCCTGAGACGATGACCCGATTGCAGACTCTGTGCTTCGTTGAAATGGGCCGAAATGCGGGCAATTTGGCTTGTCATAGGAATCTGACTTGCATACCCATGCACCCTGATTAGGAAGTTGGGGAAAACGATATTCGGAACTTCAGATACTCTGCTGTTCCGCTTCCTAACCCAAAACACCCGTTTAAGGAGTCACCCAATGCGCAAGAGTTCTCTGTTAATGGGACTGGCTTTAGCCGGTCTGACACTGGGCTTCGCCGCGACCGCTTCGGCACAGTGCCCGAGCACCATGAAGGCAGAAGGCGCGGCCACCGAAACGAAGGCTGCCTGTCCCTTCACTGCCGCCCAGGCAAAGTCGGAAGCCAAATCCGGCTGTTCTATGGAAACCAAGTCGACCGCGAACTGCGACGGCCATGCCAAGGCCAAGTCTGCCTCGCACTGCGAAGGTGAAGGCAAAGCGGAAGGCGCCTGCGAAGGCCACGCCAAGGCTGGATGCGAAGGCATGGACCCCGCTAAGTGCGGCGAGCACGCTGGGCAGAAGGACTGCTCTGGCACCTGCGACGCCAGCAAGTGCACCAAGTCGACTGTCTCGCACGCTTCTGCCGGTATCTGGACGTTCGTGGATGCCGAAGGCAACGTGGCCGAGCCCTCCGCCGATCAGGTTGCTGCAATCCGCGAAGCGCTGGCCTCTGTTGAGGGCCCGCAGCTCAATTTCGCCTCCGTCGAAGCCGCCGATCCCGCCGATCTCTCCAAGGGCTTCCGCGCCCGTCCCGTGATTGCGTCGGCCGGCATGCGCGCCGCCTTCACCGAAGAGGCCGAGCAGGAGCTTCGTAAGCGCATGGGCGATGCGAAGTTCGAAGACATGATCCGCGAGGTTGCCCCGAACTGGCGCCAGTTTGGTGAAGTCGAGATCATCGAGCGTCCCGACGGCGTGATCGAGCACCGTCTTCCCGAGGGAAGTCTCGTCAACTTCGCCGTCGTCGATATCGACAAGAACGGCAACGCATCGTTCAGTTGTGTCACGAACAAGGGCGAGGCCGAGGCATACGAATGCCGCCACCAGCACACCACCACCGAGGAGAACGCCGAATGAAGACGCTGAAGAATCTCACTATTCTTGGAGCCGGTCTCCTCTGCGCGGGCGTCCTTGCCCTGCCCGCTTCCTCGTCCGCGGTGACTCTGTCCGCAGATTACTCCACGGAAGGCGCCAGCGAAGGCTTCAATGACGCTACCTATGGTGCTTCCCGCAAGACTGCATTTGAAACAGCTCTGGCCAATTGGTCTGACATTCTCGAAGGCCCGAACAACGTCTCCATCGTTGTCCAGGCTCAGTTCAATCCCCTGGGTGGCGGCGGTATTCTCGGCTACGCCACCTCCGGCAGCAGCTACTACCAGATTGCCAGCGGCGAGCCCAGCACACTCTACGGCCCGTCCCTGGCCAAAGCGATCTCCGGCTCAGACATGAATGGTAGCACTCCGGAAATCTACATTGTCTTCAACTCCGATATCGACGCCGGCGCCGTTCCTGGATTCTCCTGGTACTACGGCACCGATGGGAATCCCGCTTCCAACGAGTTTGACCTCATCACAGTCTGCATGCACGAGATCGGCCACGGTCTCGGTTTCTCGGACTTGATCAACGACACCACTGGTGCCTGGGCCGCAGGACTTCCGGGAATCTATGACCGGATGCTGACAGAGTATGATGGTGTGGACACTTACACGCCGCTGACCTCAATGACGAATGGCCAGCGTTACTCTGCCATCCGAAGCACCAACCTCTACTGGGGGGTGCCCGATGTTGACGGCAACGGAACGCCCGACCTGGCTCCCGCAATGGTGGGTTACTATGGGGTTCCCGGCGAGATGTACGCTCCCAGTTCCTTTGAACCTGGCTCGAGTGTCTCGCACTGGGATACCAGCTTCAGCCCGAACGAGATGATGGAACCCGCACTCACCAACGGCCAGGGCATCCACGATCCGGGCTATGCCGTCGAAGCCTTCGAGGACATTGGTTGGGTGCAGGCGGACAGCGCTTCGCCCGACGTCAGTTTCCCCCGCAACGTCTCTGCCCAATCCGTGGATATCTACGAAGACTCCAACGCCGGCGATACCACGGTCCAGATTCCCGTTCTCCTGGGCGCACCTCCATCCGGAACGGTGACGGTTCCATTCACAATCACCCCGACAACCACCGATGGAGCCGAAGAAGGAACGGATTTCAATGTCATCACTCCCTCGCCGTTGACATTCACCGCCGGCGATCGCGTCGAGTATATCACGGTCGAAGTGACTCCCGACACCGACTACGGAGAGAACGACGAGAGATTTGTGATCATCCTCGGAACCCCAACCGGTGGGACCCTCATTACCGCCGGATTTGCAAACATGTTCACGGTCACGATCGTCAATAGTCCGAATGACGTTGAAGACTGGTCGATCTACTGACCCGAGCTCTGCTCAGAGACAGACCCCCAAGCCCGTCGGCCAGTGCCGGCGGGCTTGGTTTTTGGGCGGAGTCCTAATCGGGGTTGCCACCGCGGCCCCTCGTCCCTCAGACCACTGCTTCCCGGCTTGACGGGGCGATTGATGAACACTATTTCGTGGAGTATCCGACCATGCGCGACTTGATTTCGATCGGCGATCTGACACGCAGCGACGTGGATGAGTTCCTGGGCGTCGCCGCCAAGCTCAAGAAGGAATGGAAAGAAGGCCTGGCCGCGGGCAGGCGCCAGCCGGCTCATCTGGACGGACGCGTCCTTGCCATGATCTTCGAGAAGCCCTCGTTGCGTACGCGATGCTCCTTCGAGGCCGGCATGTTCCAACTCGGCGGGCATGGGATCAACCTGGCTGCCACGGAAATCGGCCGCCTTGGTCAACGCGAGAGCATCAGCGATTTGGCCCGCAACCTCGAGCGCTGGTGCCAGATCATCCAGGCTCGCGTGTTCTCGCACGAAGGCGTCGTCGAACTCGCCAAGTGGGCCTCGATTCCTGTGATCAACGGCCTGTCGGATTTCGAGCATCCGACCCAGATCATGGCCGACTACCTGACGATTCTGGAGCACCGCGGTTCATTCGATGGCCTCAAGCTGGCCTGGATCGGCGACGGCAACAATGTCGCCCATTCCTTGATGATGATGGCGTGCATTCTGGGTCACGAGATGGCTCTGGCGATTCCGGAGGGCTACGACCCCGATCCGCGGGCCTGGGCGATTTGCGAGAAGCTGAATCCCAAGGCACGCGACCTGGTGAAGATCGTGCGCGATCCGAAGGAGGCTGTCCAGGGTGCCCAGATTCTGTACACGGACGTTTGGGCTTCGATGGGCCAGGAAGAAGAGAAGGCCAAGCGTGAGAAGGACTTCCAGGGCTTCCAGATCAATTCCGAACTGGTTGCTGCCGCTGCGCCGAATGCGATGGTGTTGCACGACATGCCGGCACGCCGCGGGCTGGAGATTACCGACGACGTGCTGGACGGAGATCGCTGCCTGGCTTTCGAGCAAGCTGAGAATCGCATGCACACGATCAAGGCCGCACTTTGCTGGTGTTCTGGCGTGAAGGTCTGATTCCAAAGGTTTTAGCGGGATTTGGCAAGACGGTCCAAGCAGGCCTTTTATCAGGGAGTCCGGGGGCGACCTTTGATCCCTGGAAATTCATGTTGATTTGGACCGGAACCGGCTTCCAGCCTGCGGGGGTTCGCTAGACCGGACCGGAAGCGCCCGCGCAGGATCGGGAGAGCGGCGGCGAGGCACTCTAAACGAATATGAGGTTCGAATATGTGTGGTATTGTCGGCTGCGTTGGCGTTGAGGACACGTGGAATTGCCTCATCGGCGGCCTGAAACTTCTGGAGTATCGGGGCTACGATTCTGCTGGGATGGCCATTGTCGACGAGAAGGGACTTCATGTCTCCAAGTCGGTGGGAATGGTTCGTAACCTGGAAATCAACGGCCGACGGCTGCCCGCTCACGGGTCCGTCGGTATCGCTCATACACGTTGGGCCACTCATGGTGGCGTGACCGAGAAGAATGCGCACCCGCATGTGGATGCGAAGGGCGAGTTCGCCGTCGTTCACAACGGCATCGTCGAGAATCACATGGCGCTGCGCACTGCCCTGGAATCCGAAGGCGTCGACTTCCAAACGGAAACCGATACCGAGATCATTGCTCACCTGGTCGCGCGTTTCTACGAAGGCGATCTGGTCGAAGCCGTTCGTCTTTCCTGCAAAGAACTGCGCGGCACCTACGGCATTCTTGTTGTCAGTGTGAAGGAGCCGGAGAAGATCGTGGCCGCCCGAATGGGCAGCCCGTTGGTGCTCGGCATCGGCGGCCAGGGACACTACGTGTTCGCCTCCGACGTGCCGGCAATGATTTCGCGCACCAGCCAGGTCGTTTATTTGAACGACGGCGAAGTCGTCTCCGCATCTCCCGAGGGCTATGAGATCTTCTCGCTCGACAAGACGCCGATTACGCCGAAGGTCGAAAGTCTCGACCAGAAGCTGGAGTCGATTTACCTCGGCGACTTCGAGCACTACATGCTGAAGGAGATCTTCGACCAGCCGATCGCGCTCACGAACACCATGCGCGGACGTGTTCGTCCAGAGGCCAGCGATGTCCACCTGGGCGGCGCTCGTCTGACTGTCGATGAAATCCGTAACCTGCGCCGTGTGATCATCGTTGCGTGCGGAACGTCCTGGCACGCGGCCCTGATCGGTAAGTATCTCATCGAAGAGATTCTGCGCATCCCCGTCGAGGTCGAGTACGCGTCCGAGCTGCGCTATCGCAATCCGATCGTCCGTCCTGGCGAGGATCTCGCCATCTTTATTTCGCAGTCCGGCGAGACGGCGGATACACTGGCCGCGTTGCGCGAACTGAAGCGTAAGGGCGCGCGTACGCTCGGCATTTGCAACGTCGTGAACAGCACGATCGCTCGCGAAGTTCACAGCGGCATTTACACGCACGCCGGCATCGAAATCGGTGTCGCTTCGACAAAGGCATTCACCGCCCAGGTTGTGACGCTGCTGTTGCTGACCGTACACGTCGGTCGGCAGCGCGACATGTCGAGCTACTTCGCAGATGACGTCATTCAAGACATGCTGAAGGTGCCGAATCTGATCGATCACATGTTGGCAAAAGAGTGCCTGGAGCAGATCGAGAAGATCGCCGCCGAGGTCGTCGACTCGGGCGTCCGGAACTTTCTGTACCTCGGCCGCGGCGTGAACTTCCCGGTCGCGCTCGAAGGCGCTCTCAAGATGAAGGAGATCAGCTACATCCACGCGGAGGGCTATCCCGCTGCGGAGATGAAGCACGGTCCGATTGCACTGATCGACGAGAACATGCCTGTCGTCGTGATCGCGCCGAAGGATCGCATCTACGAGAAGGTAATGAACAACATCCAGGAACTGCTGGCGCGCAAAGCGAAGATCATCGCCGTGACAACCGATGGCAACACGGAACTGGAAGACATCTGCCAGCACGTGCTCTATGTCCCATCCGTCAGCGATCCGGTGATGCCGTTGCTGACCGTCGTGCCGCTTCAGCTGCTGGCCTACTACACGGCCTGCCTGAAGGGCCTGAGCGTTGACAAGCCCCGAAACCTCGCAAAGAGCGTGACGGTGGAGTAGAGGCGCTGCTGCAGGAATCAACCACAACAAACGAAGCCCCGGACGGTTCCTCCGCTCCGGGGCTTCTTACATGGACAAAAAAAAGCGGCCCGGCTTGTGGCCGGACCGCAAATTCGGTGGTGACCCGTACGAGATTTGAACGTACCATTGGGGAGGAATAGCCTGTATTTGCAGCGCTTTTGCCACCTGAACCCATTTTAATCGGCTCAAAATGGTTCAAGTTTCCGCTCCTGATCTGCGAAAATGAGGCTCAGTCAGCATTTGCCTTGTGTCTCGTCGTTTCCTAATGGCAGAAGCAGTATGCAATCGATTCCAGCACAGCGTCAGGGATCGTGTTCACGTTGGAGAATCTTTGTTCAGAGGGGATGAGAAATGGGCGACGACAAACCTACCTGTTTCATAGTAATGCCTATCAGTGTCCCTGAGCATAGGCTAGAAGAATATGGGGGACATAAGGATCACTTCAAGCTTGTTTGTGAGTACATCCACTGCGCTGCGGTGGAGAAGGCCGGGTTCCTCCCCATACCTCCCGCTGCAGACACAACAGTCAATATCAACGCAGAAATTGTCAGGCAGCTCTGCGAGGCTGACCATTGTCTAATCGATATGTCTGCGTGGAACCCGAATGTTCATCTTGAATTGGGAATTCGGACGGCGCTGAATAAGTCGATTACTCTTCTTAAGGACGACAAGACAGAAGAGCCGCCTTTCGATGTGAAGACTATTGGATACTGTGATTACAGCAGCAACCTCCGCCCCCAAGCCCTCAAGGCCTCTGTCCAAGCAATATGCGAGAGATTGGAAAGGGACAAGGCGATTAGAAAGGAAGGAAATCCGATCTGGAAATACTATGGGATAGAGATGTCTGCCGTCCCCGCTACCGTCAAAGGAGAAGACGCTCTGGCGGCGAAATTTCAGAACGCACTAGAAGAGCTGCGTTCAGAGGTTCTTGCTTCAAGGCGAACGAGCGCTGCAGCGTTGAACGTCGAAACCTCAGAGGGACCGTGGACCAAAGAGAACGTCACTCTCTTGGGGGCGCTTCACAAATTTTTAGAATCGATTTCTGAGACGAGTGTTGTAGCCACGGGACTCACGCACAACTCAATTGGCTTCAAGATTGACTCGGATATTAGTGACCCGGATGAGGAGAAGTTGTCACGCTTACTGAATTCGTTCTTCCTTGAACATACGGTGAAGGAAATCTCGGTTGATGCTCCGCTGCATCGATACTTCTATGTATTGCAGGATGATGGTAAGTGGGTACTCTACAGACTGCCGAGACGCCATCTCTAAAGAGGGTAGGCAGGTACTGCTTACCGGCTCCAAGCATTTGGTTTAATACCCAATTACGTTCTTGAAACCGCCCTTGTGGGTCTATCGCTCGATGGAATTGGGTTCTTGCACCGAGAATCCCCCAGAGGGTCACTCTGGGGGATCGGCGGTAAATTGGCTCAAGTCTTTGTTGTAGAGAGCTGATTTTGCTAGACTTAGTGGTGACCCGTACGAGATTTGAACTCGTGTTGCCGCCGTGAAAGGGCGGTGTCCTAGACCGGGCTAGACGAACGGGTCACGGTCTTTTCCCTTGGCGAGGGCGGATAGCCGCCGCAAGGGACGGGGAATATACGAGGTACCTTGGGGCTTACGTCAAGCACGGTTTTCGACTTTTTTCTTCCCGAAATCACCGCCTTGCGGTGACGCGACATCCAGCTAGCGAAACGTCCATCCGGAAATCGCCGGCCCATCGGATTCCTGGGCACTTCCACTGATCGCAATGGCATAGCCCTGGGGCCCATAAACGATGGTTTCTGCGGTGACTTGAACGGCGAATATCCCGGGTGTCCCCGCGGGGATTGTAACCCCCTCGACGTTGTTGATGCGATCCGCATCGCCCCCGGGCTGCGATAGACCTGTTGCCGCATCGTAATTGTTGCCGCGATACGTCGTTCCGTCCGACAGGTTGATGACTGTCAGATCGAGGTCGTTGACGAGCGCGAGACTCGCCGCAGGATCGGCCGGATAATCCGACCACACGAGCATGATCCGCGTCGGAAGAACGGCAGTGCTGCTCTCATCGATATAGTATGTGTCCGCCGGGCCATCTGCGTCCGCGAAACCCCTGCGTTCATCAACAACGATCAGTTGCCGATCGTCGCCTTCGAACTGCAGCGAATTCTCCAGGTGAATGCGTCCCCAGCCCTGGTACTTGTTCGGGGGAAAGCCACCTATTGGGATGCTGGTCATGTTGACTGCGCCCGCAAGCAACGTCGCCTTGATCAATGCAGCAGAGGGCGTGAAAGCATTCTCGGGCTGCTTCGTGCCCGTGGGGTACCAGCCTTCGGTGAAGTACTGACGAACAAGCGCCGCGCTTCCAGCGGAAACGGGCGAGGCCATGCTGGTGCCCTGGGCGATGCTTGTCTCGCAATTCCCAGACACCGCATTGTCGTCGTTCAGGGCTGTGCGCGTCTGGCCTGGAGCTGTCAGATCAGGCTTGATGCGTCCATCGGATGTCGGGCCGCGACTGGACCACGTGGTTATATCCTCGTAGTCATTTCCGGACAAGGTCGGCGATTCAGTCGCTCCCGCGGCCACGACGTTCTTCGCCGTGGAGGGACTGCCAACGCTACCCGATGCGGGCCCATCGTTTCCGGCGGCGCAGAAGATCAGGAATTCCGGATTTCGCCACGTCGCGTCATCCATGTCGGCGGTCGGAAAGGTGTACGTGTTGTGCGGAGTGTAGTTCTCGCGATCGCCCCAACTATTATTGTGGATGTTGGCACCTTGGGCAACAGCCTGATCCAGGAATGGCGTGAGGTCCACGACCGGACATCCGAGTGCCTGCAGATCTCCGCAATTGTCCACCGCATAACCACCATCTTGCACGATCAACTGGGCAAGCGGCGCCATACCATTTGAGGCATTGCGCGCAAGTGGGTTATTGATCCATGCACCCAAAGCGTTTCCGGCAACCCATGTGCCATGATTCTGACTATCCCAATCGCCGTTCCCGGGATTGAAATCGCCGGAATACAGAAAGTCGTAGATGATTACAGTGCGCCGCGTCAGATCGGGAGTGCCCGTGCCCGTGCCCTCCACGGTCGGAGGAAGGCTCATGTCCGCTTCGCGGTGATAGCAATTGTCGGGATCAAGCCCCGTATCGAGAATGGCGATAATCTGACCTTCTCCGTGGATCCCGCGATCCCAGATTGGCCTCCCCCCGCTCGGCGATCCTGCCTGCGTTATAGGGGATGCGTTGTCATTCAGCAGTCGCGCGCTGCCGCCTGGTTCGATTGTATAGACCGCGCGCTCGGCGCTGACAGACGCGAGAAGCTCCGAGCGTTCCCCGGCCGGCACGGTGACTCCAAGTCGATATTTGCCCGGCGTATTTGACCGATTTGTGATCCTGCCGCCGGCGGAGAGGACCGCCTTCTCGGCTGTCGATGAATCTTCGACAAGTCCGATAACCAATTGGATCGGTAGTTCCGGATTAAGTTCGGAGAGGGCATGCAACTCCGGTTGGATCTTCCATTCCGGCTGGAGAGTCATAGCGGTACGAGTCGTGCGCAGCCATTCGTTCGCACGTGTGGGTGATGCGACGCGTACGAGGAACGCCCCCCTCGGGATGTACGCGATAACATCCAGCCCGGCGCTCTTCATGTTTGCCCGCACATCCGGAGAGACCCCGAACGAAGGCTCAACGATCAGGAGATCTCCTTCTGCGGCGGTGGCTGCTTTCGGATATGTCAAAGCGGCCTCGGAGATATCGCTGTCGTTGTAGAGCACTTCGCTCTCAGCAGGAGAGGTCGCGAGGATGGCAAGCAGGAGTGTCGCCGCAGACAATCTCATCATGTCGCATCTGCCCCTTTCTCCGCCGAGGACGGTGATTCATTGCGAAGCATTTCGGTGCAGCTAGGAGGGCCAACCTCCTTTGGAGGATGAATACGGCGCAGATGACTCAACCGCAGCCGTTCCATCTCCACTTCATCTCCGGCGAGGAAGGCTTGCACGAAGGGAATCGCGTACTCCGCCTTTCGCATGGCATCGCGCCGGTTGCGCTCCCACGATTGCTTTGCCCAGCGACCGAGCATTGCGAGCAGGAACGCCAAGCCGATCAGGAGCACACCCACGATCAACTGAGGAACACTCTGCTGCAGATGCCCCGCGATGATCTCGCCCAGCATTCCCCGTAAGTTCAACCAACCCGTGGCGTGATTGATGGGCGCGATGACGAGCTTCACAAAGAGCACGGCTCCCAGCACAAGAGCCACCAGCCAGCCAACGCTCAGCAACGTGACTCCCATCATCACGAGCAGACCGGTGAGGGCGCGTTTGCCGGCCAATTCCAGCGTCGAGAGCGTGAAGAGCTCGTGCATGCGACCGGCTACTTCTCGAGCGGCATTCCGGGCACCCATCCAATAGACGAACGGAAGGGCGGCGATCATCACAACAAGCATTGCCAGCAGCAGCACGTAGTCGCCCACTGTCAAGCCGCCGGATGCGAGAATCAAACGGACGGCGATATACAGCGCCATCACTGCGATGGCTACGATGATCCAGCAGATGCTGCCGAAACGCCAGTTGCGGTAGCGATTCTCAAGGAGCAACGCCTCCGCATATTCCGACGGCGTGGCGGGAGTCGTCGCAAGATCCAGAAGTGCCCGGCGATGAAGCGATGAACCCAGCACGCCATCGATCCAGCGGGGGAGAGCGATGCGGCGATCAACTCTCCGCTTCCGATAAATCTGGAGCGCGATCGTCAGGAACGATCCGATCAGAAGTCCGATGCAGCCAAGTGTGAAGAACATCACAATCGTTGCGACGATCATCAGGGGAACCAGGAATCCGGCCAGCCAGGGCAGCATGTCGGGGGTTCCATCATCCGCGCCGCCTCCGTCGAACTTCGGCATCCGGAATCGGGCGGCACGGCGGCGGACCAGGAACGCCTGGAATAGCCCGTTCGTTTCCGCCGCGGCCAGAAAGGGATCGCGGCGGACAAGCCATTCAGGAAAGCAGGGTTTGGGGTCGCCCGGTTCTGTCCGGTCACGATCGCTCATAAAGGGGCGCTCCGCTTGGCCAATTGTACCAAGCGGAGCGCACCGGCCGTCAAATGTCCAGCAGGGCTTTACAGGTTTGCGCGATACTCCAGCATTACCGCGTTCAACTCCGAAACGCTGATCACCCCGTTGCCGTCCGTATCGGCGGAGGGCGGAGCGGGGTCACCGTAGCGATAGGCCGCGACGACCGCGTTCAGCTCCTGGAGATCGATCACGCAGTCCCCATTCTCGTCGCCCGGGACTCCACAGCCGCCAATGGGCGTCGGTGTCGGGGACGGCGAGGGCGTCGGCGTCGGGACCGGAGTCAGCGTCGGCAGCGGGTTGCTGTAGGCATCGAGCACCGCATCCAGTTCCGCCTGGTCGATGACCCCATTGCCGTCCGTGTCGGCGCTCGGGGGCGCCGGGTAACTGACCGGATCGCGATAGGCATTCAGAACGGCGGTCATCTCATCCAGATCCACCACGCAGTCGTTATTCTCGTCTCCAGGCAGATCGCACGGACCTGCTGGAGTCGGTGCCGGTGTCGGCGACGGGGTTGGAGTAATCGAAGGCTCCGGGGTAACCGGCGGGATGTCTCCGCGGTAGTTACCGATCACCGCGTTAAGCTCATCAACGCTGACCACTCCGTTGCCATCCGTATCGACGCTGGATGGAGGCGGAATCTCGCCACGGAACGCGAGGATTGCCTGGTTGACTTCGCCCAGATCCACTGCGCAGTCGTGATTCTCATCGCCCGGCTGATCGCACACAGGCGTCGGCGTTGGAGTCGCAGTCGGAGTGTCGGTGGGCGTCAGACTTGGAGTCGGCGTGGGAGATGGACTCGGTGTTGGAGTCGGCTCGTTGTCGATAATCGTCAACGTATGTGTGTCCGGCGAACCCATGTGAGCGTTTATGGGATTCGAGAGTTGCAGAAGAACCGTCTCGGGACTTTCCAACAGAGAATCGTCGACGATGGAGAGCAGAACATCCTGCGTCACGACGCCCGGCGCGAACTCCAGTGTGCCGGTACCGAGGAGTGAGTAATCGTCCGGCGAGACGGCTGTCCCGCCCGCGATCACTGCGTAGTCCACGTAGGTCCACAGAGGGTCTGCCGGGTGATCGAGCGTCACCGTGACTGTTGTTGTTCCAATCGACTCACTCACCATCGAAGTTGTTGTGGCGAACGACACGTAGGCCACGGGCACATCGATCGCATTGATCTCGCCCTCGATGCGGTAGTCGTACCAGACCGAGAGGAGACCGGAACCTGAGAAATTCTGTTCGCCGAAAACTGCGCCGTAGACCGTGCGCTTTCCGGAGGTCTGGATTTCTCCCCACGACAGGAAGAAGCCACGGTGGTTGATGTACATTGTAGTATCGGGCGCAACGGTGCCGTCCGGCATGACGACGAATGGATTCCCATCCGCATCGAGAATATCCTGGTTCACGACAGGGTTTGCGTTGCCCTTGAATTCGACATCGTTTGCGACGAAAAGCAATCCGCGGCTGTGCGTCTGGCCGGCCTGACTCTGAACAAGCGCCATGTTCGACTTATCCGCTGCCGGGGGCTGTTGATCGATCGTATCGATGAATGCGTATTGAAGATATGGATGCCAGTAGTCCGGATCGGTTGGAAACACGCTGAACCAATCATCGAATGGCTGCAAAATAATCTGCCCATATGTCGGGCTTGCCGGATCGGGATCCGTTCCCCAGACATCGCCTGAGATGTCCGCCCAATAGTA